>NZ_JBHXLO010000002.1:0-496443 GCF_042721395.1 Lentzea sp. NPDC058450
CGCCGCGCGCAAGAAGTAAGTTGGGTTCATGCAGACGCTGAAGGGTACCTTCACACGGATGAGGGGACCCCTCAGTGCCGGAGCGCCACGGATCCTCCGCCAGCTCCGCCAGGTCGACGGTGCGACGGCACGGTTAGCCGGCGGTAAATCCACATCGGACGAAGCCAGGGTCCTCAGGTCAGAGCCGGTCCACGAACTCGACCACCGCGGGCCCGTCCGGCCCCTCGACCAGCACCGGCCCGGACACGATCACCCGCGCCAGCCGTCCGTCCCGCAGCCCGAGGTACTGCCCGTCCGGCGGCACCGCGGTCCCCGGCGGCACCGCGAGCACACCGTCCGACAGCACGCCCTCCACCCGGTGCGGCCGCCCCAGCACGGCGTTGGCAGCGCTCACCTCGCCGCGCCGCACCAGCTCCCGCACCCGAGTCGACGAACACCCGTCCACCAGGTCGACCCCGAGCGCCTCCAGCCCCAGCTCCCGCAGCGTCTCCACGGTCCCGGCACCGCGATGCCCGAATGTGAAGTTCACCCCGACCACGACGGCCTCCGCGTGCAAAGCCGAGACCAGCACGTCCGAGACGAACGCGGCAGGCGACAACGCGGCGAACCGGCGCGTGAACGGCAGCACCAGGATCGCCTCCACCCCGAGCGAGTGCCCGAGCTCGGCCCGCCGGTCCACGGTGCTCAACGCCGCCGTGTCACGGGCCAACCCCAGCACGGCCGCCGGATGCGGGTCGAACGTCACCAGCACCACCGGCCGGTCGCCGGCCAGCGAGCGCGCGGCGGCGATCAGGTGAGCGTGCCCACGATGCACACCGTCGAACACCCCGATCGTCACCACGCAGCCCGGCCAGTCCGCCGGAACGTCCGCGAGCGAACGCCACACCAGGCCTTCCCGCACCGCTGTCATGGTTGCGCCGCCAGATCGGAGGGATGTGTCGCGAGTGGAGTCACCTGGACGTTCATGAACTCCCACAACGGCAACGACGACAGGAAAGCGTGCAGCTCGTCGTGCGTCGGCACGTCGAAAACGCTGATGTTGCTGTACTGCCCGACCACCCGCCACAGGTGCGGCCACACGCCCATCCGCTGCAGTTCCAGCGCCCGTTCGCGTTCGGCGCGCACCAGCTCGGCACGGCGCTGCGGGTCCATGTCGTGGGGCAGGGAAACGTCCATCCGCACGTGGAAGAGCACGGTCACCTCCGGGTGAAGGCCGCGACGGCCGCCGGGTCCAGCTCGATGCCGAGCCCGGGGCCGACCGGCAGGTGCAGGTCGCCGCCGTCGTAGCGCAGCGGCGTGGCGAGCAGCTCCTCGCGCATGAGCAACGGCCCGAACAGCTCGCTGCCCCACGTCACCGCCGGAGAGGCGCAGGCGAGGTGCAGCGACGCCGCCGTGCCGACCGGGCTCTCGATCGAGGTGCCGCCGTGGCACGGAATACCCGCCGCGGCCGCGATCGAAGCAATGGCCGCCGTGGCCCGCAGCCCGCCGGACTTGGTCGTCTTCAGCGAGTACACGTCCGCCGCCCGCATCCCCGCCAGCCGCAACGCGTCCGACGGCGTGCGCAACGACTCGTCCGCCATCACCGGGATCGGCAACGCGCGGTTGATCTCCGCGAGCCACTCGACCTCCGCTCCCGGCACCGGCTGCTCGACCAGCTCGACCCCGGCGTCGGCCAGCACCGGCAGGTACCGCAACGACGTCAGCCGGTCCCAGCGCGCGTTCAGGTCCACCCGCACACCCGCCACGCCGGCCAGCTTCTCGGCGATCGCGCACACCCGCCGCACGTCGTCGGCCGGGTCCTGCGCGCCCATCTTGAGCTTGAAGCTGCGGTGCCCGAGATCGAGCCTGGCCATCGCCTCCTCGATCACGACCGGCGCCGGTTCCGTGCCGAGCGCCCACGTCACCGGGATCGACGTCCGTGCGAGCCCGCCGAGCAACGTGTGCACGGGCACGCCCAACGACCGTGCCCACGCGTCGTGCAACGCGACCTCCACGGCGGCCTTGGCGTAGAGGTTCGCGTTCACAACGTCGTTGACCGCTTGGAGAATGCCCGCGATGTCGTCGACTCGGCGGCCCAGCAGCAGCGGGGCGACGTACTGGTCGATGACGACCTTCATCGTCTCGACCGACTCGCCGCCCCACCACGGCCCGCCCGGCACGACGCCCTCGCCGAGGCCGACCGCCCCGCCCGCGGTCCGGACGTGGACGAGCAGCACGGGCTGCGCGTCCATCCCGGTGCGGGCGAAGCGGTGCGGCCGGACGAGCGGGACGTCCAGCAGGACGGTGTCCACGCCGTCGATCAGCAGGTCGTTCATGCCCGCTCGAGCACGAAGTCGTACGTCACGCGCTGGTCGACGGGCGTCAGCACGAGCTCGGGCTTCACCGCTTCGGCCACGTCGTCGTCGACGTACTGACCGCCCGCGAAGTACAGCTGCGTGGTGATCGGCCGATGCCCGTCCGCGCGCACGACGAGGTGCAGGTGCGCGGGCCGCCACGGGTGCCAGCCCGCCGCGTCGATCATCCGCCCGGTCGGCCCGTCCGTCGGGATCTGGTACGGCGCGGGCTGCACCGTGGTGATCTCGAACCGCCCGTCGGCATCGCAGGAGACGACACCGCGCAGGTTGCCGGACGGGATGTCCGGCGCGAAGCCCGAGTAGTAGCCCTCGGAGTCGGCGTGCCAGATGTCGAGCTCGGCACCGGCCAGCGGCTGCCCGTCGAGGTCGGTCACGCGCCCGGAGAACACCAGCGGGTCACCTGCCTCGTCCGGACGGTGGGGGAGCGTGCACACCGACGGCAGCGCGACCTGGTCCGGCAGGTAGTACGGCCCGAGGATGCTGCCCTTGGTGCCGTCCTGGGTGCGGGCCGCGACCTCCTCGACGACGTGCTCCACGAACACGTCCAGGAACAACGGCCACTCGGCGCCCTCACCGAGGTCCATCAGCCACTGCTTCGCGGCCTGGAACTCGGGGTAGGTGACGTCGTGTGCGCGGATCGCCGAGTGCACGCCCTGCAGCACGGCGGCGACCACGGTGGACACCCGCTCGGTGGAGACGGCGACGCCTTCCCGTGCGGTGGAACGGAAGTTCGCGCTGGCGGAGGCGCCGGAGTCGGCGGCGGTGGGGGAGTGAACGGCAGTCATCGGGAGGTCACCTTCCGTTCAGCGTGGTGGCGCCGGGGTTGAAGAGGTCGGGAACGGTCCAGCCGTTCAGGTCGTACTCGGCCATGCACTGCTCGGCGAAGCCCTTCATGGAATCAGCCATTCCGGACTGCTGCGCGGCGAACAGCATCTCCGCGCGCACGCCCTCGTGGTTGCCCGAGTAGTTGCGCTCGTACAGCTCGTGCCGGCCGCCGAACTCGCTGCCGATCGAGTCCCAGATCAGCTTCATCAGCTTCACCCGCTCGACGGCGTCCATGCCGTCCGACCCGCGCACGTACTTGTCGAGGTACGGCCGCGTCTCGTCGGACATGAAGTCCTTCGCCGACGACGGCAGGTAGATGAGCGCGGATCCCATGTCCTGCATGATGATCTCGCGGATGCGCGGGTAGCCGACGGTCATGAACCACCGGTAGGCGAGGCCGAAGTCGAGGTGCGGCAGCACCGCGCCGTCGACCCACTCGTCCGGCCGCGCGCACATCGCCTCGGACAGCGCGTGGAACAGGTTGCGCCACCCGATGACCTCGCCGACGCGGGTCTGGATGCCGCGGAAGTCCTTGACCCCGGTGGCCTCCACGCCCTTGAGCAGCAGTCCGGCGATGAAGTCGAGCTTCACCGACAGCCGCGTGACGCCGTGGAACGTGAAGCGGTGCAGGAACCCGGAACCGGGGAAGAACGTGCTGGCCTTCTCGGCGTCGCCGTAGATGAAGACGTTCTCCCACGGGATCTTCACCCGGTCCAGCACGAAGATCGTGTCGTTCTCGTCGAACCGCGACGACAGCGGGTAGTCGAACGGCCCGGTGGTCTTGTCCACGTTGGCCGAGTAGGAGTTGCGGCAGATCAGCTTCATGCCCGGCGCGCCCATCGGCACCGTGCACACCAGCGCGAACTCGCGCTTCTTGATCGGCAGGCCGTAGTGCGCGATGAAGTTGTAGTTCGTGATCGCCGACCCGGTCGCCACGACCTTCGCGCCGGACACGATCAGGCCGTCGTCGCGCTCCTCCTCGACGTGCATGAACACGTCGCTGACCTCGTCGGGGTTGCGGTTGCGGTCGACCGGCGGGTTGATGATCGCGTGGTTCCAGTACAGGACCTTCTCCTGCGACTCCTGGTACCAGCGCCGCGCGTTGTCCGCGAACGGGTTGTAGAAGTCGGCGTTCGCGCCCAGCGTGCCGAGGAACGCGGCCTTGTAGTCGGGGCTGCGGCCCATCCAGCCGTAGGTCATCCGCGCCCACTCCGCGATGGCGGCGCGGTCGGCGTACAGATCGGCACTGCTGCGGGGCGTGCGGAAGAACGGGTGCGTGAAGCCGCTGCTGCCGGTGTCGGTCGGCGCGGTCAGCACGGCCTGCTTGTCCGGGTCGTGCAACGCGTCGTACAACCGCGCGGTCATCCGGACGGAGTTGCGGAACGCCGGGTGCGTCGTGACGTCACCGACCTTCTCGCCGCCGAGGAAGATCTCGCGTCCGTCCCGAATGGACTCGATGTACTCCTCGCCGGTCATCGGCCGGGTCGTGCGTTGCTGTTGCTGCGTGGTCATGCCTAACCCTTCAGCGTTGAAGTGGTTCGCAGTGGGGCGAAGCCGGAGCCGAACCACCCGATGTCGGGGCAGTCGACCGAGCTCATCCAGTGATCCGCGGTGCGGTCCGCCATCTCGCGGAACGCACCACCGAAGAACAGCAACGGATCGGCGTCGCTGGTGCTGAGGTGCGTGACCTCACCGATGACGATCAGGTGGTCACCACCGTCGTACGTGCGCCACGGCAGACAGGAGATGGTCGCGGCGTTGCCGAGCAGGACGGGGGCGGTCGGCCCGTCGGCCCAGCGCGGCGCGGGCCCTTGGGGGCGGCCCGCGAAGGTCCACGCCGCGTCGAGCTGGTCGGCGGCGAGGACGTTGACGGCGAACGGCTTGCCGTCGAGGAAGCGGCAGGCCTTGGCCTTGCGCGTGAGCGTGACCTGGCACAGCGCCGGTTCCAGCGAGACGGCCGTGAAGGCGTTGACGGTCGCGCCGTGCGGCTCTCCGTCGTCGTTGCGGCAGGTCACGACCGTGACACCGGTGGCGAACCTGCCGAACCCGTTGCGGATTGTGCGGTGATCCAGAGTCATCTCCCGCTCCTCCTGTACGCTGTGCGTACAACATGTACGCTTTGCGGTTACATGAGGGTGCACCGACGTTGCGGCCGTGTCAACGGGGCACGGTGCGGAAAGATGGGGCGATGACCAGCGGGCCGGACGAGCGCGACTTCATCCAGAGCATCGAGCGCGGGTTCGCGGTGCTGCTCGCGTTCGACGAGGACCGGGTCAGCCCGAACCTCGCCGAACTGGCCGCCGCGACCAACCTCTCGCGCCCGGCCGTGCGCCGGATTCTCCTTACGCTGCAACGGTTGGGGTACGTGCGCAACGAGGGCACGAGGTGGACGTTGACGCCTCGGGTGCTGAGCATCGGGCAGCACTACTCGGCGTCCCACGCGATGATCGAGATCGCCCAGCCGCACCTGCTGGAGCTGTCCGCGAAGACCGGCGAGTCGGCGTCGCTCGCGGAGCTGGACGGACGGGACGCCGTCTACGTCGCCCGCGTGCCGGTGCGGCGGATCATGAGCATCAACGTGTCGGTCGGCACCCGCGTGCCGGTGCACGCGACGTCGATGGGCCGCGTGCTGCTGGCGTGGGCGCCGGACGCCGTGACGGACGAGATCGTCGCCGCCGGCCTGCCTGCGCTCACCCGGCACACCGTCACCGACGCGGACGCGTTCCGGGCGAGCCTGCGCCAGGTTCGCTCGGACGGGTGGTCGATCGTGGCGGAGGAGCTGGAGATCGGGCTGCTCTCGGTGTCGGCGCCCGTCCGCGACCGCACCGGGGAGGTGGTCGCCGCGCTCGCGTCGTCGACCTCGGTCGGGCGATCATCTGTGCAGGAGATCCGCGGCGAGGTGGTGCCGTTGCTGCTCGACGCCGCGGAACGGATCAGCGCCGACCTGGGGCACAAGAGCTCCGCGCGGCGTGAGGGCTTCTACTGACGGTTGTACGAGGAGGACGGATGTCCGCTCGGCCGAGGGTCCTGGTGATCGGTACCGGGTTCGCCGGATTCCACTGTCTGCGCACGCTGGAACGCGCCCTGCCGGAGAGCGCGGCCGAGCTGGTCGCGGTCAACCCGGTCGACTACATGCTCTACATCCCGCTGCTGCCCGAGGTCGCGGGCGGCGTGCTCGACCCGCGCCGGGTCGCCGTGCCGCTGCGCAACAAGCTCAAGCGCACGAAGCTCGTGCTGGGCGCCGCGACCGGCATCGACCTCGCCGGCAAGTGCGTGCAGGTCACGGACGTCGAGGGCCGGGCGCGTGAGATGGCGTTCGACCGGCTGCTGATCACGTCCGGCAGCGTCACGCGGCTGCTGTCGATCCCCGGTGTCGCGGAGCACGCGAAGGGCTTCCGGACCATCGCCGAGGCCATCCACCTGCGGGACCACGTGCTGCGGCAGCTCGAACTGGCCGACCAGTCCGACGACCCGGAAGAACGGCGCGCGCGGTGCACGTTCGTGGTGGTGGGTGCGGGCTACACGGGGACGGAGGTCCTCGCGCAGACGCAGCTGCTGACCCAGGACGCCTGGCGTCACCTGCCGGGCCTCAAAGACGTGAAACCGCGGTGGATCCTGGTGGACGTGGCCCAGCGCGTGCTGCCGGGACTGGATCCGCGGCTGTCCGGCCCGACGCACAAGGTGCTGGTGAGGCGTGGCGCCGAGGTCAAGCTGGAGACGAGCCTGAAGGAGATGACGGCGACGTGCGCGCGTCTGTCTGACGGCAGCGAGATCCAGACACGGACCGTGGTGTGGTGTGTCGGCGTGCGGCCCGACCCACTCGTGAGCACGTTGAACCGGCCCGCGACCAACGGCCGGATCGACACCGACACGCACCTCCGCGTCTGCGAGGACGTGTGGGCCGCGGGTGACGCCGCCGCCGTGCCCGACCTGGTCCGGCCGGGCGAGATCACGGCCATGACCGCCCAGCACGCCGAACGCCAGGGCAAGACCGCCGCGCACAACATCGCCGCGTCGCTGGGCCACGGCACGTCCCGCGAGTACCGCCACAAGGACCTGGGGTTCGTGGTCGACCTCGGCGGCTGGCAGGCCGTCGCGAACCCGCTGGGCCTGCCGCTGACGAGCCTGCCCGCCAAGGCCGTGACGCGCGGCTACCACCTGATGGACCTGCCGTACGGGCGGTTCCGGACGGCGGCGAACTGGATCACCGAACTGGGTGCGGGCCGGCAGATCACGCACTTCGGCGTCGTTCCCGACCGGGGGATCACCCTGGCGCAGGCCGATCTTCCTCCGGCGGCCGCAGGGCACTGACCAGGAGTTCTGGTGGAGGGCGCCGCGTCGCCGCCCGCCCTCCACACCCCCAGAGTTGACACCCGCTCAGACTCATAAATCTGAGTTGACGAACTCTGGCACGCCGCCGATCGCACGGTCAAGCCGGTCCGGTGTGATCGCGGTCAACTACGATGTCCGGGTGGTAGCCCAGGGGGATCCGGCGTCGCTCGCCGGGCGGCTGGATCGGTTGTTCGGAACGGTGCGCCCGGCGGGCCAGCGCGAGTACACCTACGAAGAGGTGGCCGCGGCGATCCGCGAGGCAGGCATCTCGATCTCGCACACCTACGTCTGGCAGCTGCGCAAGGGCCTGCGCGACAACCCGACGAAGCGCCACCTCGAAGGCCTCGCCCAGTTCTTCGGCGTGCCCACGTCGTACTTCCTCGACGAGGACACCAGCGGCATCGACGACCAGCTGGAGCTGCTGGTGGCGTTGCGGGACAGCGACGTGCGCTCGTTGGCGTTGCGGGCCAACGGTCTGTCGCCCGCGAGCATCAAGGCCGTGCTCGGCATGATCCAGCACGCGCGGTCGATCGAGGGCCTGCCGCCCGCCGGCGACGACGCGGAGTGATCACGCCCCGGTGACGCCGTCGATCCCCTCGCGCAGGAAGTCCGCGTGGCCGTTGTGCCGCGCGTACTCGTGGCACAGGTGGTTCAGCACGAGCCGCAACGACACCTGCTCGCCCCAGCGCGGCTGGTAGCCCGTCACGTCGAGCGACTCGGCCTCGCGTTCGATCCGGCGCGCGTGCTCGACCTCGTGCTGCCAGGCGGCGAACGCCTCGGAGCGCGTGGAGTTCGAGGCGTCGTAGGCGGCCTGGTAGTCGTTCTCCTCGGACCAGACGAGGCTCAGGTCCTCGCCGTTGATGACCTTGCGGAACCAGGTGCGCTCGACCTCGGCCATGTGCCGCACCAGGCCCAGCAACGTGAGCGTGGACGGGGGCATCGAGCGGCGGCGCAGGTCCTCATCGGACAGTCCGTCGCACTTCATCGCGAGGGTGGCGCGGTGGAAGTCGAGGAACGCGCGCAGGGTCTCGCGTTCGCCCGCCTGAAGCGGAGGGCTGGGGCGTTCGGTGGTCACGCGCGCCAGTCTGATCTCCGAGATGATCTCCCGCACCCGGATTAACGCGTGCCGGGAGCCACAACGCTCGCTTGTCCGATCGGCGCTACCGTTGCCGCGAGGAGAGGGGTGGCGGATGACCCAGCAGCTCGACGAGGCCGAGTCGGCGTTCGCGGCGGCCCGGCCGAGGCTGTTCGGCATCGCCTACCGCATGACCGGCAGCGTGGCCGACGCCGAGGACCTCGTGCAGGAGGTGTGGCTGCGCTGGCAGCTCGCGGACCGCTCGGCCGTGCGCAACGCCGAGGCGTACCTCGCCACCGCCATCACCCGGCTCGCGATCAACGAGTCGCAGACCGCGCGGGCCCGTCGCGAGACCTACGTCGGGCCGTGGCTGCCCGAGCCCGTCGACACCACCGCGGACCCGCAGGTCGGGGCCGAGCAGGGGGCGGTGCTGGAGCTCGCGGTGCTGATGCTGCTGGAGAAGCTGACCCCGACCGAACGCGCCGCGTACGTGCTGCGCGAGGCGTTCGACTACCCGTACCGCGAGATCGCGGAGATCGTGCAGACCAGCGAGGTGGCGACGCGGCAGCTGGTGAGCCGGGCGCGCAAGCACCTCGCCGACGAACGCCGCGTGCCGGTCGGGCGTGCGGACCAGCGCAAGCTGCTGGAGGCGTTCGTGGCGGCGGCGCAGGCCGGTGACCTGGCGGCGCTGGAGGAGCTGTTCGCGCAGGACGTCGTGAGCTGGTCCGACAGCAACGGCGCCATCCGCGCGGCCGGACGCCCGCTGTTCGGCGCGGAGACCCTGGCGAAGATCATCTCGGGCTGGGCGCCGTCGTTCTGGGCGGGCGCGGAGATGGCGTTCGTCGAGGCGAACGGGCAGAGCGCGGTGCGGCTGAGCAAGGCCGACGGGACGTACGCGGTGATCACCGTGACGGCCTCGGACGAGGGCATCGACCAGGTGTTGTGGCTGGTCAATCCCGCCAAGCTGGGTGCGTTTCGGTAGTCCTGTCACAACCTCGGTGGCTGTCCTGTCTTAGCTCGTGAACGCCCGCACTCCAGCGGGCTCACGAGAGGGACGGACCCATGAGGATCGTTGTCATCGGTGGCACCGGGTTGATCGGCAGCCAGGTCGTGCGGCGGCTCGGCGAGCACGGCCACGACGCCGTGCCCGCGTCCCCGAACACCGGCGTCAACACGCTGACCGGTGAGGGGGTGAAGGAGGTCCTGCAGGGCGCCGACGTGCTGATCGACGTGTCGAACTCGCCGTCGTTCGCCGACGACGACGTCATGAACTTCTTCACCACGGCCACGACCAACCTGACCGAGGCGGCCGGCGAGGCGGGCGTCGGCCACTACGTCGCGCTGTCGATCGTCGGTACGGACGAGCTGCCCGAGTCCGGGTACCTGCGCGCGAAGGTGGCGCAGGAGAAGCTCATCAAGGAGTCGGGGCTCACCTACTCGATCATCCGCGCGACCCAGTTCTTCGAGTTCGCGGGTGCCATCGCGAACTCGGCCGAGCTGGACGGCGCCGTGCACCTCCCGCACGGTGGCGTCCAGCCGATCGCGGCGTCCGACGTGGCCGCGGTCGTGGGGCGCACGGCCGCGGGTGAGCCGGTCAACGGCGTGCTGGAGATCGGCGGGCCGGAAGAGTTCACAATGGACGGTTGGATCCGCACGGTTCTCGCGCACCGCAAGGACGAGCGCGAGGTCGTCGGTGACCCGCAGGCCAAGTACTTCGGCACGTTCCTGACCGGCAAGCAGCTCGTGCCGAACGCCGGCGCGCACCTGCAGCCGACGTCGTTGCGGGACTGGCTGGACGCCGGGAACTGATCAGCGGACCCGCGCCGCCGACGTCAGAACTCCGCGTCCCTGAGTTGGCGGCGCGAGGTCACACCGACCTTGCCGAACACCTTGCGCAGGTGCCACTCCACGGTGCGCGGGCTGAGGAAGAGCCTCGTGCCGATCTCCGGGTTCGAGAAGCCCTCCTTGGCCAGCTTGGCGATCTGGTACTCCTGCGCGGTCAGCTCGTCGGTCGGTTCGGCGGTGCGCTTGCGGGCCGTCTCGCCGGTCGCCTGCAGTTCGCGCCACGCCCTGTCGGCGAACGCCGGCATCCCGCACGCCGTCAGCGTTTCGTGCGCGGTGCGGAGGTGGTCGCGGGCTTCCACGCGGTGGCCTTCCCGGCGCAGCCACTCGCCCTGGAGCAGGTGGGCGCGGCCGAGTTCCGGGCGCAGCGCGGTCTGTTCGAAGTGGACGATCGACTCGGCGAAACCGGTGGGGTCGCCGTCGAAGGCGCGCAGTCTTGCCTTGATGCCCAGCGACCACGGGGTGTCCACCCACTGGGCTGATCGGGTCAGGGCCTCGGTGACGAGCTTCGCGTCACCGGTGCGGGAGGCGGCTTCGGCCAGTTCCGAGGCGACGAGGCAGCTGTAGACGAGGGTTTCCGGGATCCGTTGCGCCGCGGCCAGGGCCTGGTCGTGGCGGCCCAGTCCGTTGTGGAGGACGGCCAGGGTCCAGTCGGCGAACACGGCGAGCCTGCCCTGACCGGTCTTCAGGGCGTCGGTGCGGGCCGCGGTGGACAGGTCCTCGCCGCGGAAGGCCGCCTGCATGAGGATCGCGTAGCCGACCGGCGGGGTGCCGGTCACCTCCGCGATGCGCCGGTCCTCCTCGATCAGCGCCTGGGCGGCCGCGGGGTCGCCGGCCAGGATCTCGTTGTCCGCCAGGAAGTTCAGGGCGAACTGGAGCTGGACCAGTGCGCCGGCGTCCCTGGCCAGCTTGACCTGGTGGTGGGCGAACGCCCGCCGGGTGTCGAAGTCCCAGAGTTCGCTCGCGATGATGCCCGCCGCGCGGTTGCCGAACAGCCACGGGGTCCCGTCCCCGAGCGCCCGCACCTCGTTCAGCGCCTCGGTCATCGGGGCGATCGCCGCCGCGTAGCCCGCGGTGATCCGGGTGGTCAGCGCGTCCAGGACGAGGTCCAGGGCGCTGGGCGGGGTGCGCGGTGGGGGAGCCTCACGGGTGGTGCCGGGCGTTCCGGCCCAGACTTCGGCCGCGAGTGCCTCCAGGTGCGTCTCGCGGGCCAGGGCCTGGTCGAACGGCGTGAGTCTGCGGGCCGCGCTGAACAGGAGCGGGGCGGCGTCGGCCACTCGGCGCTGGTCGAAGGCGATGTGCCCGCGCAGCTGTTCGACCTGGGCGCTGCGGAGCTCGTCCGGCGGGCCGGCCTCGACGGCGCTGAGCAGCCGCAGCGAGGCGTCCAGCGATCCGGCATCGCGTTTCGCTCTGGCGGCGGCCAGTTCGCGGTCCGCACGCCGACCGGCCTCCGGGGTGAGCGCGGCGGCCTGTTCGAGGAACGCCGCCGCGGCCAGCAGACCACCCCTGGCCTGGGCACGTCCCGCCGTGTTCTCGAGAGCGGCGGCCACCGCCTCGTCGGGTGCGGCGGTGCCCTGCGCCCGGTGCCAGGCGCGGCGGTCCGGGTCGATGGCCTCGTTCGTGACGTCGGCCAGGGCGTTGTGGACCTTCAACCGGTCCGCGACGGACGCCGCGCGGTAGACGGCCGAGCGGACCAGCGGGTGGCGGAAGCGGACGCGGGCGCCGAACTCGATCAGGCCGGTGTTCAGGGCGGCCGCGGCCGGATCGGCGCCCAGGCCCAGCAGGCCCGCCGCCTGCCAGAGGAGGGTGGCGTCGCCCAGCGGTTCGGCAGCGGCGGTCAGCATCAGGAGACGGGTGTCCGCGGGCAGGTCGTCGATCTGCCGGGCGAACCCGGCCTCGATCCGGCTGGTCAGCGGGGCCGCGTCGAGGCCGTCGGCCAGTTCGGCGGTGGTCCAGGCCCTCGGCAGCTCCAGCAACGCGAGCGGGTTGCCGCGCGCCTCCGCGACGATCCGGTCGCGCACCCGCCCGTCCACCGGGCCCTTGACCACCGACTCCAGCAACGCCCGCGAGTCGGCGTCGTCCAGGCCGCGCACGTGGAGTTCCGGGAGTCCGTCGAGGTAGTCGTTGCCTTCGCGCAGGACGAAGACCAGGGCGATCCGTTCGGCCAGGAGGCGGCGGGCCACGAAGCCGAGCACCGCCGAGGACATCGAGTCGAGCCACTGGGCGTCGTCCACCAGACACACGAGGGGCTGTTCGTCGGCCACCTCGGCCAGCAGCGTCAGCACCGCCAGGCCGACCATGAAGCGGGTCGGCCGCGGGCCGGTGGCCATGCCGAACGCGGTGGCCAGTGCCTCGCGCTGGGGCGGCGGCAGGTGGTCGAGGCGGTCCAGGAACGGGACGCAGAGCTGGTGCAGGCCCGCGTAGGGGAACGCGCTCTCGGACTCGACGCCCGCGGCCCGCGCGACCCGGAAGCCGTCGGCCCTGCCGGACACCTGGTCGAGCAGGGCGGTCTTGCCGATGCCGGCCTCGCCGCGCAGCACCAGCACCTGACCTGCGCCGGAGCGGGCCTGCGTGAGCAGTCGGTCCAGCGTCTCACCCTCGGTGCGCCTGCCCAGCAGACCTTCGTCCGACACGGGCCCGAGCCTACGGGCCAGGGACTCACCAGGGTGTTCCACGGGTTCGAAGAGGGCTCCCGCAGGAGCAGAGTCGTGTCATCGACGAGATGAGGAGATGAACACGATGGACTACAGGTTCGAGGTGGCCGTGATCCCGGTCAGCGACATCGACCGGGCGGTGCACTTCTACAAGGCGCTGGGCTGGCGGTTCGACGCCGAGTTCGCGGACGACGAGGGGTATCGGCTCGTCCAGTTCACGCCGACCGGCTCGCCCGCCTCGATCATCTTCGGCACCGGCGTCTCGAACGCGGTGCCGGGCAGCGCCGAGGGGCTGCACCTGGTCGTGGACGACATCGAGGCCGCACGGGAGGACCTGGTCGGGCGCGGGGTGGAGGTCAGCGAGATCTTCCACGACAAGACAGGGGTGTTCCACCACGCCGGGGTCGAGGGACGGGTGGCCGGGCCGGATGCCGCGCGGGCCAGTTACGGGTCGTTCGCCTCGTTCAGCGACCCCGACGGCAACGGCTGGGTGCTGCAGGAGGTCACGACTCGCCTGCCCGGACGTGTGTGATGGCGACTGACTACGACGTGATCGTCATCGGTGGCGGGTCGCCCGGTGAGCACTTCGCCGCGGCCGTCGCCGAGGGCGGGCTGCGGGTGGCCGTGGTCGAGCAGGAGTTGCTGGGCGGGGAGTGCTCGTTCTGGGCTTGCATCCCCTCCAAGACGTTGGTCCGGGCCGGTGAGGTGCTCGCGGCGGCTCGGCAGGTGCCCGGTGCGCGGCAGGCGGTGACCGGTGGGGTCGACGTCGCGGCGGTGCTGGCGTACCGCGACTTCATGGTCTCGTCCTACGACGACGCGGGCGGCGCCCAGTGGGCCGAGAGTGCCGGGATCGACGTGCTGCGCGGTCACGGCAGGATCGCCGGGCACGGGCTCGTCGAGGTGGCCGGGCGGACGTACTCGGCCGATCACGTCGTGATCGCCACCGGGTCGGCGCCGTTCCTCCCGCCGATTCCCGGGCTGAGCGAGCTCGACGTGTGGACGAACCGCGAGGCCACCGGTGTCGCCGAGATCCCGCGGCGGTTGCTGGTGCTCGGCGGCGGACCCGTCGGGGTCGAGATAGCGCAGGCGTTCCGGAGCTTCGGGGCCGAGGTCGCGCTGGTCGAAGGTGCCGACCGGGTGCTGCCCCGGGAGCCTGAGGCGGCCGGGCGGGCGTTGACCGAGGCGCTGGCGGCGGACGGGGTCGAGTTGCACCTCGGATCGCACGCCAGCAGGGCGTCGTTCGTCGACGGCGAGTACGTGCTCGACTTCCCGGACGGCAGCCAGTTGCGCGGTGACAAGCTGCTCGTCGCCACCGGCAGGCGCCCTCGGGTCGACGGGATCGGCCTCGACACCATTGGTGTCGAAGCGAACCCGCGTGGACTGGCGACGGACGAGCGGATGAACGTCGCCGAGGGGGTCTGGGCCGTCGGTGACGTCACCGGGCAGTGGAACCTGACGCACGTCGGCAAGTACCAGGGGCGGGTCGCCGCCGCGAACATCCTCGGGCGGCACGCGACCGTCAACTACGACGCCGTGCCCAGGGTCGTGTTCACCACCCCCGAAGTCGCCGCGGTCGGTGCCGCGGAAGGCGAGTACACCGCCACGGCGCAGCTGTCCGGCGTCGCCCGCACGGCCACCTACACCAGCGAGTACGCCACGCGGCCCGGATTCCTGACCCTCGTGTCCGACGGCGAGGTGCTCACCGGCGCGTACGCCGTCGGACCGGAGGCCGGCGAGTGGTTGCAGCAGGCGACCCTGGCCATCCGGGCGAAGGTGCCGCTGGCCGTGCTGATCGACGTGATCCAACCGTTCCCCACCTTTTCGGAGGCGTTCCTCAACGCGCTCCGCGACCTCGTGAAGGAAGTAGCGAAGTGAAGCTCGAAGAGATCGACATGAAGCTCGAAGTCACCGTCGTCCCCGTGTCCGACGTCGAGCGGGCGAAGGAGTTCTACACGCGGCTCGGGTGGCGGCAGGACGTCACGCCGCCGTGGGTCGTGCAGTACACGCCGCACGGGTCCGGCGCGTCCATCCACTTCGGTGAGGGCGTGACGACCGCGGCACCCGGTTCGGGGCGGCACTTCCTGATCGTGGCGGACATCGTCGAGACGCACGAGGCATTGCTCGCGGCCGGGATCAAGGTCGGGCCGCTGTTCCACGGCGGGCCGGACGGGCCCGTCGAGGGTGCGGACCCGGAGCGTCGCAGCTACTTCACGCGGGCCGAGTTCGCCGACCCGGACGGCAACCTGTGGATCCTGCAGGAGGTCACGACCCGGCTTCCCGGCCGGGTGGACGCCGACGACACGTCGTACACGTCGATCACGGACCTGGCGGCGGCGTTGCGGCGGGCCGCGGTGGCGCACGGCGAGCACGAGAAGCGCAACGGCGGCGAGTACGACGTGAACTGGCCCGACTGGTACGCCGAGTACATGGTCAAGGAGCAGACGGGCGCGGAGCTGCCGCAGTAGGTTCGAGCGGGTGAGTGTGGAGAGAGCGCTGCGCGGGACGCCGACCAGGTTGGCGTTCCGCGCGCTTTGTGCCGCGGTGGCCAGAACCGGTGCGGATCTCGCTGCTGTTGAACGACGGCTGGCCGGCTGGCCGGACGACGTGCGGGAGGCGCCGTACTCGTGGGTCGCCGGGCTGGAGTCCGGGTTCACGAAGACCGTGTGGCCGCTGGTGCGGTCGGTGGATCTGCACACGGGTCAGCACGGGATGCGGCGACTGGCGGTGCCGGATCCTCGGGTGCGGGCCGAAGTGCGTGGCGTGACGCGGGTGAAGCTCTCCTGGTACGCCATGGAGCAGGTGGCAGCGCTGCCGGAGATCGCCGAGCACTGGGAAGCGTTGCGGGCCGTGGAGTTCCGCGGGCTGATGAAGTTCGACGGGCGGGCGCTGACCCGGTTCGTGGCGGGTGAGGCGTTCCAGTGGCTCGAGTCGCTCGTCGCGGACGCGTCGTTGCCGATCGACAGGCCGACTGCGTTGCGGCACATCGGGATGCGCGCGCCGGGCGTGGTTCGGTTGCTGCGCAACGGGTTCGTGCCGGAGCTGCGGTCGGCCGAGGTGCACGTGGCGACCGTGGAGGAGGCCCGTGAGCTCGCGGACTGCCCGTTGGCCGAGCTGGACCTCGCGCTCAGGTTCGACTGCGACGCGACCGAGTTCTTCAGTCGGGCCGACCTCGGAAACCTGACCAGCCTCAAGGTTCGTGGCGGGGTGCCGGACGTGGACCTGCCCGCGCTCGAACACCTCGACCTCAGCGGTGAGATCAGCGGTTCGCCGCACTACTACAGCCCGGTCGCGCACCCGATCGGTGACGTGCGGGCGCTCGCCCGGCTGCCTCGGCTCAAGTCGCTGAACCTCGCCGCCACCGGTCTCGCCGACCTGGACGAGGTCATGGCGCTGCCACTCGAATCCCTTGACGTGTCAGGAAATCCGCTGGGAGGACTGCCGGACGGACCCGCGTGGCAGACGCTTCGCGGTGTGCGCGCGGACGACTGTGCGATCGGCGAGCTGGACTGGCTGCCGGACGCGCCCGAGCTGGACGGAATCTCGTTGGCGCACAACGACATCGACTCCGACGGTGTGCGAAAGCTCGCACGATGGTCGGTGACGCCCCAGCTGTGGGAGTTGAACCTGCACGACAACGTCATCGGCGACGACGGTCTCGTGGAGTTCGCTCGATCCGGTGCGGCAGAAAACCTTCTCGAACTCGACCTGGCCCAGGACGCCTGGACGGCGGGCCGCCGCCGGTACCGGACGCCGTTGCCCGCCGAGGTGCTGGAGGCGTTCCCGAACCTCGACGCGGTGTTCACCGGCGTTGTTGACGGGTATCACGGCACTCGGCCCGCCACCGGGCTGCTGGCGAGTGAACGACCAGCGGTCGTCGCGTTCCTGAAGCACGTGAAGCCCTACGAGTTCGACGAGGCAGAGGAACGGGACCCGGACCCGCCCGCCGAAGACTTCCGGGATCGCCGTAGGGGGCGTCCCTGATGTGCTGAGGGCCGGGCGCGGCGAAGCTTCCCTCACGAGCGAATGAGGGAGACCCGCCATGAAGGCGATCGTCCAGGACAGATACGGCTCCGCGGACGTGTTGGAACTCAGAGAGGTCGAACGGCCCGTGCCCGGCGCGGGGGAGGTGCTCGTGCGGGTCAGGGCGTCCTCGGTGAACGCCGCCGACTGGCACATCATGCGCGGAGACCCGTACTTCGCGCGGTTGTTCCTCGGGCTCAAGGGGCCGAAGGCGCGGATCCGGGGGATGGACTTCGCGGGCGTGGTCGCGGAGGTCGGGCCGGGCGTCAGCGGCATGCTGCAGGTCGGGGACGAGGTGTTCGGGGAGGTCGAGGGGTCCTTCGCCGAGTACGTGCGGGTGCCCGCGAACCTGGTGGCGCACAAGCCGTCCAACCTCACGTTCGAGCAGGCGGCGACGCTGCCGCTGGCCGGCAACACCGCGTGGATGGGGCTGCGCGAACTGCAGGCCGGGCAGAAGGTGCTGATCAACGGCGCGTCCGGTGGGGTCGGGCTGATGGCAGTGCAGATCGCCAAGGCGCGCAAGGCCGTGGTCACGGGGGTGTGCAGCACGCGCAACGCCGAGCAGGTGCGGTCGGTAGGGGCCGACCACGTCGTCGACTACACGACCACGGACTTCACCCGGTCCGGCCAGGTCTACGACGTCGTGTTCGACCTGGTGGGGAACCGGACGATGGCCGAGTTGCGGGCGTTGCTCACCCCCGACGGCACGCTGGTGCTCTCCGGCGGCGGCAGCTTCACCGGGGGCGCGCTGTTCGGGCCGTACCGGCTGATCATCCAGGGGCGGCTGCTCGCGTCGTTCACCCGGCAGCGGCTCGTGGTGCTGGAGGCCAAGCCCAGCAAGGAGAACCTCGCCGCACTGCGGGAGCTCGCCGAGTCCGGGAGGCTCGTGCCCGTCATCGAGCGGACCTACCCGCTGACGGACGCGCCCGACGCGATCCGGCACGTCGAGTCGGAGCACGCGCGGGCCAAGGTGGTCGTGACAGCCTGACTATCGTTGAGGGGACCGGAGTTCAGTTCCTTGAGGGGGGAACCGACATGAAGTCCATCCCTGCGTTTCCGGTGCACATCGCGGAGATGAACGGCGGGGTGATCGCCACCGCGGACGCGTACGGCCAGTGGCTGCGGACGTTCTACGACGCCCGCGCGCACTGGCACCGGCGGTTCTACCGGCTCAGCGGGACGCTGGTGATCGTCGTCGGCGCCGCGCTGCCCGTGCCGACGAGCCTCGACTACCCCGGCAAGGCCCTGACGATCTCACTCGCCGGCCTCCTCGTGGCCGGGCTGACGGGCCTGCGGGCGTTCTACCGCTGGGACCAGTCGTGGGTGCTGCTGCGCAACAGCGAGATGGCCGTGACGGCGGCCTACCTGGAGTGGAAGGCCACGCCGGGCAACTTCCCCGCGTCGGACGAGCCGGAGCAGCGCGCGGTGCAGGAGAAGGCCGCGAGCGCGTTCATCGACCGGCTCGGCGAGCTCAGGAAGCTGGAGGCCACCCGGTACTTCAAGGATCTGGCGTTCCCGGACCTCAACGGCGCCAAGTCCTGATCCGCTGAGCGGTAAATGCCTGGCGTTCCCGCCGGGGGTGCGCTGACGATTCCGCCATGGTCGAAGCAAGGGTCACCGGCGGAACGGTTCGCGGCACGGTCGAGGCGGGAACGGCGGTGTTCCGCGGCATCCCGTTCGCGGCACCTCCGGTCGGGGAGGGCAGGTTCGCGGCGCCGCGGCCGGTGGTGCCGTGGGACGGCGTGCGGGACGCGGTGGCGTTCGGGCCGCCGCCACCGCAGGCCGGGGTGTTCGGGATGAACGGCATCGGCGTGGCCGGGGACGAGTGGCTGACCGTCAACGTGTGGTCGCCCGACCTGTCGGGCGGGCTGCCGGTGCTGGTGTGGATCCAGGGCGGTGCCTACACGGTCGGCACGTCCGGGCTGCCCGAGTACGACGGCACGCGGCTCGCGTCGGGCGGCGTCGTCGTGGTCACGTTCAACTACCGGGTCGGTGTCGAGGGGTTCCTGCAGGTCGAGGGCGCTCCGGCGAACCGGGGCCTGCTCGATCAGGTCGCCGCGCTGGAGTGGGTGAGCGCCAACATCCGCGCGTTCGGCGGGGATCCGGAGCGCGTGACGGTCTTCGGGCAGTCGGCGGGCGGGGGATCGGTGGCGGCGCTGCTCGCCATGCCTCGCGCTTCCGGGCTGTTCCACCGGGCGATCGCGAGCAGCGTGCCCGGGGTGTTCTTCGCGCCGGACCTGGCCGCCGACATCGCCTCGGTGTGCGCCGCCGAACTGGGGTTGCGCGCGACCGTCGCCGATCTGTCCACTGTGGAACCGGAGATGCTGACGGCCGCCGGTGACGAGGTCATGGCGAAGATGAGGCAGTACACCCGGTGGGGCCCGGCGGCGCACAAGCGGATCCCGTTCGCGCCCGTGGTCGACGGTGACGTGCTGCCGGTGACGCCGTGGGAGGCGTTGAAGGCCGGTGCGGGGCGGGAGGTCGAGCTGGTCACCGGGCACACGCGGGACGAGCAACGGCTGTTGTCCGTGCTGGACGGGCTGGTCGGCCAGGTCACCGCGGAGCAGGCGGCGCAGGCGCTGGAGTTGTTCGCGCCTGGTCTGACCTATCCGGACCTGGCGCCGGAGGAGCTGTTCGAGGCGGTGTGCTCGGACAGGCTGTTCCGCATGCCGTCGCTGCACCTCGCGGAGGCCCAGCTCGCCGGTGGCGGACGGGCGCACGTCTACGAGGTGACCTACGCGCCGACCGAGATGTTCCTCGCCTGCCACGGCCTGGACGTGCCGCTGGTGTTCGGCAACCTGGACGTGGGCGGGACGGCGGCGGTGCTCGGGGAGGTCACCTCGGTGATGGAGGAGGTGTCGGCGCGGATGCGGACGGCGTGGACGGGGTTTGCACTGCACGGTGACCCGTGGCCCGCCTACGACCTGGAGAACCGGCTGACGCGGGTGTTCGGCGAGCGGGACGAGGTCGTCGCTTACCCGGAGGAGGTGTCCCGGCAGATCTGGACAGAGCACGTCTTCGACGTGATCTCCGTTGTGCGGGACTAGAACCCACGCTTTGTGCCGTGTTCGCCCGTTCCGCGACGGTGATCTTGCGAGCGGGTCTAGCTTGCGGTGCATGAGCTCATTCGCCGTCGAGGTGGGGAACCTCGTGGACGCCGCGAAGGTCATGGAGACGCACGTCGCGGGCTCGTTCGAGTCCGTGCACCTCTGGATCAAGGGCGCCACCGAGAAGGAGAACGACGCGTTCTACAGCGGCGACGGCCAGGGCGGCCGTCACCTCTACGACCAGGTCGGGGACGAGTGGAGGGTGACGGCCGGCTTCCTGGGCCGCATCGCCGCCGACAACGCCGAGACGGCGCGGCTGGTGGGGGAGGCGTTGCGGGAGATCGCGCAGCGCTACCGCGAAGCGGACGGTCAGGCATGACCGGCTCGTTCGAGGTCGACGTCGAGAGCGACTCCGAGTGGCTCGCCGCCATGAACGAACTCGGTCCCGCCTGCCGGGAGATGCTCAGGATCTGGGCCGAGATGGAGGGCGAGGAGGAGCAGCTCTCGAACTACACGCCGCGGATGGAGGAGATCTTCCGCTGCTTCTCGTCCGGCTCGCAGCACCCTGCTGACGAGATCGCGGACGCGTTGCGCGACAGCCGTGACCTCATGATCGCGGTGAACGAGAAGCACCTCGAGCTGGTCCAGGGCGCCCTGAAGACCTGGCACGGCACCGCGGCCGACGACTTCGAGGTCTACCTCGCCTCGATGAAGGAGGCGTCGAGGAAGTACGAGAACGCACTGGTGGGCGTGAGCCTGCTGGTCGAGGCCTACCGCAGCCTCGTCCTGTCGATGCGCCGGGACGTCGTGGCGCTCGTGCAGCGGTGGATCGCCGCGATGGAGGCGGAGGAGCAGACCCAGGCCAAGATCGGTCTGGCGATCGCGTCGGCGTTCGTCGCGCTGATCGGCACGTTCGCGACCGCCGGGGGAGCGACCGGCCTGGTCGTGGCGGCGCTGGGCGGTGGTATCGGCATCGAGATCGAGCAGATGGGCGCGTCCAGCTACTTCGAGATCATGACGAGCCTGGTCCACCAGGGCGAGGACATCGTCCACGGCGTGAACCGGGCCCGCGCGAAGATCGAGAAGGGTTTCCGCGACCTGACCGAGGACATCACCGGCACGAAGCTCGGCGAGGTGCGCCCGGCCCGTCCGCAGATCATCACGGCCCCGAGCTTCGACCCCGACGACTTCTCGCTGTCGGAGGAGTTCCAACGGGGACACCCGGTTCCCGCCCCCGGTGGTCCGCTGGTCGAGGAGCCGAAGCCGGAGAAGGGCCCGGAGAGCGACATCGACGAGCACGGCACCGACGTCTACCCGGAGCAGGTGATGCGATGACCTCGCCACGTGAACTGGCCGCGCAGGGTTCTTTCCTGCTGGAGAAGGCGAAGCGCCGCCGGGACGCCCTGGAGGCGGTGCAACGGCAGTCGGCGGCCGAGATCGGCGAAGCGTCCTCTCCGGACGGTCTGGTGCGGGCCCGGGTCGACGCGGGCGGGATGCTCACCGGGCTGTTCCTCGCGCCCGGCGTCCGTCAGCTGGACCCGCGCGAGCTGGCCGCGTTGATCACATCGGTGACGCAGCAGGCCGCTGCCGGTCCCCGCGCGGCGGTCCGGCGCAACTACGAGCAGCTGCAGAACGAAGGCGTGCTGAAGCAGATGCCGTCGTTGCTGCCGGAACCCGTCGTGGCACCGCCGCCTCCGGTGCGGCGGCGACCCGCGCCCGTCGAGGAGGAGCAGGACCGGCCGATCCTGCGCGAGCAGGGCTGGTAGGGAATACCTGCCCGCCGGACGCGTTGTACGCGACCGGAAGGGAGGTTCTCCTCATGAACGAGTACTCCGTGCACGACAGCACGGGATTCAACGCCTACCAGCCGAACGGTGAAGTGGCGGCAGATCGCTGGATCACGGTCCGGCACCTGTTCGACCCGGACCACGTCGAGACTCCCGCCGAGAAGTGGGAGCGCGCACAGGCGCTGTTCGAGTCCCGTGACTACATCAAGGCGGCGCAGCTGCTCGCCGAGGTGGCGGACGAGGTCCCGTTCCAGACGGACCTCCGCCTGCTGCTGGCCCGCGCCTACTACCACTCCGCGCAGCTGGGCAAGGCCGAGGCGCAGCTCCGCGTGATCGTGGACCGCGACCCGGTCGAGCACTACGCCCACCTGCTGCTGGGGAGGACCCTCGAACGGCAGGGACGAGCTGAGGAGGCCGCACCCTGGCTGCGGCTCGCGGCCGCGTTCGGCGGGGACCTGGCCGAGGTCTAGGCGAACGTGCGAGGGGACGGTTGGTCAGGCCGTCCCCTCACCCTCCCCCTAGCCCACGTCCAGCTTGGCGAAGCTGCGCAGCAGTCCCGGCACAGCACGGCTGGCCAGCCTCGCCGCCTTGGCCTCCGCGGTCACCGGCACCACCGGCCGGTTGCGTCGCACCGCGCGCACGATCTCCCGCGCCACTCCCTCGGGCCCGAACCCGCGCCGCGCGTAGATCTTCGTCGCCCGATCCTGCTTGCGGCGTTCTTCTTCGTTGCTGACACCGGAGAACGTCGTGGTGTTCGTGATGTTCGTGTTCACCAGGCCGGGACAGATCGCGCTGACCCCGATGGCGTGCGGGGCGAGCTCGGCGCGCAGGCAGTCCGACAGCATGAACACCGCCGCCTTGCTGGTGGCGTACGCCGAGAGGATCTTCGACGGCAGGTAGGCCGCCGCCGAGGACAGGTTCACGACGTGACCGCCCTCGCCGCGTTCGATCATCAGCTCGCCGAACGCCCGGCAGCCGTGCACGACGCCCCACAGGTTGACGTCCAGCACCCGTTGCCACTGCTCGGTCGAGGTCGACATGAACGACCCGGAGTGGCCGATGCCGGCGTTGTTCACGACCACGTCGGGCACGCCGTGCTCGTCCGCGACCTGCCGCGCCCACGCCCGCACCGCTTCTTCGGAGCGCACGTCCACCTCGTAGGCGTGGCCGTTGGTGAGGTCGGCGGTCTCCTTGGCGGCGCGGAAGTCCACATCGGACACGATCACCTTCGCGCCGGTCTCGGCGAACGCGACCGCCGTGGCCCGGCCGATCCCGCTGCCGCCACCGGTGATCACGACGAGCTCGCGCTTCGGCGTGGAGTCGGTGACGAACTCGCTGATCATCCGGGACAGGGGTGCCGGATGACTGAGCGGTGCCCAGTGGCCTGCCGCGATCCTGCGCCGGGTGAGCGACGGCACCCAGCGTTCGAGGTCGAGCGGTTCGGTGCGGATGTACCGGTCCCGGGTCGGCTGGATCACCTGCACCGGCATGGGCGCGAGCCGGTGCCGCGGTGACCGCATCACCTGGCGGATGTTGGCCCGGTACAACGAGATCCCGCGCACGGCATCCCGCGTGATCGTGCGTGCGGGCGTGACCTTGACGCCTTCGAGCCGGCGCAGCACGGCGCCCCAGCGCGGCCCGAGGTAGAGCCGCCAGAACAACGGCGCGAGCACCGGCAGGTGGAACGCGCCGATGTACCAGGAGCGGACGAACTGCCGGAGGTGCGCGAGCGACAGGCCCTTGCGGCTCCAGTGGCCCATGTGGTCGAGGCACGGCCCGGAGATCGACGTGAACGTGGCGATCCGCGCGCCCGGCGTCGTCACGGCCTCCCACGACTGGATCGACCCCCAGTCGTGCCCGACGACGTGCACCGGCTCGTCCGGGCTGACCGCGTCGATCACCGCGAACAGGTCGGCGGCGAGCCGTTCCAGCCGGTAGCCGTCCTCAGTGGACGGCGCGGTGGACTCGCCGGCGCCGCGCACGTCGTAGGTGACGACCCGGAAGTCCTTCTCCAGCAACGCCGCCACCCGGTCCCAGACCTCGTGCGTGTCCGGATACCCGTGCACCAGGACCACGGTCGGCCCGTCGCCGCGCACCTGCACGGCGAGCTCGACTTCCCCCGAACGCACCTTCACAGTTCCTCCAACACCAGTCGGTCGCCGTCGGGCCGGTCCACGCAGATCCGCACGCCGCCGACGTCGCACGTGCCGCAGAACCCCTGCCGGCACGAGTAGGCGACGGACGGGCGGAAGTCCCTGATCACGTCCAGCGCCGACCGGTCGGCCGGCACGTCGAGGGTCACGCCGCTGCGCCGCAGTTCGACCGCGAACGGCCGTCCGTCCACGATCGGCGGCGGGCTGAACCGCTCGAAGTGCAGCCACCGCGACGCGAACTCGTCCCGCACCTGCTCCAGCATCGACGACGGGCCGCAGCAGTACACCGCCCCACGCGGGTGGGCGTCCTGCAAAAGCGGGCCACCCCGTCCGATGCGCACGTCCACGGGTCCGGCGGGGAGTTCGTCCAGGAACGGCATCGCCGTCCTCGACCGGCCGCAGTAGACGAGCCGCCAGTCGAGCCCGGCCCGTGCCGCCGCGTGCACCATCGGCAGGATCGCGGTGATCCCGATCCCACCCGCCACGAACACCACCGGTCCGAGGCCGGCGAACGGGAACGCGTTGAGCGGCCCCCGCACCTGGACGCGGTCGCCGACCTGCAACGCCTGCACCTCACGGGATCCCTCGCCGACCTCGCGCACCGCGATCCGGTAGGTGTTCTCGCTCGGATCGCCGCACAGGGAGTACTGGCGCCGCAGCCCGGACGGCAGGTGCAGGTCGACGTGGCACCCCGGCTGCCAGGCGGGCAGTCCCGTGCCGCCGAACCGCAGGCTGACCACCCCGTCGGCGACGTGTGAGCGTTCGACAACGGTGAGCCACAAGGCATCCCGGGTCGGTCCGGGCCGGGCGCGCCCGCCGAACCGGGTGACGGCGGCGTCGTAGAAGGCCCCGAACCGGGTGAGGCCGCCCAGCGCGGAACCTCGCGACATCAGTGCGCCTCCCGCGCCGCCGGCGAGCTCGCCAGGTACGCGATCGCCTGCGACGTCGAGCCTTCCTGCCGCGGGTGGTAGGCCGGGTGGAAGTACCGCAGGAACGCCCGGAAGATGTCCGACAGCCGCGGCAGCAACCCGCGCCGTCCCGCCCGCATCGCCTCACGCCAGGTCAGTCGCACCCGAGTCGTCCGGTCGGCGCGCACCATGAACCGCGCGCCCCGCACCCACAGCCAGAACAGCACTGGCGCGACCAGCAGCATCGTCCGCGCGCGCCGCACGTACCGGCGGTCCAGGTGGCACATCAGGTCGTACGCGACGCTGCGGTGCTCGACCTCCTCGGCCGCGTGCCAGCGCAGCAGGTCCAGCATCACCGGGTGGATGCCCGCCCGGTCCAGCGCGTCGGCGTTCAGCATCCAGTCGCCCAGGTACGCGGTGAAGTGCTCGATGGCGGCGACGATCGCGACGCGTTCGATGAGCTGCTCGCGCGCCTGCTCGCCGGCGAGTCCCGGCGTGGGCGCGAGGATGCGCTGGAAGACGTGCTCCATCTGGCGCGTGAACGGGCGCGGGTCCAGGCCGTTCGCGAGCAGGTGGTCGAGGACCTCGCTGTGCGCCTCGGCGTGCATCGCCTCCTGGCCGATGAACCCGAGCACGTCCTCGCGCAGCGTGTCGTCGTTGATCAGCGGCACGGCCTGCTGGAACGTGCGCACGAACCACCGCTCGCCCTCGGGCAGCAGCAGGTGCAGGACGTTCATGACGTGCGTGGTCACCGGCTCGTCCGGGACCCAGTGCATCGGCAGGGTCGACCAGTCGAACTGCACGTCACGCGGCTGCAGAACGAGGTTGTCCGGCTCCATCGCAAGTACCTCCGCCAATTACTACGCCTGCGTAGCTTTGTGAAAGCTACGCTACCGTAGCAATATGGTCGCGTGAACACAACGCGTCGCAAGTACGCCCGCCGGCTGCCTCCCGAGCAGCGCCGCGAGCAGCTGCTGGACGCCGCCCTGAGTCTGATCCCGGCCGGCTTCGACACCGTGACCATGGAGTCGGTGGCCAAGCGGGCCGAGGTCACCAAGCCCGTGCTCTACGACCTGTTCGCGAACCGCGGCGAGCTCATCGGCGCCCTGCTCGAACGCGAGGCGGGACGCGCGACCGAGCAGGTCATCGCGGCGCTGCCCACCGACTTCGCCACCCGCTCGCCGGACGACGCGTTCGCCGACGCCGTCCGCGCGTTCGTGAACGCCGTGGTGGAGGCGCCGGACCGGTGGCGGCTCGTGCTGCTGCCGCCCGAGGGGACGCCCGCCGAGTTCCGCGCCCAGGTCGAGCTGGTCCGCGCCGGGGTGCTGGCGCAGATCGAGGACCTGGCCGCGCTGGGACTCAAGGAGCTGGGCCGCCTCGACGACCTCGACTCGGCCCTGCTCGGGCACGCGATGCTGGCGCTGGCGGAGATGTCCGGGCGGCTCGTGCTCACCGACCCGGAGAAGTTCACGCCCGACCGGCTGGCGGCGTTCGTGACCCGGATCGCGCACGGCCTGCGCTGAGTGCCCCGCGCATGTACCTCAACGCCTCTCGATCGTCCATTCCGGACGCTTCGGTGGTCAGGCCGTGGACGAGCTTCGCCGCCGCCATCGCGCCGAAGTCGTTGGCGTGCTTGAGGTAGCCGAGGACTCTCGCTGCTTCGCCCGGCATGCTGTCGCGGGTGATCGCGATGAACTCGACGGCGACGACGCTGGCCGCGACCACGTTGCCGGTCTCCAGCAACTCGTCGACGTGCGCTCCGAGCAGCTCGAACGCCCTGCCGAGATCGCCGCGGCGGAACGCCCGCCGCGCCTCGGTGGTCTTGTTGGCCGACAACGTTCCCGGCGGCACGTCGACGTCGGCGGCTGCGTCGAAGAACTCGTCGGGCTCGCGTCCCTGGAACATCGCGCTGTAGCCGAGGGTCTGCAACGCCCAGTGCGCCAGCGTCGGCGGCCCTGTCACCCGGTACCGCGCGGCCAGCGCCGCGACCCGGCGGTCGACGTGCCCGAACTGCCCGGCGCCGATCAGCGTCCCGGACGGCATCAGCTCCAGGAACCCCTTCAGGTGCGGATCGTCCACCGCCGCAACGGCTTCCGGCAGGCACGCCACCAGTCCGAGGCCGTCCCCGGAGGCGTACGCCCGCGCGTACCGGCTCAGCGGGTCGTCCCGGACGTCGGGCAGGGCGGCCGGACTCGACCCCTGGATGTTCCGCTCGGCGACCCAGATCAGCCAGAACCCGCCGGTGAGCCGCTCCGCCCAGTCGCCGATCTCGCGCCGCCCGCGCAGCGGTAGTTCGGTGACCACGGGCCGTACGAGTGCGTCGACCAGCTCCGGGTGTCCGGACTCGAACGCCCACTCGACCGCCACCCGCAGGTTCGGCCACAGCTCGGCGAGCCGTCCGACGCCCTCGACCTCGTCCGGCCCGCGCAGCAGCTCGCCTGCGTGCGCCACCTGCCGCAGGCACCACTGCGCGTGCTCGTTCATCGCGGTCGCTCGGTCCTCCAGCAGCGAGGAAGCGAACTGCCGCAACGGTTCCAGCATCCGGAACCGTCGTCCGAACAGTCCTTCGTGGACGGTCAGCATCGACCGTTCGACGAGGTCTCCGAGCAGGTGGTCGTCCGTCACCGCGTCGAGGCCGAACGGCGCCGCGAACACCGACAGCCGGCAGAACAACGCCTGCTCGTCCGCCGACAACAGGTCGTACGACCACTGGATCGCCGCCCGCACGGTTCGGTGCCGCGCGGCGCCCGTCCGCCGCACGCCGATGTCGAGCCGGTCCAGCAACTCCACGGGCCGATGACTCCGCACCCGTGCCGCGGCCAGTTCGATGGCCAGCGGAATCCCGTCCAGCCGGCGGCACAGCTCCGCCACCGCCGCGTCGCCCGTGTACGAAGGATCAGCCGCGCGCGCCCGGACGTCGAACAGCTCCACGCTCGCCTCGGCGTCCAGCGGCTCCACGACGACAACCCGTTCGTCGGGCACCGAAAGCCGTTCCCGCGAGGTCGCCAGCACCCGGACCGACGCGCTCACCGCGGCGGCGAAGGCGGCGGCCCCGTCGAGCACGTGCTCGCAGTTGTCCAGCACCAGCAACGAAAGCCGCGCGGCGACCACCGCCTGCGCGACTGAGACCCCCGGCCGTTCGACGATTCCCAGTGCGTCCGCCACGGCGCGCGGCACGTCGGCGGACGAGGTGATCTCCGCCAGTGACACGAACGCCCCGCCCGCGGTCGACGCCAGCCGCGTCTTGCCGATCCCGCCCGGCCCCACCAGCGTCACCACCGGCGCACTTCGCAGCGCGTCCGCCAGCGCCGCGAGATCGGCCTCCCGCCCGATCAGCACCGGAGCCGGGACCGGCACGTGCGCCAGCACCTGCTGCTCGGCGGCGCGCAGTTCGGGCCCCGGTTCCACCCCCAGCTCGGCGACCAGGTGCTGCCGAACCCGTTGGTACACCGCGAGAGCGTCGGCCTGCCGCCCGGTCCGGTACAACGCCGTCATCAACAGCGCCGCGAGCCCCTCCCGGGCCGGGTGGTCCGCCACGAACGCCGACAGCTCCCCGACCACCGCCCCTGGCGAGGCCACCACCCGGCGCCCGAAGTCGGCCTCGACCGCGCCCAGCCACTCCTCGACCAGCCTGGCGACGGCCGCGGCCAGCCCCGGTGCGTCCAGGCCGGCCAACGGCGTCCCGCCCCACGCCGCCACCGCCGCCTCGGCGTCCCCGTTGTGAACGTGCTCAAGGAACCGCGAGACGTCCGTGGGCACGTCGAGCCGGTAAGCCGCACCGACCCGGGCGATCGCCTCGGCGCCCAGCGACTTCCGCAGCTGCGCGACGTGCCACTGCAAGGCCTTGGGGGCGGTGGCAGGGGGAGCGTCACCCCACACGAGGTCGATCAGCCGCGGCACCGGCAACGCCACCCCGGGCGCGAGCGCAAGGGCCGCCAGCACCACCTGCGACCTGGGCGAACCGACGTCGATCGGCTCACCGTCGTCGGTGGTGGCGCGGACACCACCGAGCACCCCGATCCGCACCGGCGAATTCTCACACACCGCACGCACACCGGTCGCACACCGAGGCGGGCGAGCCTCTGCTGCATGACAGCACGTGTGGTTGGTTCCCTCTTCATCACCGCGACGGCCGCGGGCGTGGTCAGCGCGGCCACCCAGGGCACGACGAGAGGCGTGATGGTGTTCGTCATGGCCGTGGCCATCGCGTTCATCGCGCCGACGTTGTTCCCGGTCCTCAAGGCCCACGGCGAGGGCATGGCGATGGGCTACGTCGTCGCCAGGACGCTCGAGGTCGTCTTCCTGATGTCCGCCATCGCCCCGCTCGCGCACGTTCACATCGACGAGGTGTGGGGCCACGCGAGCGCCATCTACTTCTGCGTCAGCGTCGGGCTCCTCAACGTCCTGCTGTTCCGGTCGAGGCTCGTGCCCCGGTGGATCTCGGTGTGGGCGCTCGTCGCCGTCGTGCCCTACCTGGCCGGTGCCGTGCTCGTGCTGCTCGACGTGCTCTCGCAGACGCAGGCCGGCGCGTTGTTCGTGCCGCTCGCGCTCAACGAGATGGTGCTGGCCGGGTGGTTGCTGGTGAAGGGGTTCCGCCCCGCGGCGCGGGACGTCACCCCCGCCGGGTCCGGACGTGCGTGAGCAGCGCCAACCCGGTCTGGTCGTGGCCCACCTGGACGTCACACCCCGGCAGCAACGCCCGCACGGCGTGCTCGTCGCGTTCGATGAGCTGCCACTCCATCAGGTACTCGAGCGCGTAGCGGAACGGGTTGCCGCCGGTGAGGCTGGAGAAGTGGAACAGGCCGCCGGGACGGACGAGCCTGGTCAGCACGGCCTCCGTGAGCCGCACGGCCGCACGGTCGTTGAGGTACTCGTAGAGGCCGTTGACCAGCACCAGGTCGTACGGGCCCTGCTCGGCGATCTTCGGGATCGCGCGGAACACGTTGCCGCTGAAGGTGGTCGTCGCGTCGCGCAACGGCCCGAGCCGCTGCTCCGCGAGCTCCAGCGCGTCCGGGTCGACGTCGGTGATCACGAACCGGTCGCCGGGCCGGACGATGTTCGGCGGGATGCGCCGCAGGTCCGGTGCGGTGCCGGAGGCGATCAGCAGGATCGAGACGGGACCGCCCCGCTGGGCGGTCAGGGTGTCGCCGATGAGCCTGGTCTGGTGCAGCACCCGGTTGCGCAGCTGGTGGGTGATCGCCACGCCCTGCAGGTGCGTCTCGACGTGCCAGCCGAGCGTGCCCGGCGTCGCCTCGACGTTCTGCGCGAGGACGTGGTCGAGCAGCCGGAAGTCGCTGGGGTAGCCGCGCGCCCATTCGTTCTCGTCGCGCATGAAAGGGGAACGCGCACATGCCGACCGCGCGGGCTGCACGACCGCGGCGACGTCTTCCTCCGGGATTCCCGCCTGCACGGCGTGGTGGATCTGCACGCCGAGCGCGTGCAGGCGGCCGCCGACCATCATGTGCGCAGACGGGTCGCTGAGGTTCAGCTCCCGCTCACCGCGCAGGAAGCCGTCGACGGCGTCGCTGAGCCGGTGCAGGGCGTCGGTCGTGTGCGGGAGCACGGTCATCAAGCACTCTTCCTCGTTGTGGCAACGGGTTCAGAGCCTGTCAGAGGCCTGAGCTGATCAACAGGGTCTTTCGGGTAATACGCGAAGAACCCTGCCCTGGTTCGTCTCTCAGCGACCCGCTGCCGTTACGGCCTCGGCGATCGCCTGGTGTCCGGCGGGCGTCGGGTGCACGTCGGTGCGGTCGCAGAAGTAGGTGAGCGCGCACACCTTGGCGACCGATGCCGGGACCTGCCCGTACCTGGGGTCCTGCGCCAGTTCGGTCAGTGCGCCGTAGCCGCCGGTCGCGGCCGTGACGTCGGCGAACTTCGCGCCGAACTTGGCGTACTGGGCCGCGATCTTCGTGTTGAAGTCCTGGAACATCGTGACGGACACGCCGGCGAGGTTCTTGCCGTTGGGGAACGACGGGTTCACCCACGCGCCGAGGAACACGTCCGGGTAGGTCAGGCCGACGATCTTGACGTCCGGCGCGGCCTCCCGCAGCTCGGCGAGCGCGCCCGCGACGTTGGTCTGGATGCCGGTGACGGTCCTGGTCGCGCAGTCCAGCGGGTCCGGTGTGATCGCGCACGGCGTGAGGTCGTTGCCGCCGATCACCACCGTGACCAGGGCCGCCTTCCTGCCCTTCAGGGCGTCCACGGCGGCGTCGAGCTGGGTCTTGCCGCCGGCGTCCGGTCCGCACGCGGGTCTGCTGCCCAGGTCGGCGGAGGTGGCGCCGTTGCAGGCGAGGTTGATCAACTTGAGGTTCTGCTGCTTCGCGATGATCTGCGCGAAGCTCTCCTTGGTGCCGTCGGGGCTGAAGCCCGTGGCGTAGGAGTCGCCGATCGACACGTACACCTGTTCTTCCGGCGGTGGCGTGCTGGACGACGACGTGGGCACGGCGGTCGGCTCCGGTGGTGTCGAGGTGCACGCTCCCAGCGCCACCAGCAACGTCACGACCAGGGCGAACCTCGGCACAACTGCTCCTCGTTGTCGGGAAGACTGATGTGCCGAGGCTACGAAACCGCCCGTGAGGGTCGTGTCAGCGGAAGCCGCGCAGCCGCAGGCTGTTGCTGACGACGAACACCGACGAGAACGCCATCGCTGCGCCCGCGATCATCGGGTTGAGCAGGCCCAACGCCGCCAGCGGCAGCGCCGCGACGTTGTACGCGAACGCCCAGAACAGGTTGCCCTTGATCGTGGTGAGCGTGCGCCTGGCGAGCCGGATGGCGTCGACGGCGGCCCTCAGGTCACCGCGCACCAGGGTGAGGTCGCTGGCCTCGATCGCGACGTCCGTGCCGGTGCCCATCGCGAGGCCGAGGTCGGCCTGGGCGAGCGCGGCGGCGTCGTTCACGCCATCGCCGACCATGGCGACGACCCTGCCCTCGTCCTGGAGGCGCTTCACGACGTCGACCTTGTCGGCGGGCAGCACCTCGGCGATGACCTCGTCGATGCCGACCTCGGCCGCCACCGCCTCCGCTGCCGCCCTGTTGTCGCCGGTCAGCAGCACCGGACGCAGCCCGAGCCGGCGCAGGCCCTCGATCGCCTCCTTCGAGGTGGGCTTCACGGTGTCGGCGACGACCAGCACACCGCGCGCCTTGCCGTCCCACGCGACCAGGACCGCCGTGCGTCCCTGGCTCTCGGCTCGGTCCTTGTGGTCGCGGAGTGCCGGGTCGAGCCGGACGCTCCAGTCGGTGAGCAGGCGTTCCCGGCCGACGAGTACCGCGTGAGCGTTCACCACACCTTGCACGCCCAGGCCCTCGACGTTCCGGAAGTCCTCGACCTCGGGCACCTCCCCGGCCGCCGCCGTGATGGCCCTGGCGATCGGGTGTTCGGAGGCGTTCTCCAGCGCCCCGGCGAGCGTCAGGACCTCGGTCTCGTCCTCGCCCTCGGCGATGTGAACGCTCACCAGGCTCATCCGGCCCGTCGTCACGGTGCCGGTCTTGTCGAGCACCACGGTGTCGACGCGGCGGGTGGACTCCAGCACCTCCGGCCCCTTGATCAGGATGCCGAGCTGCGCACCCCGTCCGGTGCCGACCAGCAACGCGGTCGGCGTCGCGAGCCCCAGCGCGCACGGGCAGGCGATGATCAGCACCGCCACCGCGGCCGTGAACGCCGCCCCTGCGCCACCGCCGGTGCCGAGCCAGAACCCGAGCGTGCCGACGGCGAGCGCGATCACGATCGGCACGAACACCGCCGAGATCCGGTCGGCCAGCCGCTGCACCTCGGCCTTGCCGTTCTGCGCGTCCTCGACCAGCCGCGCCATCTGCGCGAGCTGCGTGTCCGCCCCGATCCGGGTCGCTTTGACCAACAGTCGCCCGCCGGCGTTCACCGTCGCGCCGACGACGGTGTCACCGGGGCGCACCTCCACCGGCACGGACTCGCCGGTGAGCATGCTCGCGTCGACCGCGGAACTGCCCTCGTCGACGACGCCGTCCGTGGCGATCTTCTCGCCAGGGCGCACGACGAACCGGTCGCCGACCTTCAGCTCGGCGGTCGGGATCCGGGTCTCCCTGCCGTTCCTGAGGACCGCGACGTCCTTGGCACCGAGTTCGAGCAACGCTTTCAGCGCCGCGCCGGCCCGTCGCTTGGAGCGGGCCTCGAAGTAGCGCCCGGCCAGGATGAACGTCGTGACGCCCGCCGCGACCTCGAGGTAGACGTTGCCACTGCCGGCACTGCGTTCGATGGCGAACGAGAACCCGTGCGTCATGCCGGGGGTGCCGGCGGTGCCGAGGAAGAGCGCGTAGAGCGACCACAGGAACGCCGAGCCGACGCCGAGGGAGATCAGCGTGTCCATGGTGGCGGCGCCGTGCCGGAGGTTCGTCCACGCCGCCTTGTGGAACGGCCACGCGGCGTATGTGACGACCGGTCCGGCCAGTGCCAGCGAGAGCCACTGCCAGTAGGTGAACTGGAGGGCCGGCACCATCGCCAGGGCGACGATGGGGACGGACAGGACCGTTGAGGTGGTCAGCCGTTCTTTCAGCGTCCTCGTCGGGTCGGTCTCCGGGGCTTCGGATTTCGTGGTGGGGAGTTCGGCGGTGTAGCCGGTGTCCTCGACGGCTTTGACGAGGTCTTCCGGGGTCAGGTCGCTGGTGTAGCTGACCCGTGCCTTCTCGGTGGCGTAGTTGACCGAGGCCTCGACGCCGTCCAGCTTGTTGAGCTTGCGTTCGATCCGCGCGGCGCAGGAGGCGCAGGTCATGCCGCCGATCGAGATCTCGATGGTGTCAGTGGCCATGACCGCCCTCCTCGTGCGTTGTGAGCGTGAACTCGGCCGTGCGGACCGTGTTGTCGTGCTTGAAGTCCAGGAACAGGCCGTACTTTCCGGCGGTCGGTACCTCCACCGCGAACTTCACCTGGTCTGATTTCTCGGGGTGGACGTGGAGGTAGGCCAGGTCGTCCGCCCTCAGCGCGACCAGGTGTCCCTTGGCGCCCAGGTAGTCCTGCAGGTTCGTTATTGGTTTGCCGTCCTTGGTGATGTCGAGTTGGACGGTCGATGCCTTGCCGGCGTTGAGGTCGCCGTTGAGGGTCACCTCGTAGCCGTCGGCTTGGAACGTCCGGCTGTCGGTCTGGTGGCGTGGTTGGTAGTTGCCTGGGATGTGGACGTCCGCGCCTAGGGTCGTCTTGGCGCCTGCTTCTGGTTTGAAGTCGGCGAAGAGGCGGTACGTGCCTGCTTCCGGGAAGGTCAGCGGTGTGGTCCAGGTGCCGTTTTCGGCCATCTGTGGGTGTACGTGCTGGAAGTTCGAGCCGTCTCTGCGGACTGCGATCAGGTGCAGGCGTTTTTCGTGTTCTAGGGCGAACTTCGTCACGGGTTGTCCGTCCGGGCCTTCGATGTGGAAGGTGCCCGGGTCGGTCTCGTTCAGGCGCAGGGTGTAGCCGTTGTCCGCGACGGACAGTCCTGGTGGGAGCTTGGACTGGGGCTGTTCGTGGGTGTCGGTGTGCGCTTGTTCCGCGTGTGCCGGCGGGGGTGCGGGTGGGCCGGCGGCGGCGCCTGCTGCCCAGGTGCCGCCGAAGATCGCGGCCAGTGCTGTGGCGTAGAGGGCGACTTTGGCTCCGGTGTTCATCGCGGGGCCAGTTCGTAGCCGGCCTCGGTGATGGCGTTGCGCACGTCGTCGAGGGCGATGGCGGTGGTGCTGGTGATCGTGAGGCGGCCGGTGGGCACGTCCACGGCCACGTTCGTGACGCCGGTGAGCTTGGAGACTTCTTCGGTGACGCTGCCGGCGCAGTGGCCGCAGGTCATGCCGGTCACGGTATGGACGGACTCAGAGTGGACGGACTCAGAGTGGACGGACTCAGAGTGGACGGACTCAGAGTGGACGGACTCAGAGTGGACGGATTCGCTCATGGTGGAACTCCCGTTGTGGATTTAGGAGCGGACCAGGCGGGCGATGGCGTCACTGGCTTCCGCGATCTTCGCGTCGGCCGTGGAACCGCCTTCGGTGATGGCCTGGCTCACGCAGTGCTTGAGGTGCTCGTCGAGCAGCCCCAGTGAGACCGCCTGCAACGCCCTGGTCGCCGCGGAGATCTGGGTGAGCACGTCGATGCAGTACTCGTCCGTTTCGATCATCCGTTGCAAGCCGCGGACCTGGCCTTCGATACGGCGTAGGCGGCGCAGGTGGGCGTCTTTGGTGTTGGCGTAGCCGTGCATGTCTCGCTCCTTCTCCGGCCTGCCGCGCGGCCGGCTGGTTATGCCGGGGGTGCGGTTGGCTGCCCTCTCTTTATACCCTAGGGGGGTATGGGTATGTCAAAGGTCGCCTTGCGTTGGTGGTTGGGTTTGGGTGCAAAGACAACTGCGGACGAGCTTTGGTTACGTCATCGCCGCTGGCGCGTCGATAGAGATTGGGGCTTGACTTCGGGGCCCTTGCGAGGCGCTCATCGGCCGTTAAAAGCCGGGCTGAAAAGCGCCCGGCCGATCCGCGAGGCTAGCACCTCGCACCCAAAGTCAAGCCCCAATCTCTTTGCAGCGTGGGCACGTTGGGTGGGCACGTCACGTCATTACCGGTTGACCGGAGCTAAGAGGTAAGGACGCCTCGCCTTCGGCATTGCGCTCGGGTCTTGGCCGGGCGCTCGGCTGCGCCATCGCGATGCTTACGCTCGTTCGGGCTCGCCTCCGGCTTCGCATCCCCTAAAGCCATTTGCGCTCGGCAAGGCCCAGCCGTCTTGGCTCACCACGGACCCATGCGCTCCGCCGCCTCGCCCCGCCCACTGCGTGCGGCAACCTCGCCCCTACCGCTGGCGTGGCCAGGCGTCAGGAACGCGTAAAGATCACCCGGTTGTGCTGAGCGGGGTGGTGGGTGCGCGGTTATCTTGCGGGCAGCAGGCGGTCTAGGGGGTTGCTCGTGGCTGATCAGCAGGTTTCAGGGCCGTCGCGGGCCGGGCTGGCGCGGGACACCGTTCGGTTGGCCGTTGTCGTTGGCGCGCTTGGGGTTGTGTTCGGCGACATCGGGACCAGCCCCATCTACACGATCCAGACCGTGTTCAATCCGGCTGACCCGCATCCGGTGCCGGTGAGCGTGAACAACGTCTACGGGGTTGTGTCGCTCACCTTCTGGTCGGTCACGGTGGTTGTGACGGTGACCTACGTGTTGTTGGCCATGCGGGTCGACAACGACGGTGAGGGCGGGATCATGGCCCTCATCACCTTGCTGCGGCGGTGGAAGGCCAAGCAGGGGCGGAAGGCTGCGGCTACGTTGGCCGCGTTGGGGATCTTCGGCGCTGCCCTGTTCTTCGGGGACAGCATGATCACGCCTGCTATCTCGGTGTTGTCCGCTGTGGAGGGGCTCAAAGTTGTCGAGCCCGAGTTGGAGCGGTTCGTGGTGCCGATCACCGCGGTGATCATCGTGGGGCTGTTCCTCGTGCAGCGGCGGGGGAGTGGGGTGGTCGGGCGGTTCTTCGGGCCCGTGATGATCCTCTGGTTCACGGTCATCGGGGTGGCGGGGATCGGTGGGATCGCCAGCCATCCGGAGATCCTCAAGTCGTTGTCGCCGACGTATGCGCTCGGGTTTCTGTTCGGGCACTTCGACATCGCGTTCTTCGCCTTGGCGGCTGTGGTGCTGGCGGTCACCGGTGCTGAGGCGCTGTACGCGGACATGGGGCACTTCGGGCGGTCCGCGATCGCTCGTGGGTGGTTGTTCCTGGTGTTTCCGGCCTGCGTGCTCAGTTACATGGGGCAAGGGGCGTTGATCCTGGACGACCCCGCGAACATCAGCGGGCCGTTCTTCCTGCTGGTGCCGGAGTGGGCTCGGTGGCCCATGGTCGTGCTGGCCACGGCTGCCACGGTGATCGCTTCTCAGGCGGTGATCACCGGGGCGTACTCGGTGGCTTCGCAGGCCGCGCAGCTCGGTTATCTGCCTCGGTTGCGGATCGCTCACACGTCGGAGTCGACGATGGGGCAGATCTACGTGCCGTGGATCAACTGGGTGTTGCTGGTGTCGGTGCTGACGTTGGTGTTCGCGTTTCAGACGTCTGCGGCGCTTGCGTTTGCGTTCGGCATGGCGGTCACCGGGACGATCACGATCACCACGACGTTGTTCCTGTTCATCGCGCGGGTGCGGTTCGGGGCCTCGGCCTGGGCGATCGGGCTCGGGTGTGTGGTGTTGCTCGGGGTGGACCTGCTGTTCCTGGCGGCGAACCTGACGAAGTTGTTGCACGGGGCGTGGTTGCCGTTGTTGATCGGGCTCACGGCGTTCACGGTGATGACGACCTGGCAGCGTGGGCGGGCGATCGTGACGAAGGCCCGGCGGGAGGCCGAGGGGTCGTTGCAGGCGTTCATCGAGGAGCTGCACCAACAGCAGCTGACTCGGGTGCCTGGGTGCGCGGTGTTCCTCAACCGTGGCAAGGAGACCGCGCCGCTGGCGATGCGGGCGAACGTCGAGCACAACCACGTGTTGCACGAGCGGGTGGTGATCGTGTCCATCGAGACGTTGCCGGTGCCGCGGGTGGCGCAGGAGAACCGCGTCGAGGTGGACGAGCTCGGGCACGGTGACGACGGCATCATTCATGTGAGCGCTCACTTCGGGTACATGGAGACGCCGGACGTGCCCGCGGCGCTCGCGTTGCTGGATCCCGCGCGGACCGAGGGCGTGCTGAACCTCGACGAGGCGCGCTACTTCCTGTCGAAGATCGAGCTGCAGCGCGGGCCTCGGCGCACGATGGCCGGGTGGCGGAAGCGGTTGTTCATCGCCACGTCGTACATCACGGCGGACGCCGCCGAGCACTTCGGATTGCCCCGAGAGCGAACAGTCATCATGGGCGCGCACATCGATGTTTAGGTGAGGGACATGACGAATCCCTACCTGGAGCTGGCGCCCTCGACCGAGAGCCCGGTGGTCGTGCTGATCGCGGGGATTCCCGGTGCGGGCAAGAGCACGCTCGCCGAAGCGCTGGCCAAGAAGCTTCGCGCGCCGATCTTCTCGATGGACTGGACACTCGGGTCGCTGATCCTGGCGCGCGCGATCACCGACGAGAACGTCGACGAGGTGCTGGACCTGCAGCTCAACGGCCTGGTCGCCCGGCATCTGCAGCTCGGCATCGACGTCGTCGTCGACGTCGCCGGGCACACCCGCGAGGCGCGCGCCCAGTGGCGTGAGCTCACCGAAACGCTCGGTGGCGTGTTCGTGGGCGTCGAGTGCGTGTGTTCGGACGAGGTGGTGCACCGCTCGCGCGTCGCCGGGCGCAGCCGGGGCATTCCCGGTTGGCACGCAACGGTTCCGTGGGAGCACGTGCAACGGATGCGCGGGCTGTGGGAGCCGTGGGACGAGGAGCACCTGGTGCTCGACTCGGCCGTCGAGAGCCCCGAGTCGTCGCGGGAGAAGGTGCTGGACGTGGTGCGGGGCCTGCGGTCAACAGGGGAGACCGCAGACCCCGTGAACGTGGGCCGCTAGGCGCTTTCGGCGGCGGCACCGCGGCCGGCCGCGCGCCCGGAGAACAGGCAGCCGCCGAGGAACGTGCCTTCCAGCGCGCGGTAGCCGTGCACGCCGCCGCCACCGAACCCGGCCACCTCGCCCGCCGCGTACAGGCCGCGGATCGGCTGGCCGTTCGAGCCGAGCACCCGGCCGGTGAGGTCGGTCTGCAGGCCGCCCAGCGTCTTGCGGGTCAGGATGTTCATCCTGATCGCGATCAACGGGCCGGAGCCCGCGTCGAGGAGCTTGTGCAGCCCCGCGGTGCGGGCGAGGCTGTCCCCGCTGTACGCCAGCGAGTTCCGGATGCCCATGATCTGGACGTCCTTGGAGAACGGGTTGTCGACCTGCTGGTCGCGGATGGTGATCTGGCGGCGCAGGTCGTCGAGGTTGATCAGGTTCTGGCCGGTGAGAGCGTTCATCCCGGCGACGAGGTCCGGGAGGTTGTTCTTGATGACGAAGTCGACGCCCTTGTCCATGAACGCCTTCACCGGCGGCGGCGTGCTGTTCAGCAGGCGCATCGCGAGGTAGGCGATGAGGTTCTTGGCGGTGATCTCCGGGTTCTGCTCGGAACCGGAGAGCACGAACTCCTTGTCGATGATCTTCTTGTTGAGCACGAACCACGAGTAGTCGTAGCCGGACTTGCCGATCAGCTCCAGCGTGCCGAGCGTGTCCAGCGACGGGATGCCCGGGTTGGGGAAGCGCTTGCCGCGGGCGTCGAGCCACAGCGACGACGGCGCCGCCAGCACGCGGATGCCGTGGCCCGGCCAGATCGGCGTGTGGTTGATCATGCCCTCGGTGTAGTGCCACATGCGGTCGCGGTTCACGAGCCGCCCGCCGGCCAGCTCGGTGATCGCCAGCATCCGGCCGTCGACGTGCGCGGGAACGCCCGTGACCAGGCGTTGCGGCGCGGGGCCGAGACGGGCGGGCCAGTTGCGGCGCACCAGGTCGTGGTTCGCGCCGATGCCGCCCGAGGTGACGACGACCATCGGCGCGTACAGCTCGAAGTCGCCGACCTTGGTGCGGGAGCTGGGGGTGCCGCGGGCCGCGCTGCTCGCTTCGAGGAGGCTGCCGCGCACGCCGGTGACGGCGCCGTTCGACGTGATCAGGCCGTCGACCTGGTGCCGGAACCTGAAGGTGACCTTGCCGTCGCGGACGGCGTCGCGCACCTTCTTCTCGAACGGCTCCATCACGCCGGGACCGGTGCCGAGCGTCATGTGGAAGCGCGGCACCGAGTTGCCGGGGCCGTCGGCGAGCTGCCCGCCGCGTTCCGCCCAGCCGACGATCGGGACCCAGCGCACGCCGAGGCCGTAGAGCCAGTCGCGCTTCTCGCCGGCGGCGAAGTTCAGGTACGCCTCCGCCCACTTGGCGGCCCAGTAGTCCTCGCCGAGGGGATCGTTCACGCCGCGGTCGAAGCCCGCCGTGTTGAACCAGTCGGCGCGCGCCAGCTCCAGCGAGTCCTTGATGCCCGCGGTGCGTTGTTCCTGCGAGTTCACGAAGAAGAGGCCGCCGAGCGACCAGAACGCCTGTCCGCCCAGGCTGGCCTCGGGTTCCTGGTCGAGCAGCAGGACCTTGCGGCCGGCGGCCGCCAGCTCGGAGGTCGCGACGAGACCGGCGAGACCGTGGCCGATGACGATCACGTCCGCGTCGACTCTCGGCGCCGCCCCGGCGACTGCCTGCCCCAGCGTCCCGCTCGCGGCGATGGCGCCGATCGCGCCGCTCGCGGCAAGGAGGTTGCGGCGGCTGATGTTCCCGTGTGACATCCCAGGGCCTTCCTCGTTGAAGGGTGGTGCCAACGCGAATTACTCTCGCGTAAAGCAACTAACCAGTAACCGGAGAGCGGGGGATAGGGTCCCGCCACCAAACGGCGACGGCTGTGTTGTGGCCGTCACACAACGTGGGGTTTGCGAGGCGCTGTGCCGGGTATGTCCGCGATGGTCCGCCAGGTGCTCGAAGCCGTCGCCGCCGACGACAAGGTGGTCGAACGGGTCGTCGACGCGGCGCGCGGCAACTCGCCGGAGGTCGCCCGGCTGCCCGCCGAGGAGAACAGGCGGCACATCGCGTTCCTGCTCACGGAGGGGATCGCGCACCTCGAACGCGGTGGCACGCCGGACGACGGCGACTTCTCCGCGGCGCTGGCGCTGGGCGCCGACCGCGCTGCTCAGGGCGTGTCGATGGCCGGGTTGCTGCGCGGGGTGCACGCCGGGCGCACCGAGTTGATCAGGGCCGCCGTGGAGCTCGCGCGGTCGCTGGGGGTCGACGACGGCACGATCCTGGACTTCATGATCAACCTGGATCACTACGTCGGCGCGGTCGAACGGCACATCATCAGCGGCTATCACACGGCCGAGCTGCAACTCTCGCGCACGGCCCGCGATCTGAACGCCCAGGTGCTGCGGCGGCTGCTGGTGTCCGGCGAGTTCCCGGACGCTGCTGAGCTCGCGCGCGCCGGGCTACGACCTGATGGGCGCTATCACTGCGTGGTGTCCGGGGTGACCGATCCCAGTCACGCGCGGGCGCTGGAGCAGCGGCTGCAGGTGTTCGGTGGCGTGTACGGGCTGGTCGAGGGGCGGCTGGCGGGGCTCACGCACGTGCTGCCGTCGTGGTCGGACGACCTGCTCGTCGTGTCGCCCGCCACAGCTCTGAAGTCACTGCGCGGGACGTACTCGTTGTGCACGCAGGCTTTGGCCGCGGCGGGGCCTTCCCTGGGCGTCCAGCTCCTGACCGACCTCGCCGGTGAGACCGCTCTCGCGGCGTTCCCGGGACTGGCCGAGACGCTGGCCGGTTCGCTGCTGGGCCAACTGGAACCGAAGAGCACGTTCCACCACGAGATGGTGGTGACGGCCTTGTGCTACCTCGACAACGGCGGGCGGCTCAGCGCGACGGCCACGGCGTTGCACATCCACGCGAACACCGTGCGGTACCGGCTCGACCGGCTGGTGGAGCTGACCGGCGCCGACCTGGGCGAGAACCCGGACGGCGCACGTTCCCACGTGCTGGCGACGCTGCACACCTGGTGGGGGCGGGGGGGGGGGCTCGAGCCGCCCGCCCCGGGTGGGTGGGTGAGTGGGGGGTGTGGTTAGCGGAGTGGGGGGGGGGGTAGTAGACCCCGGCCCTTCTCGTCTCATGTGTGTGGGGGGGGTTGTTTATTGTTTAAAGCCCCGCCCCGGGGGGGGGGGGGGGGGGGGGGCTCCCCCCCCCGCGCCCGGTGAGGTTCGTTCAGAGGCGGTAGAAGTTCGCGTAGTGGTCCGGGGAGAAGTAGACCGTGCCGTCGGTGCGGTCGACGATGATCCGGTACGCGTCCCGGGAAGCGTTGCAGGTGCGCGGGTAGACGTCGAACTCCAGGTAGCGGTGGCCGGCCGGGAGCTGGCCCTCGCGGTTCTGGTGCACGCCACCGGCGTAGTTGCACTGGCCGTTCGGCCAGCCCGTCGTCCAGCCGCGCGTGCTCGGGTAACCGCGCTGGCTCCACTTGGTGTTGACGTCGCGGGCGGCGGCGCAGCGCGACTGCGTGCACGAGTTGTAGACGGCGGCGTCCGCGGCGGGCGCGACGACCGTGGTCAAGCCGAACACGGACGCGACGACGGCGAGCGCCGCGAGGAAACGGCGTGGTTGCAGGGATTGCACTTCAGACCTCCATCGGCAGGGAACGAGGTACGTCTGCGATCTTTGCTGTTGATCACCACGAGCTGATGAACGGCAGGGAACCATCCGCGCAACTGTGGCCACTGCACGCTCGCACACTCCGTGACGTCCCGCGCGACTCGAAGCCCTGACGACTCTGAACGCCCGAGTTGATCAACGCCGAACAGCCGATTGCGGACGCTGCCTCCGCCGATAGATTTGTCCAATGGCAGCACGGAAGCACTGGGCGGTGCTGTTGACCTTGCTCGTGGCCGGGTGCACGGCCCCGCAGGACGGCAGGCCCCTCCCCGCACCCCGGATCTCCTCCTCGGCGGACAGCGAACCGTCCACAAAGGTGCGGACCGTTGTGGACGGCCGCACCGTCGAACTCGCCGACGGCACCCGCGCCCGCATCTCGCGCCTCGCCGAACCGTCCTCGTGCGCGGCGGCCGCAGCCACCGACTTCGCCACCAAGACGTTGCAGGACAAGGAAGTCCGGGTGACCAGCATCACGCCGGGCGAGGTCTCGCTGGCGCTGGCCGACGGCACCGACTACGCGCTGCTGGCCGTGCAGTACGGCATCCTGCGCACCTCCGGTGTGGACGGCGGCCCGCTGGTCGAGGCGGAGACCAAGGCAGCCCAGGCGAAACTCGGCCTGTGGGCCCAGGGCGACTGTCCCACCACGACCACACCCCCGTCGTCCGCCGTCCCGCCGCCACCCGCGTCCCCCTGCGTCGTGGTCTACCGGATCACCAGCCACTGGGCCGGCGCCTTCCAGGCCGAGGTGACCATCCGCAACGTCAGCGGCGCGCTGGTGGAGGGCTGGACGGTGCGCTGGCGGTTCGACGGCGGCGAGACCGTGTCGCAGCTGTGGAACGGGACGGTGTCCCAGTCCGGCGCCGAGGTGAGTGTCGCCAACGCGGCCTACAACGCGTTGATCGTCAAGGACGGCTCGGTGACGTTCGGCTTCAACGGCGCCGCGACCGGACCGACCTCGCCGCCTTCCTCGTTCAGCGTGAACGGCGCCGCCTGCGTCACCGGCTAGTGCTGCTGCCACCAGGTGGTGACGATCCTGGCGTACTCGTCGGCGTTCTCCTCCCAGACGAAGTGGCCGGCGTCGACGACGTCGAGCCTGCTGCCGGGCAGTTCGCGGTGCAGGTACTCGGCGTTGGAGACCGGGACGACGGCGTCGCGCTCGCCGTTGATCACCTGCACGGGCGTGGTGATGGTGGGCAGGAGCCCGCTCAGCTCCTTCAGGTCCGCGGGGTAGGCGCGCACGTACGCCATCTGGTCGGCGAACCGCTGGCCTTGGTAGGCGGCCAGGTAGTCCTGCCGCACCACGTCCGGCAGCGCGTAGCCCTCGATGGCGTCCATGGCGACGTTCACGACGTCCTTCGGGCCGAGCGCGCGGTACGGCGCGAGGTCCTCGTCGTGGACCCAGTCGTGCAGCGGGGAGCCGAGATCGGTGGGTGAGGTGGCGCCCCCGCTGCCGATCACGATGCTGCGGAACCTGCCCGGTGCTTTCGCCGCGGCGAACAGGGTCGCGCTGGTGCCGATGTCCGGGCCCACGACGTGGGGCTGGTCGAGGTCGAAGGCGTCGGCGATCTTGAGGAGGAACTCGCCCATCCGGCTGGGGGACAGCAGGTCCTCGCGCAGTTCGGAGTGGCCGAAGCCGGGCAGGTCGACCGCCGTCAGGCTGGCGTGGGCCGAGAGCTTCGCCCAGGTCGCGTCGTAGGCGTAGATGCTCTCGGGCCACGGGCTGAGCAGGAGGGCTGCCGGCTTGGCGTTGGGGCTCACGGCGTAGCGGACGGACAGGCCGTCGATGGTGCGGAACCTCGGGTGGATGTCGCTCATGAGTTCAATATGACCGGTCGTCTTAGTTTGCGTCAAGGGTGTTGAGACGATCGGTCATATTCAGCGGGCGGGCGGTGCCGAGGGCGGATGATCTCAGTGCAGGAGGGTGCCGAAGACGACCGTGAAGAACGCGCCGAACGACGCCCCGTCCTTGGCGGCGCGTTCGCCGACGATGGCGCCCTCCCACGCGTTCAGCACGAACCTCGCCAGCGTGCTCGCGCCCTGAGTGGTCACCAGCGACCCGTCCTCCTGGGCCTCGTGGATGACCGCGCCGATCGCGTCGGCCCAGGCGTCGAACGCGGCTTTGACGCCGGAGCGGATGGCCGGGATGTGGTCGGCGGCCTCGGTGCTGAAGTTGCCGAAGACGCAGCCGCGGTCGTAGCCGACGTCCTCGATGTCGCTCGCGAGCGCCTCGAAGTGGTCGCGCAGCCTGGTGAGGGGCGGGGTGTCCGCCGTGCGGAGCAGGTTCAGGTGCCGGGTCTCGCCGTAGCGGTCCATGATCACGAGAGCGAGGGCTTCCTTGCTCTCGAAGTGGTTGTAGAACGAGCCCTTGGGGACGCCGGCGCTGTCGGTGATCAGCTTGACCCCGCACGCGTTGTAGCCGTGCCGGTGGAACTGCTCGAACGCGGCGTCGACGATCTGCTCTCGCACACTTGCCCTGGGCATACCGCCAATATGAGCGGTCGTCTCGGTGTCGTCAAGTGAACGCCGTCCTTTCCGTTGAATGGAAAGCGCCATCGACTCGGGTGGGGTCGTTTGCCTAGCGTTCGATCACGTGACAGCCAGCCAGCACGAGATCAGCGACGAGATCGCGAAGATCCAGGCCGACTCACCGAGAGGTGCGCCGCTGCTGGACTTCGCGCCGTACCGCAGCACGCTCCTGCGTCACCCCACCAAGGAACCCCGGCACGTGGACCCCGAGGGCGCCGAGCTGCTCGCCCCGGTCTTCGGCCACTCGGACGTGGACGCGGTCGAGTCCGATCTGACGATCCAGCGCGGCGGCGAACCGATCGGCGAACGCATGCGCGTGCACGGCCGCGTCCTCGACGGCGACGGCCGTCCGGTGCGCCGTCAGCTCGTGGAGATCTGGCAGGCCAACGCCGCCGGCCGTTACTCGCACCAGGGCGACCAGCATCCCGCGCCCCTGGACCCGAACTTCACCGGCGTCGGCCGCTGCCTGACCGACGACGACGGCTGGTACTCGTTCACCACCATCAAGCCGGGCCCCTACCCGTGGCGCAACCACCACAACGCCTGGCGTCCCGCGCACGTGCACTTCTCGTTGTTCGGCACGGACTTCACGCAACGGCTGATCACGCAGATGTACTTCCCCGGCGACCAGCTCCTGGCGTTGGACCCGATCGCCCAGTCGATCACCGATCCCGCCGCCCTCCAGCGGCTGATCGCGTCCTACGACCACGCGCAGTCCGAGCACGAGTGGCTGCTCGGCTACCGCTGGGACATCGTGCTGACCGGCAGCCACGCGACCTACCTGGAGCCGTCCGATGACTGACTCGACTCCCGGCCAGACCGTGGGGCCGTTCTTCCACCACGCCCTGGCGTTCCCCGGCGACTCCGAGCTGGTGCCGTTCGGCTCGGCCGGTTCCGTGGTGCTGCACGGGTACGTCCACGACGGCGACGGTGCCGTCGTGCCGGACGCGATGATCGAGATCCGCCAGTCCGACGCGGCCGGTGTCGTGCCGCGCGTCGGCGGGTCGTTGCGGCGCAGGGGTGCCGGGTTCACCGGATGGGGCCGGTCCTGCACGGACGGCGCCGGCCACTACTGGTTCAGCACGGTGGAGCCCGGCCTGCCGTTCTTCGCGGTGACGGTGTTCGCCCGCGGCCTGCTCGACCGGCTGTTCACGCGCATCTACCTGCCGGGGACCGCGGACGCCGTCGACGGCCTGGTCGCCGTGCGGGAGCCGGACGGGCGGCTGCGGTTCGACATCCACCTGCAGGGGCCGTCCGAGACCGTGTTCTTCAAGTTCCCGCGGACGTGACCGTGCTCCCCGGTTCTCATCGTGCCGCCGGCCTCCTCGACGACGCCGCCCTCGTGCGGGCGATGCTCGACGTGGAGGTCGCCTGGGCGTCGGTGCTCGGGTCGTCGCTGGAGCTGGGCGACTGGGCGCCGGTGCTCGACCCGGTGGAGGTCGAGGCGGCGGGCAACCCCGTGCTGCCGCTGGTGAAGGCGTTGCGCGCGCGGGCCTCCGTGACCGTCCACACCGGACTGACGAGCCAGGACGTCCTGGACACGGCCTTCATGCTGCTCGCGCGGGGTGCGGTGGAACGGGTCTCGGCCGATCTCCGGCGGGTGGGCGCCGCGCTCGCCGGGCTGGCGGTCGAGCACCGGGTCAGCGTGATGGCCGGTCGCACGCTGACCCAGTTCGCCGTGCCGATCACGTTCGGGCTGAAGGCCGCGCGCTGGCTGGTCGGCGTGCTCGACTCGCTCGACGAATTGGACACCGTGCGGCGGTCGTTGCCCGTGCAGTGCGGTGGTGCCGCCGGGACGTTGTCGCGCGTGGCCGATCCCGCTGTCGTGCCTGCCTTTGCCGCTTCGCTGGGGCTGGTCTGGCCGGGGATGCCCTGGCACACCTACCGCGCGCCGGTCACGCGCCTCGGCGACGCGGTGGTGCGGGTCTGCGACGCGCTCGGCGTGCTGGCGGCGGACGTGCTGACGCTGGGGCGGCCGGAGATCGGTGAGGTGCGCGAGGGGTTCGTGGCGGGCCGCGGCGGGTCGTCGACCATGCCGCAGAAGCGCAACCCCGTGCTGTCGGTGCTGGTGAACAGCGCGGCTCTGCAGGCTCCCGGGCTCGGCGCGCAGCTGCACCTCTGCGCGGCACGGGCCGTCGACGAACGGCCGGACGGGGCGTGGCACGCGGAGTGGCCCGCGCTGCGGGCGTTGCTGGAGCTGGCGGTGGTGGCGTCGGCGCAGGCCGCCGAACTGGTGGAAGGCCTCGAAGTGCGCGCGGACGTGATGGCGCGCCGGGCCTCCGAGGCCGCCGGGGAGTTGCTGGCGGAACGGGGCGGTGGCACGGATCCGGCGTCCTACCTCGGCCAGGCGGAGACGTTCGTGGACGGTGTTGTGAAGCGGTGGCAGGGGAGTTGGTGAAGTGTCCTACGACGACGGCATGAAGGTCCGGCGTGAGGTCCTGGGGGACGCGCACGTCGATCGGGCCGCACCGGACGCGTTCACGCGCGACTTCCAGGAGTTCATCACGAAGTACGCGTGGGGCGAGGTGTGGACGCGGCCTGGGCTCGACCGCCGGACGCGGAGTGCGATCACGCTGACGGCGTTGATCGCGCGCGGGCACTGGGACGAGCTGAGGCTGCACGTCGCGGCCGCCGTGCGGAACGGGCTGAGTGAGGACGAGATCGCCGAGGTGATCTTGCAGAGTGCGATCTACTGCGGGGTTCCCGCGGCCAACCACGCGTTCTCGGTGGCGCGCCAGGTGTTGCGGGAGGAGCAGTCGTGAAGACGCGCACGCAGGTCGGGATCGTCGGGGCGGGCCCGGCCGGGTTGATGTTGTCGCATCTGTTGTCGCTCAACGGGATCGACAGCGTCGTGGTCGACAACAGAACGCGTTCGGAGATCGAGAACACCGTGCGGGCCGGCATCCTGGAGGCCGACAGCGCACGGCTGCTGGTGGACACCGGGGTGTCGGACCGGGTGCTGCGGGACGGGCATCCGCACGAGGGGATCGACCTGCGGTTCGGCGGCGAGAGCCATCGGATCGACTTCCGCGCGCTGGTGGGCGAGTCGGTGTGGCTGTACCCGCAGACCGACGTGTTCGTCGACCTCGCCGACGCGCGCTCCCGGGACGGCGGCGACGTGCGGTTCGGCGTCAGCGACACGGAGGTCGACCTCGCCGGGCCCGCGATCCGGTTCGTCGACAGCGACGGCGTGCGGCAGGAGGTGTGGTGCGACCTGCTCGTCGGGGCGGACGGGTCGCGGTCGATCTGCCGCGAGCAGGTGCCGGAGGCGCTGCGCACGCACAGCCGCCGCGAGTACCCGTTCGCCTGGTTCGGGATCATCACGCAGGCGCCGCGCAGTGCCGACGAGCTGGTGTACGCGCATTCGCCGCGCGGGTTCGCGTTGATCAGCCAACGCACGGAGACGCACCAGCGCATGTACTTCCAGTGCGACCCCGAGACCGACGCAGCCGGCTGGTCCGACGATCGGATCTGGGAGGAGCTCCAAGCCCGGGTCGCGGGGCCGGACGGGTTCACGCTCAAGGAGGGCCCGATCACCGAACGGACCGTGCTGCGCTTCCGGTCGTTCGTCGCGGAACCCATGCGGTACGGGAACCTGCTGCTCGCCGGGGACGCCGCGCACACCGTGCCGCCGACCGGTGCGAAGGGCCTGAACCTGGCGCTCGCGGACGTGCGCGTGCTCAGCGAGGTGATCGAACGCGCGTTGCTCAAGAACGACCGGGACGCGCTGGACGAGTACGGGCCGCGCGCGCTCGGCCGGGTGTGGAAGGCGCAGCACTTCTCGTATTGGATGACGACGATGCTGCACGCGTTGCCCGAGGCGACGGACTTCGACGTGCGGCGGCAGCTCGGCGAGCTGGGGTCCGTGACGGCGTCGGAGGCGGGCTCGAGGTTCCTCGCGGAGGGCTACACCGGCTGCTGGCCCGCTTGAGCGGGACTGGAGCGCGGTCGATCAGACTGGCCCGATGGACATCGCGGCGCTGCGCCTCGGCAACATCGGGCGGCTCCAGTCGGCGGAGGACGTCGTGCGGTCGCTCGGCGCGATGCAGGGCCAGGACTACGGCCAGTCGCTCTGGGCGATCGGCCTGCGCACCGGCGCGGGCCGGATCGCCGACGTCGAGGAGGCCCTGAGGTCCGGGCGCGTCGTCCGCACGTGGCTGATGCGCGGCACGATCCACTACGTCCTCGCCGAGGACGTGCGGTGGATGCTGGGCCTGTTCGGCGCCCGCGACCTGGCCCGCCTGACGCCCAAGGCGTGGGCGTACCACCACATGACGCCCGAGCTGATGTCGTTGGCGCGCAAGACTTTCACTGAAGCGCTGACTGGCGGCGGCTGCCTGACGCGGCGCGAGATGATCGACCTGATGGCGGGCGTCGGCATCCCGGACGACCGGCAGCAGAGCTACTTCACGTTCATCCACCTCGCCCAGGAGGGGCTCGTCGTGCCGGGCCCGCCGCGCGGCAAGGAGCAGACGTTCGTGCTGCTGGACGAATGGGCGCCACGGCAGCGTTCGCTGGAAGGCGACGAGGCGCTGGCGGTGCTGGCCGGGCGGTTCTTCGGCAGCCACGGCCCGGCGACCCTCGCGGACTTCGCGAACTGGTGCGGCATCGGCGTGCGCGAGGCGTCGCGCGGCCTGGACGCCGTGAAGTCGTCGCTGGTGTGCGAGGTGGTCGACGGCAAGGAGTACTGGCTGCCGCCGGACCTCACGCCGGGCTCCGGAGCGTTCATCCTGCCCGCCTACGACGAGCTGGTGATCGGCTACAAGGACCGTGCCGCCTTCTTCGGCCGCTACGACGAGATCCCGATCTCCACGTACAACGGCATGTTCTACGCGACGATCATCGAGGACGGCCAGATCGCCGGCCTGTGGCGCCGCGTCCTGAAGAAGACCTCGGTGGACGTGGAACTGCGGCCGTTGCCCGGCTTCGACGTCGACCGCCTCGCCGCGCACGTGGAGCGCTTCGGCGACTTCCTCGGCCTGCCGGTGCGCACCGTCGTGAAGGACGCACCGGAGTCGGGCTCGTCGAAGGTCAGCTGGCGCTCCCGGAAATGATCTCGACCTCCCCGCCCTCGTAGCCGGGCGGCACGACCGCGAGTGCGTCGGCCAGCGCCGCGCCCCACAACGATCCCGGCCGGTCGTGGCCCACGGGCGTCACCCCGCCGCCGGTTCTGGCGACCGGGATCAGGCGGGTGTCGTGGGGGTGAGCGCTCGGGTTGTCGAGGCGAGCGGTGATCTCCGGTTTTGGGGCGTGCCCGCCGAGCGTGTCGAGCAACGGGTGCAGCAACGTCAGCACGGCGGCGTAGGCGGCGAACGGGTTGCCGGGCAGCCCGACGACGCACCGGCCGTCGGGGAGGGCGGCGAGCAGCATCGGGTGGCCGGGGCGGCAGGCGACGCCGCTGACGAGGATCTCCGCTTTCAGGTCTGCCAGCACGCCGCGCAGGTGGTCTGCCGGGCCCTTCGAGGTGGCGCCGCAGGTGACCAGGACGTCGGCGTTGTCGCAGGTGAGGGCGTCTGTGAGTGCGGACGGGTCGTCGCGCAGGTAGGTGGTGCCGAGGAGGTCGGCGCGGGGGAGCAGGCCGGGGAGCATTGGCCCGATGGCGTCGCGGACCCGGCCCGGGGTGGGCGGGCCGGACTGGAGGAGCTCGTCGCCGGTGACGATCACGGCGATCCTCGGGCGGCGGTGGGCGAGGACGGTGTCGTGGCCGGCGGCTGCGGCGAGGCCCAGGACGGCGGGGGTGATGAGGGACCCGGCGGGGATGAGCTCGTCGCCCGCCGACCAGTCCTCGCCACGGCGGCGGATGTGCTTGCCGAGAGGGGGTGGGGCAGCCGAGTGCGGCGGGAGGTGGCCGGCGGTCGGTGAGTGGGCGTGGGGCGGTGCGTGGGTGGCGTTGGGTGCGTGGTGCAGGATTGCGTCAGCGATGGAGCAGTGCTCTACCGGGATCACCGATTCCGTGCCCGCCGGGACCGGAGCCCCCGTGGCCACGCCGAACGCCTCGCCGGGTCGCAAGCAGTCCTGCGAGGCCGCCTCCCCAGACCGCGAGAAGTCCTGCGACGCCTCGCCAGGCCGTCGAAACACCGGGGGCACCGGCTCTCCTGCCGCCACCCGCCCCACCACCGTCCACGGCCCACGACCCGCCACGGCGTACCCGTCCATCGCCGAGGTGTCACAGGTCGGTTGACTGGCCAGCGCCCGCACCGCCGACGCCAGGGCCAGGCCGAGGGCGTCGGGCAGGGGGAGTTCGGTCGCGTCCAGCGGCTTGGCCGCGGCGCGGGCCGTCTGGCGGGCGAGCGTCCAGGGCATGTTCATCAGGGCTCCCGTGGTATAGCCTACCGGATACTGTATGCAATCCTCGGGACGGGGTGAAGGGCATGCCAGTCGCGACTTATGTCCGTGATCACGTCGGCAGGCTCTACCGGGTGGGGGAGACCGACGTCGAGGTGTCGGGGCGCTCTCGCCGCACCGTGCTGTGGGCCGCGTGGGCGGCCATGCTCGCGGCCGGTGTCGGGCAGTACGGCTTCGGGGCTCTGATCCCGCAGCTGCAGGACCGGTGGAGCGTGCCGGAGTTGTTCTGGGCCTTGGCCCTGTGGACGTTGTGCCAGGCGGGCACGGCGTTCCCGGTGGCGTGGCTCAGGGAGCAGAAGCGCCTCACGTCCAGTGGCGCCATGTGGATCGGCGCGGTGCTGTGCGGCGCGGGCCTCATCACGCTGGGGCAGAACCAGTTGATCGGGTACTCGATCCTCGGCGGCGTGGGGGCCGGGCTGGTCTACGCGACCTGCCTGAGCACCGTCGTGAGGTGGTATCCGGAGACGGTGACGCGGAAGGTCGCGTTCGTCAGCGGCGCGTTCGCGTACGGGTCGGTGCCGTTCGTGCTGGCGGCCGGGGCCTACTTCGGCGGCGGGTTCCTCACCCAGGCCGGCATCGTGATCGCTCTCGTCACCGCGGTCGCCGGTGCGGTGATGAAGGATCCGCCCGAGCACTGGTGGCCGCCGCACATCGCCCCGCGCGAGTGGGCGCTGGACCGGGCGCGGGTGCCGAACCGCAGTGCGCTCAAGGAGTTCCGGACGCACGAGGCCATGCGGTGCGGCACGTTCTGGTGGCTGTACGGCGGGGTGGCGTTCGCCGCGGCCGTGTCGCTGTACGACCTGGTGTACCTGCCGTTGTTCGTGGGGGACCAGACGCTGGGCGTGGTCGCGCTGGCGACGCTCGCCGCCGCCACGGGGACGGGACGCGTGCTGGTCGGGTGGATCTCCGAACGGATCGGGCGGCGCAAGGCGCTGGTCTGGACGCTGGCGACGGGCGGGCTGGCGCAGTTCGTGCTGCTGTGCTCGCAGAACGTCGCGGGGCTGATCATCGGCGCCACGCTGGCGGGCCTCGGCACCGGGTGCTGCTACTCGTTGCTGGTCGGGGTGAGCCGGGAGTACTTCGGCGAGACCAACGGCGCGCAGAACTTCGGCGTGCTCTACACGGCCAAGGCCGCGGGCGCGTTGATCGCGGCGATCGTGCTCGCCTCGCAGGGGCCGACGTTCGCGTTCATCGCCGCCGGCGTGCTGGGGCTCGCGGGCGCCGTGCTGAGCAAACACCTGTCGCAGCCGGGAAGGCCGCGGCTGTGAGCCGGGTGCCGCGGCTCGCCAGGGGCTGGCACCAGACGCCCGCCGACGGGTGCTGCCTGATGGAGCTGACGTCGGTGCTCGCGGGCGAGGTGTGGTCGGACCGGCCCGCCTGCGTGCACCCGGTGCTGGCGTGCGTGGCGCGATGCGTGAACGACCAGTCCACTGAGGAGGGACGGCGCAAGCTCCTTCCGTTCGCCACCAAGGTGATCGGCACGCGCAGGGCGCCGGCCGAACGACTGGTCGCGCACTGCACGAGGATGGCCGGGATCGTCGCCCCGAAGTGGTGGCCGCGCAACTGGGTGGTGGCCAAGGCGGTCAGGGCGATGTCCGGGGACGAGGTGTTGCGGCGCCTGCTCGACGAGTGCGTCGCGATCTGCAGGGAGGTGAGCCATGGGACGGGTGACGAGCAGGCGGCGCGTGGTGCGGCTGGTGGACGACGCGGCCACCGCGCGACCGGACACGCTGGCGGTCGAGGAACCGCTGGAGATCCGCGTGCGGGGCAAGTCCCTCGCCGTGACCATGCGCACGCCGGGTGACGACTTCGACCTGGCGGCGGGCTTCCTGGTCAGCGAGGGCGTGGTGCGGGCGCCGTCCGACATCGCGGCGATCCGCTACTGCGCTGGCGCCACGGCAGACGGAAGCAACACCTACAACGTCCTCGACGTCGGTCTGGGCGAAGGCGTCGCACCGCCGGACCCGAGCATCGAACGCAACTTCTACACCACCTCGTCGTGCGGCCTGTGCGGCAAGGCGAGCCTCGACGCGGTGCGCACCACGGCGTCCTGGCAGGTGGCGAACGACCCGATCCGCCTCGACCCGAAGACGATCACCGAGTTCCCGACGAAACTCCGTGCCGCGCAACGGGTCTTCGACCGCACCGGCGGCCTGCACGCGGCCGGCCTCTTCGACGAGCACGGCAACCTGCTGTGCCTGCGGGAGGACGTCGGCCGGCACAACGCCGTCGACAAGGTCGTCGGCTGGGCCACCCGCAACGGCCGCCTGCCGCTGACCGGCACTGTGCTGATGGTCAGCGGCAGGGCGTCGTTCGAGTTGGTCCAGAAGGCCGTCATGGCCGGGATCCCGGTGCTCACCGCGGTGTCCGCGCCGTCGTCACTGGCCGCCGACCTCGCCGAGGAGATGGGCCTGACGCTGGTCGGGTTCCTGCGCGGCACCTCGATGAACGTCTACACCGGCGGCCACCGGCTGGGAGTCGCGGCCGGCGCCCGCTAGTGGATGACCAGGCCGCCGACCGGGACCGCAGCGACATGCCCGGTCGGCGGCCTCCCCGCGGCCAGCGCCAGACCGACGTCGACCAAAGCCACCCGGCGCAACGAGGGCACGTCCGCGAGCGGTGTCCACACAGGATCGGCGGTCGACCCGTTCGGCTCCGGCCGCGGTTCCCCGGTGACGCGCACCTCGTAGAAGACACCGATGTTCTGGTGCACGCCCTTCTCCGGCATGTGCCGCTCCGCCGCGGGGATGACCCGTGAGTCGACGCCGAGCAGCCGTTCGACCACGCCCGCACACCCCGTCTCCTCCAGCACCTCCCGCACGACCGCGTCGACCGGGTCCTCGGCGTGCTCCACGGCGCCGCCGGGCAACGACCAGTGGCCGTCGTCGAACGCTGAGGTACAACGGACGAGCAGCACGCGGTCGTTCTGGATGCTCACCGCGTAGGCGGCCAGCCGGAAGGTCGTCATGCGCGCACGTTAGCCCGGAAGGGGTCCTCCGCGAGGATGATGCCGCGCGGCGGACGCGATCTTGATACCGGCGATCTACCGTTCTGCCCATGTTGACTGTCAGGGGGATCAGCCGGAGCTTCGGCGATCACAAGGTGCTGGACGAGGTGAGCTTCGACGTCCGGCCGGGCCGGATGACGGGCTTCCTGGGCGCCAACGGGTCGGGCAAGACGACCACGATGCGCATCGTGCTGGGGGTGCTCGCCGCGCACGGGGGATCGGTGAGCTGGAACGGCCAGGAGCTCTCGCCGCAGAGCAGGCCCGACTTCGGTTACATGCCGGAGGAACGCGGCCTCTACCCGAAGATGAAGGTGCGCGACCAGATCAGCTGGCTCGCACGGTTGCACGGCATCGACCGCGACACCGCGCAGCGCAACACCGACGCGCTCCTGGAGGACCTGGAGCTGACCGGCCGCGCGAACGACCGGCTGGAGGAGTTGTCGCTCGGCAACCAGCAGCGCGTGCAGATCGCGGCCGCGCTGGTGCACGACCCGGCCGTGCTGATCCTCGACGAGCCGTTCTCCGGCCTCGACCCGATCGCCGTCGAGACCGTGCTGGACGTGCTGCGCAAGCGCGCCGCCGCCGGTGTCCCGGTGCTGTTCTCCAGTCACCAGCTGGCGATCGTGGAACGTCTCTGCGACGACGTCGTGATCATCTCAAAGGGACGGATCGTCGCCAACGGGTCGCGTGAGGACCTGCGCGCCCGGCACGCGGGCAGCCGCTACGAGATCGTCGTGCAGGAGGACGCGGGCTGGGTGCGGGACGTGCCCGGTGCGCGGATCCTCGAGCTCGACGGGCCGCGCGCGGTCTTCGAGGCGGAACCCCAGCAGGTGCTGCGGGCAGCGCTCGACCGCGGCGAGGTGCGTTCGTTCACGCCGGTGGTGCCCACGCTCGACGAGATCTTCAGGGAAGTGATCTGACATGGCACGCGCCTCGTTCAGCCAGGCGACGTGGCTCGTCGCCGAACGCGAGATGAAGACCCTGGTCACCACCAAGGGTTTCTGGATCGGCTTCGCCTTCACCGTCGTCGGATTGTTCGCGCTCACCGTGCTGCCGACGGTGTTCGGCGGGGACGACCCGAAGGTCGCCGTCGTCGGCTCCGCCTCGCAGGCGGTGCAGGGCAAGGCACTCGAGGTCCAGGAGGTCGCCACCGTCCAGGAAGCGTCCGACCTGGTCAGGTCCGACGACGTCGAGGCGGCGATCGTGCCGGACGGCGCCGGGATCAAGGTCCTCGCGCTCAACGACCCGCCGAACAGCGTGATCCGCGAGCTCGTCGAGGCACCACCGGTCGAGTTGCTCGACCCGTCGGCGGTGACCTCTGGCCAGCGGTCCGTCACGGTGATCGTGTTCGGGCTGGTGTTCCTCATGTTCGGCATGGGCGGCGCGGCGATCGCGCAGAGCACCGTCACCGAGAAGCAGACGCGGATCGTGGAGATCCTCGTGTCGACGGTGCCGGTGCGGGCGCTGCTCGCCGGCAAGATCCTCGGGCACACGATCCTGACGCTCGGCCAGGTGGTCGTGCTGGCGCTCGCGGCACCGATAGCACTGCGCGTCGCCGATCTCGGCACCCTGCTGGGGGTGGTGGCGCCCGCGCTCGGCTGGTTCATCCCGTTCCTCATGTTCGGGTTCGTGCTGATCTCGTCGATGTGGGCGGTCGCGGGCGCGCTGGTCAGCCGCCAGGAGGACCTCGGTTCGACGATGGGCCTGGTGATGATCGCGGTGATGGGCCCGTACTTCGGCGTGCAGTTCTTCTACGAGAACCCGGCCGTGCTCAAGGTGATGTCGTTCGTGCCGTTCACGGCCGGGGTCGCCATGCCGGTGCGGTTGTTCGCCGAGCAGGCGGCGGCGTGGGAGGCGCTGCTCTCGCTCGCCATCCTCGCGGTGACCGTGGTGGTCATGCTGCTGGTCGCGTCCCGCCTGTACACCGGCTCGCTGCTGCAGACCGGCGCACGGGTGAAGCTGTCGAAGGCGTGGGCACCGGCAGAATAGGGCGCATGATCGCTGACCCGATTCGCCTCGCCGTCGTCGGCCTGGGAGCCATGGGCACCCGGATGCTGACGGCGGCGCAGGCACATCCCGAGTACACCGTGGTCGCGGGCGTCGACGTCGCACCCAGGACGCTCGACGTGCCGGTCGTCACGAACCTCGACGACGTGCTGTCCGAAGTGGACGCCGTGTACGTCTCGACGCCGCCCGCCTCGCACGCCGATTTGGTGCTGAAGGCCTTCGCGGCGGGCAAGGCGGTGTTCTGCGAGAAGCCGCTGGCCGTGGACCTGGACGAGGCCCGCGCGATGGCGGAGGCCGCTGCCGGACGGCCGAACGCGGTGAACTTCGCGCTGTCGGACATGGTCGCGACGGTCGAGATCGAACGCCGGCTGGCCTCGCTGGGCACGCTGCGGGGAGTCGAGATCCGGTTGCAGTTCCCGGTGTGGCCGCGGGCGTTCCAGGCGGACGCGACCTGGCTGTCGCGCTCCGAGCAGGGCGGGTTCGTGCGCGAGGTGCTGTCGCACTTCGTCTACCTGACCGACCGGATGCTCGGCCCGCTCACCGTCGAGTCGGTCTCGTCGGACTTCCCGGCTCCTGGAGAGGCCGAGGTCGCCGCGCGCGGAGTGCTGCGCGGCAGCGGCGTGCCGGTGCACGTGTCGGCGTTCTCCGGGCTCGCCGGGCCCGAGATCTACGAGTGGACCGCGTGGGGCACCGAACGGTCGTTGCGCCTCGACCAGTGGGCGTTGCTGTCCACTTCGGACGGCGGCGCGTGGGAGCCGGTGCCGCTGGAGCAGACCGGGTCCGACTACGCGCGGCTCACCCTGTTCGCCCAGGCGATGAAGGGCGAGCACCCGCGTGACCTCGCGGACTTCGCCAGTGGCCTGCGGGTGGCCGAGGTGATCGAGGCGTTCCTGCGCTAATTCGCTTGCGCGCGTTCGGCAGGATCGGGCCAATGGGGATCTTGTTCGTCACGCTCGCAGGTCATGGCCACGTCACGCCGACCCTCGCGGTCGTCGCGGAGTTGGTGGGACGCGGTGCCGAGGTCGACTACGCGACCGGCGCCGAGCACGCCGAGGCGGTGACCGGAGCGGGCGCGCGGTGGGTGGAACTCCCCGCGCTGCCCGCCTTCCGGCCCGTCACGGCCAATCCGATCGACGAGTGGTTTCCGCACTACTTCCGCGCGATGGCCGCGACCTACCCGGTCCTGCTCGACCACTGCACGGCCACGAAACCCGACCTCATCGTTTACGACTCCACGAACTGGCCTGGGCGGCTGATCGCGCATGCGCTCGGTATACAGGCTGTACGCACGGTGCCACACACTGCATCCAACGCGCATTACCGCCTCATGGACCCTGCCGTGGCGCAATATATTGCCGACGACCTCGACCGTTTCGTGGCTGAGCACGGCGTCGACCTCGACATCCCGAGCACGATCGAGGCGTCCGAGGCGTGCAGCATCGTGTTCGTGCCACGCGCGTTCCAGCCGCACCAGGAGACGTTCGACGACTCGTTCCACTTCGTCGGGCCCGTGCTGGGGGACCGGGCGGACGAGGAGTGGCGGCCTCGGCGTGCGGACCTGCCGCTGGTGTTCGTGTCGCTCGGCTCGGTGCTGAGCGACGACGGCTTCTACCGGGCGTGCCTCGACCAGTTCGGCGACGGCGCCTGGCAGGTGGCGATGACCGCACAGGGCGTCGAGGGGACCGAGCACGCCGACGTGCGGCCGTGGTTCCCGCAGCCCGCTGTCCTGAAGCACGCGCGGGCGTTCATCAGCCACGGCGGCATGAACTCGACGATGGAGGCGCTGCACGCGGGTGTGCCGCTGGTCGTCGTGCCGCAGACGCCGGAACAGGCCGCGAACGCCGACCGCGTGGTCGAGCTCGGCCTGGGTGAACGGGTCGACGACCACGCTGACCTGCGCGCGGCCGTTGACCGGGTGGCTTCCGACGGCACGATCCGGCAGAACGTCGACCGGATGCGTGCCGCGATCCACGACAGCGGCGGCGCTCAGCGGGCCGCCGACGTCGTGCTCAGCCGAGCACCTCGCGGAGTTTGACCGCGAACTCCTCCGGCTTGCCCGCGTAGCCGGCGAACTCTCCGCCGATGAACCCGCCGTGGTGGCTGGGGAACACGACGGCCTCCTGGCCGAGCAGCCGTGCCGTGTGGACGGCCGTGCGCGCGGTGAACGCGTCGCCGGTCTCCTCACCGACGGCGATCACGACCCGCGTGGGCGAGGCGGCCAGGTCCTGCACGCGCGGGTGGTAGTCGGTGATGGCGAGCGAGGCGGTCCCGAGCAACGGGTCGTCGCGCTTGCCGTCGTCGTCCGAGGACATGCCGAACTGCGCGGGATCGGGCAGCGGCAACGCGAAGTACTCGTCGGTGAACTCGCCCTGGTACGAGCTCATCTGGATGAACGCCGCCATGCCCGCGCCCTGGCCGTTCGCCTGGTAGGCGTCCATGAAGCCGTCCCGGGCCTTGCGCGCGGCGGCCGCGTCGGGCAGCACGTCGATGATCGGCGGTTCGTGCGCGACGAGCGTGACGACGTCGTTCGGGTACGCCGCGACGAGTTCGAGCGCGGTGACCGCGCCGCCGCTGGACGCGAACAGGTCGACCGGACCGCCCACGGCCTCGATCACCGCGTGCACGTCGCCCGCCTGGATCTGGGGCGTGTTGTCGGTGAGACCGTCCGAACGGGTGCTCCGGCCGAGGCCGCGCGGGTCGTAGGTGATGACCGTGCGGTCGGGGAACTGGGCGCGCAACGCGGTGAAGCCGCTGGCGTCCATCGGCTGGCCGATCAGCATCAGCGGACGGCCACCGGAGCCGCTCACGTCGTACGTGATGACCGCGCCGTCTGTCTCAAGAGTGCGGGTTTCCATGTGATTCTCCCCAGCGGAGTCGGGTGTGAGCAGCCTAGTCACAGACGTGAACCGCGCTGGGCTGACAAGCCGATCGACCTGCATGTTTTCCGCTGTTATGAAAGACCGCATGACGCGTACAGCAGTGGTGACCGGCGGCGGCACGGGCATCGGCAAGGCAGTGGCGGCCCGGCTCGTGGAGCAGGGTCTCGACGTGGTGATCACCGGACGCCGGGAGGACGTCCTGAAGGCGGCGGCGGAGGAGATCGGCGCACGGGCGGTCGTGTTCGACGCGGCGGATCCCGACTCGGTGGAGGCGGCGCTGAGCGACCTGCCGTCCACTGTGGACGTCCTGGTGAACAACGCGGGCGGCAACATGACCCGGCGCCTGCCCGCGCCGGAGAACCTGGCCGACGTGAAGAACCTGTGGCTCGCGAACTACGAGTCCAACGTGGTCAGCGCCGTCCTCGTGACGACCGCGCTGCAACCGCGCCTGGCCGACAACGCCCGCGTGGTGACGCTCGGGTCGATCGCCGGACGGCGTGGCTCGGGTGCCTACGGCGCGGCCAAGTCGGCGGTCGAGGCGTGGACGGCGGACCTGGCGTTCGCCCTGGGAGGGCGGGGGATCACGGTCAACGTCGTGTCGCCCGGCGTCGTCGAGGACACCGAGTTCTTCGGCGGCACGTTGTCGGAGGAACGGCGCAAGAAGCTCGTCGGCAACCCGGCGAACGGCCGCGCGGGCACTCCCGCCGACGTCGCCGCGGCGATCACGTTCCTGACCTCGCCGGAGGCCGGGCACGTGACCGCCCAGGTCATCGGGGTGAACGGCGGAGCCGGGCTCGGACGCTGAACCCGATGACCGCGAGCAGCACGACCAGCAGCGCGATCCACGAGAACTCCGCGAGGTAGTGCTCGGCGGCCTCTCCGACGAAGTAGACCGCCGCCGTCGTGCCGCCGGCCCACGCAACGCCGCCCGCTGCGTTGGCCAGCAGGAACTTCCCGTAGTGCATGCCCATCGTGGCCGCGAGCGGACCCGACAGGATCCGCAGCAACGCCACGAACCGGCCGAAGAAGACAGCCCAGGCGCCGTACCTCTGGAACAGCGCCTGGGCCTTCTCGACCTTGTCCGCGCTGAAGTGGCTGGGGAACTTCTCGCCCGCCCAGCCGAAGATCCGCGCGCCGAACCGCTTGCCCAGCGCGTACCCGACGCTGTCGCCGATGATCGCCCCGGCCGACGCCGCGATGCCGACGTACAGGGGCGAGATGCCGTCGTGGTGCGACGCCATCAGCGCGGCCGCGACGAGCACGACCTCGCCCGGCAGCGGGATTCCCATGCTCTCGACCCCGACCACCAGGCCTACGACCACGTAGACCAGCAACGGCGGCACGGCGTGGAGCCACTCGGTCAGCACATCCGCGATCTTCCTCCAACCGGGCGGGAACGGCCACGAGACAGGGCCGTCTCGGTAGTGTGCTGATCATCCGTGGCTGAGGGGGCTGGTGTGGCGGGGTTCGGCTCACTGCTGCGGCAGTGGCGCCAGAGGGCGGGGCTGAGCCAGGAGGCGCTGGCCGGGCGTGCCGGTGTGGGTGTGCGCACGGTGCGTGGGCTGGAAACCGGTGAACGCGGCGATCCGCGGATCGGGACCGTGCGCGCGTTGGCCGACGCTCTGGAGCTTTCCGGTGCTGAACGCGCTGAGCTGTTCTCCGCTGCCGGGCGTGACGAGGCCGTTGTTCCTCCAGCTGTCCGGTTCGATCCGTTGCACGAGGCCGTCGAGACCTTGAAGGTCGCGGTCGAGGCCCGGTGGCGGCGGGAGGAGGAGCAGCGGCAGGTCCACGACCCCGTGCCGCTGCCGGTGCGGTGGGAGGCGGCGCCCTCCTCGTTGATGGACGGGTGGGTGAACGTCGGCGGCTCGGTGGACCTGGCCGGGAGCCTGGACCGGGTGGTCGAGGTGTACCGCTCGGTGGGGTCGCGGCGGCTGGTGGTGCTCGGGCGCGCCGGAGCCGGTAAGACGGTGCTGACCACGCGTTTCGTGCTGGACTTCGTGGCGCGGCGGGACGCTTCGGAGCCGGTGCCCGTGATCTTCCAGGTGGGTTCGTGGCAGCCCGAGGTCGTCGGGTTGCGGGACTGGCTGGCCGCGCAGCTGATCCGCGACCACCCGTTTCTCGCTGGTCCGGGGCCCAGCGGGACGCTGGCGTCGGCGCTGGTGGACTCGCAGCGGGTGTTGCCGGTGCTCGACGGCTTCGACGAGATCGCCGTCGGGTTGCACAGGTCGGCCTTGGTCGCGCTGAACACCACCACTCTGCCGTTGGTGCTCACCAGCCGTGTGGACGAGTACCGCGAGGCCGTGGCGGGCACCAAGGTGCTCACGTCGGCCGCCGCGGTCGTGCTGTCCGATCTGTCTGCTGACGACCTCGCGGACTACCTGCCGCGCACCACCCGGAAGACCGGTCCCGGCGGCAACGCGTGGAAGCCCGTCCTGGACGAGGTGCGCCGGGGCGGGCCGTTGGCGGAGGTGCTGACGACGCCGTTGATGGTGGCGCTGGCGCGGCGGATCTACAGCGACACCCCGGACCACGACCCGGCCGCGTTGCTGGAGTTCGTGGACGCCGAGTCTCTTGAACGCCACCTGCTCAGCAGCTTCATACCCGCTGTATACAAGGTGGATGCCGATCGTGTGCGGCCGTGGTTCGGTCATCTCGCGGACCACCTGACGCGGCTCGGCACGCACGACGTGGCGTGGTGGCGGTTCGGGACTTCGTCCTCGGTCACCGGGCTTGTCGTCGGGGCGGCCGTCGGTGTCGCGGACCTGGTGCTGGAGACGGCGCTGGTGGGAGCGCTGGGAGTCCGGGGGCTGCTGTTCGCGGTGATGATCGGGCTGGTCACCGGGGTGTTCTTCGGGGTGGCGCACCGGTTCGTGGTGGCGCGGACACCTCTGGAGCCGGTGCGGTCCCGGCTGCGGTTGCGGGGTCGCGCGGGGCGCCGGGTGTGGACGCGGGGCCTGCTCGGGCTCGCGTTCGGCGGTGCGATCGGGGCCGCGTACGGGGTGGTGCGCGCGATGGCGTTCTGGCTGGCCGTGCCCGGTGCCGTGATGACGTCGGGCGTGCTGGTGGACGTCGGCGTGTTCGGCCTGGTGTTCGGCCTCGGCGCCGGACTGGTGTTCGCCGTGGTCGCCGCGATGGAGGCACCCCTCGACGTGCGGTCGGCGGGCAGCCCGGGCGAGCTGCTGGCGGCGAACCGGCGCGCGGTGCTGGGGTTGGTGGCGGTGATGGTGCCGGTGTTCGCGGTGTTCGTGATGGGCGCGACCGGCGTCGTCGCCCAGGGCCTGACCGCGCTGCGGTTCGAGGTCGTGTGGAGCCCCACCACCGCGCTGGCGCTCGGTCTGGTCGGCGGCATCGGCGGCGGCGTGGCCTACGTGCTGAGCCTGACCGCGTGGGGCCAGTGGGTGGTGTTCGCCCGCGTCTGGCTACCGCTGACCGGCAAGCTGCCGTGGGGCCTGCCGGCGTTCCTCGACGACGCCTACCGCCGCGGCGTGCTCCGCCGGGCGGGCGCGGTCTACCAGTTCCGGCACGCCCGCCTGCAGGAGCACTTCGCCCGTTCCCGCTGATCAGACCCACCGGCCACGAACGGCCGGTCTGCTGGCCTGGCCCTTCGTTTGGCCCCGGTGTGATCGTTCGCCGGGGACGCACGAGGGAGGGAAACCAGGGGTGTCAGGCATCAACTGGGAGGCGTACAGCCACGCCGAGCTGCACCACATGCTCTGGCAGGACGCCGACGTGGCGGACGTGAGCACGGTCGCCGAGGACTGGACACGCCACCGTGCCGCACTGACCGCACACGCCGAGGTGCTCCGCGAACAGCGGACGGCACTGCTCGACGGGTGGACCGGCAGGGCGGCGGAGGAGGCCGCCGCACGGCTGGCGACGCTGGCCGAGCGGGTCGAGAAGATCAGCGAACTGGCCGGCGCGGGCCAGAAGGCGGCGCAGGACTCGGCGGACGCGCTGGCGGCGGCGAGAGCGGCGATGCCACCGCCGCCGGATCCGGCCTCGACGGTGCCGGCCTTCGCGGCACCGTTCACGCAGCCGCCCGCACCGACGGGCGCGCCGGTGGGGCCGCCGCCGGGGTCGCCGAGCGTGCCGGGGGTAGTGGCGCTGCCGAGCGCGCCTGCGGGGTGGGCGACGCCGGGTCGGGTCGAACCGGTGGGGACGCCGAGCGTGTCGGCGGTGCCGGGTGGGGCTGGGCCTTTCGCCTCGCCGGACGGTCCCGCGTTGTTCGGCTTGCCGGACGTGACCGCCCTGTCGGCGACGCCGGGTGGGGCCGCGCCGTTCGCGTTGCCGAGCGCGCCGGCACCCTTCGCGTTGCCGAGTGCTCCCGCGCCGTTGGCGTTGCCGGCCATGCCTGCGGGCGCCACGTCCGGGTTCTACTTCTACTTCGGGGCGGCGTCGGCCGACCAGCAGAAGGCCCAGGCCGTGCGCGCGATGCAGACCTACGAGTCGAGCCTCAACGGCAGCGGTCGCCTCATCGACGACGCCCGCGCCACCGCTCCGCAGGCCGCCGCGTCGCCGAGGGCGAGCGGCCCCGCGCCTGGGAACGCCGGCGTGACGCCGGTGCGGACGCCGAGTTCGGGCGGGGTGCCGTGGCAACGGCTCCTGAGCGGCGCCACGGGTGGTGCCGTGCCCGGTGCCGGGCCGGTGATGAGTGCCGGGCAGCAGGTCGTGCCGGGCATGCGTGCCGGGGTGATGGCCGTGCCGCACGGCGGGATCGCCGCCACCGGCACCGTGGGTGGTGAGGCCAAGGCCGCACCGGGCAACGCGATGGGCGGGCCCGCGGGCGGGGCGGCGCGCAAGGACGAGGAACAGCGGCACGAGAACCAGATGCCGACGCTCGACCACGACCTGTTCGCCGTCACCGAACGGGTGTCGCCCGCCGTCATCGGGGAGGAGCTGTGAACGGGTACGAGGTGTCGCCGGACCGGCTCGGCGATCGGGTGCGGACGCTCACCCGGCTTGCCGAGCTGACCGGGGAGCTGGTGGCCACGGCGGGGCGGTTGGCCGAGCGGCGGCCGTTGCTCGGGACCGCGCCGCCCGCGCAGGAGCTGTCGCGGCGGCTCACGGACGCCGGGGCCGGGATGGCGGGCGAGGTGAGCGCGGCCGAACGCGAGGTGCGGGAGTTCCGGCAGATGCTCGCGGACATCGGGGCGAACTACGCCGAGACCGATGCCGAGCAGGCCAGGCGGGCGCGGTGATCGCCTTCGACCTGGTCGAGATGGACCTGCTCGCCACCCATGCCGGGGTGCGGTGGCCGTTTCCGCTCACCGTGCCGTCGTTCGGCAAGGAAGCCGACGAACGCGCGCGGCTGCTCGCCGAGGCCGGGTACGGGTTGCAGGCCAGGGGACTGGCCGCCCCGCACGGGCCGGTCGGTGTGGCTGCGGAGCTCGTCACGGCGCTGCACGAGCACACGGCCGTGGTCGACCTCGTAGCGCCGGAAACCAAAGCGGTGGCGCTGGTCTACGGCGCCGACGCCGTGGTGTGCGCGCAGACGGAGGGCACGGTGCGGGTCGCGCACGTCGAGGCGGAGACGGTGGGGGACGAGCTCGCGGCGCTGGTGCCGCGGGCCAGGGCCGCTCAGGTGATGCCGGTGACGGTGCCGCCGGGGGCCGGGTACGAGCTGGAGGTCGTCGGTCACGGCCAGGCGGGCGTGGTCCGGGGCGGGAGGCGGCACGAGGTGTCGTGGTTGGACAGCATCAGCGGACGGGTCAGGGTCGACGTGGGCGAGGACGGCTGGGTCAGTGTCAACCCGTTGCGGCACAACGATCTGGTCCGCGCCATCGGTGAGCTCGCCGCAGCAGCGCGGGCCTGGGAGGGGGAGAAGTGAACTCGGAGCAGTGGCTGGCGGACTACCGCGAACGGCTCGAACGCGTCGCCTACAACGCGCGGGAAGCGAGCGCCAGCCTGAACGAGGCAGGGGCCAAGGCCACCTCACCACGCGGTGAGGTCACGGTGACGGTCAACGCGGGAGGCGTGCTCGGCGACGTCGCGCTGACACCCGCCGCGCGCAAGCTCGACGTCGACACGCTGGCGATGCTCATCGTCAGCACCGCCCGCGAGGCGCAACGGCTGGCGAGCGCGCGCATGACCGAGATCATGACGGACTACCTCGGCGACGGCGACGCGCTGCACCAGATCACGGCTCACGCGCCGGAGGCCGTGCGATGAGCCTCACCGCCGACCACGAACAGCTGCGCCGCCACGCCAGGACGCTGACCGGGTACGCGGACCAGCTCTCCGCCACAGGCACGGTGTTGCCCGACCAGCTGGGCCAAGCCTCGCTCGGTCAGTTCGCCCAGTTCCTCACGACCGGACTGAGCGGCCCGATGGGGGAGACGATGGGAGCGTTCGCGCACGCCGCGTCCACAATGGACAAGGTGGGTGAGGGCATGCGCCGCACCGCCGAGAACTACCAGCGCACCGACGAACGCAACGCCGAGGACGTCACGGGGGCGGGCCGATGACCACCACGGACGCGGGCACGATCGCCGCGCTGCTCACCGAGCTCCGCACCACCACGAACGCCATCGCGGCCGACGAGTGGCTCTCGGCCGACCTCGCCGCCACCCCGAAGGCGCCGATCACCGAGTTGGGCACCAACGGGAAACCGTTGCAGGCGTTGGACGGCGCGGGCGTCGGCTTCCTCACGCCGATGATCTCGTTCCTGGAGGAGCCGCTCGGGCAGCTCAGCGGCAACCCGGACGCCGTCCAGCAGGGCGCCGCGGAGTTCCAGAACGCCGGCAAGGCGGCCACCGCTCTCGCCGACGACTACGGCGCGAAGGCGGGCCAGGAGACCGACAGCTGGACCGGTGCGAGTGCCGACGACTACGCCAAGACCGGCAAGGAGCTGATCGACGGCGTGCTGTCGGTCGCCGAGACCGCCCTCACCAACGCCAGCGCGCTGATCAAGGCGGGCGAGGTGGTGGCGCAGGTCGTCGCCGAGGTGACGCGGCTGATCACCGAGGCGGTCGGCAAGATCGTGCCGATCATGACCCAGGCGCTCGCCGCGGCCGCCGCCACGTTCGGGCAGAGCGTCGCGGTGGCGATCCCGCAGTGCGTGCAGATCGCGGTGGAGTGCGGCGGGCAGATCGCCGCCAAGCTGGGGGAGCTGCTCGCCAGCGGAGAGAACCTGATCAAGCTGGTCGAGGGCGCCTCGGCCGTGCTGAAGATCGTGAAGCAGGCGATGTCGCTGATCGGGGACAAGGCGGAGAGCGGCTCGGCCCAGCTGCCGACGGCGAAGACCGCCTGAGACGGTTCGGGCCCTGCTCCCCAGGGCCCGAACCGCCGTGCTCAGCTGGTCAGGATCGCGCGGGCCAGCGCCGCGGTCTCGGACGGCGTCTTGCCGACCTTGATCCCCACCGCCTCCATCGCCTGCTTCTTGGCCTCCGCCGTCCCCGAGGAACCCGAGACGATCGCACCCGCGTGCCCCATCGTCTTGCCCTCCGGCGCGGTGAACCCGGCGACGTACCCGACGACCGGCTTGGACACGTTGTCCCGCACGAACTCCGCCGCGCGCTCCTCCGCGTCCCCGCCGATCTCCCCGATCATCACGATCAGCTCGGTCTCCGGGTCGGCCTCGAACGCCGCGATCGCGTCGATGTGCGTCGTGCCCACGATCGGGTCGCCGCCGATGCCGACGCACGTGGTGAAGCCGAAGTCCTTCAGCTCGTGCATCAGCTGGTACGTCAGCGTTCCCGACTTCGACACGAGCCCGATCGACCCGGGCTTGGTGATGTCGGACGGGATGATCCCGGCGTTCGCCTTGCCGGGGCTGATGATCCCCGGGCAGTTCGGGCCGATGATCCGCGTGGACTTGCCCTGGGCGTGCGCCCAGAAGCGGGCCGTGTCGTGGACCGGGACGCCTTCCGTGATCACCACGGCGAGCCCGATCCCCGCATCCACAGCCTCGATCACCGCGTCACCGGTGAACGCGGGCGGCACGAACAACACCGACACGTTGGCGCCGGTGGCCTCCATCGCTTCCGCGACCGTGCCGAACACCGGCAGCGTCACGTCGTCGAAGTCCACGGACGTGCCCGCCTTGCGCGCGTTCACACCGCCGACGACCTGGGTGCCGGCCGCGAGCATGCGACGGGTGTGCTTCGCACCCTCCGAGCCCGTCATGCCTTGGACGATCACACGGCTGTTCTCGTCGAGGAAGATCGCCATCAGGACTCCTTACCAGCGAGGGCGGCGGCACGGCCTGCCGCGTCGTCCATCGTGTGCGCCACGGTGATCAGCGGGTGTCGTGCCTCGTCGAGGATGCGGTGGCCCGCCTCGGCGTTGTTGCCGTCGAGCCTCACCACCAACGGCTTGTCGGCGCGGTCGCCGAGCATCCCCAGTGCCTGCACGATTCCGTTGGCCACCGCGTCGCACGCGGTGATGCCGCCGAACACGTTCACGAACACGCTGCGGACCGACGGGTCCGAGAGGATCACGTCGAGGCCGTCGGCCATCACCTGGGCCGACGCGCCGCCGCCGATGTCGAGGAAGTTCGCGGGCGCGGCTCCCGCCAGCGCCACGACGTCCAATGTGGACATGACGAGGCCGGCGCCGTTGCCGATGACACCGACGGTGCCGTCGAGCTTGACGTAGTTCAGCCCCTTCTCGGCGGCCCGCACCTCCAGCGGGTCACCGTGCACGTCGTCCGAGCTCCGAGAGTGCCGGAACGACGCGTTGTCGTCCAGCGTCACTTTCCCGTCCAACGCGACGATTCGCCCGTCCTTGGTGCGCGCCAACGGGTTCACCTCGACCAGGGTCGCGTCCTCCGAGACGAACACCTTCCACAATGCGGAAGCGACCTCGTTGACCTGTGCGGCGATCTCCGGCGGGAACACCGCCGATGCGTCGAAGGACGAAGCCGGCATCCGGGTGATGGAGTCCGCCATCTCCTCGATCTCCATGCCGCCCGTCGCCGACGTCATCCCGATGAACGTCCTGTTGGCACGGTCGAGCAGGAACGACAGGTAGTACTCCTCGGCGATCTCGCTCGCCTCGGTGATGAGCACCTTGTGCACGGTGTGGCCCTTGATGTCCATCCCCAGGATGGCCGTGGCCGCGTCGAAAGCTTCGTCGGGCGTCGAAGCGAGCTTGATGCCGCCGGCCTTGCCGCGCCCGCCGGTCTTCACCTGTGCCTTCACGACGACAGTGCCGCCGAGCTTCGTGGCTGCCTCGCGCGCGGATTCAGGAGTGTCCGCCACGAAACCACGCGGAACGGGCACCCCGTACCGCTCGAAGAGGTCCCGCGCCTCGTGTTCGAAAAGATCCACCGTCTACGTCCTCTCGCCGAAAACTTGCGGCCATCTATGGACATCCGGTTGGTAGCGGAGTAACGATATGCCTACCTCATACGGTATGCAATCTACAGTCGAAGCGCCAAGGGGAGCTGATCGCCGATGACGAGTTCCGCGGAGCCGGAGTCGATTCCTGAGTCCATCTCTGGTGGCCACCTGGTGGCGAAGGCACTCAAAGCTGAGGGCGTCGACACCATCTTCACGCTGTGCGGCGGGCACATCATCGACATCTACGACGGCTGCGTGGACGAGGGCATCGCCGTCATCGACGTCCGGCACGAACAGGTCGCGGCGCACGCGGCCGACGGGTACGCCCGCATCACCGGCAAGCCCGGTTGTGCCGTCGTCACCGCGGGGCCGGGCACCACCGACGCCGTCACGGGTGTCGCCAACGCCTTCCGCGCGGAGAGCCCGATGCTGCTGATCGGCGGCCAGGGCGCGCTGAGCCAGCACAAGATGGGCTCACTGCAGGACCTCCCGCACGTCGACATGATGACGCCGATCACCAAGTTCGCGGCGAACGTCCCGCACACCGCCCGCATCGCGGACATGGTGTCGATGGCGTTCCGCGAGGCCAACGCGGGCGCGCCGGGTCCCTCGTTCCTGGAGATCCCGCGCGACGTCCTGGACGCCAAGGTGCCGACGAGCACCGCACGAGTACCGGAGGCCGGTCACTACCGCGCCTCCACCCGCAGCCTCGGCGACCCGGCGGACGTCGAGAGGCTCGCGGACCTGCTGGTGAACGCCAAGAAGCCCGCGATCCTGCTGGGCAGCCAGGTGTGGACGACGCGCGCCACGGACTCGGCCATCGAGCTCGTGCGCACGCTCAACATCCCCGCCTACATGAACGGCGCGGGTCGCGGCACCCTCCCGCCCGGCGACCCGCACCACTTCCAGCTGTCGCGCCGCTACGCCTTCGACAACGCCGACGTCATCGTCATCGTCGGCACCCCGTTCGACTTCCGGATGGGGTACGGCCGCAGGCTCTCCGCGAACGCGACGGTCGTCCAGATCGACCTCGACTACCGCACCGTCGGCAAGAACCGCGACGTCGACCTCGGCATCGTCGGTGACGCCGACCTGGTCCTGTCCGCCGTCACGCAGGCCGCCTCCGGCCGCGAGGACAACGGCGCGATGGGCCGCAAGGTGTGGCTGGAGGAGCTCCAGGCGGTCGAGGAGAAGGCCCGGCAGAAGCGCGCGGAGCACCTGCTCTCCGACGACCTGCCGATCCACCCTTACCGGCTGGTGAGCGAGATCAACGACTTCCTTACCGAGGACTCGATCTACATCGGCGACGGCGGCGACATCGTCACCTTCTCCGGCCAGGTGATCCAGCCGAAGTCGCCCGGCCACTGGATGGACCCCGGTCCACTCGGGACGCTCGGCGTCGGCATCCCGTTCGTGCTGGCCGCGAAACTGGCCAGGCCGGACAAGGAGGTCGTCGCCCTGTTCGGCGACGGCGCGTTCAGCCTCACCGGCTGGGACTTCGAGACGCTGGTCCGCTACGACCTGCCGTTCGTCGGCATCGTCGGCAACAACTCGTCGATGAACCAGATCCGCTACGGCCAGGCGGCCAAGTACGGGCTGGAACGCGAGCGCGTCGGCAACACGCTCGGCGACGTCAAGTACGACCAGTTCGCCAAGATGCTCGGCGGCTACGGCGAGGAAGTGCGCGACCCCAAGGACATCGGGCCTGCCCTGCGGCGCGCCCGGGAGTCCGGCAAGCCCTCGCTGATCAACGTGTGGATCGACCCCGACGTGTACGCGCCCGGAACCATGAACCAGACGATGTACAAGTAGGTGAGCTGAGATGGCCAAGGCCCTGGAGGGCGTCAAAGTCCTCGACATGACGCACGTGCAGTCCGGACCGTCGTCGACCCAGCTGCTCGCCTGGCTGGGCGCGGACGTCATCAAGCTGGAGACCCCCGGCAAGGGGGACATCACCCGTGGCCAGCTGCGGGATCTGCCCAAAGTGGACAGTCTCTACTTCACGATGCTCAACTGCAACAAGCGGAGCATCACCCTCAACATGAAGGCCCCTGAAGGCAAAGAGGTCTTCGAGAAGCTCATCGGCGACGTCGACATCCTCGTCGAGAACTTCGGTCCCGGCGTGGTCGAGCGGTTCGGCTACCCGTGGGAGAAGCTGCAGGAGCTCAACGACAGGCTCATCTACGCGTCGATCAAGGGCTTCGGGCCCGGCCGGTACGCCGACTTCAAGGCGTACGAGGTGATCGCGCAGGCCATGGGCGGCTCGATGAGCACCACCGGGTTCGAGGAGGGTCCGCCGCTCGCCACGGGCGCGCAGATCGGCGACTCGGGCACCGGCATCCACCTGGTGGCCGCGATCCTGGCCGCGCTGTACCAACGAACCCACTCCGGACGCGGTCAGCGCGTCCAGGTCGCGATGCAGGACGCCGTCCTGAACCTGTGCCGGGTGAAGCTGCGCGATCAGCAACGCCTCACCCACGGGCCGCTGGGGGAGTACCCGAACGAGCAGTTCGGGGACGAGGTGCCCCGCTCCGGCAACGCATCCGGTGGTGGCCAGCCCGGCTGGGCGGTGCGCTGTGCCCCCGGCGGCCCCAACGACTACATCTACGTGATCATCCAGCCCGTCGGCTGGGCCCCGCTGACCGAGCTGATCGGCAGGCCGGAGCTCGCCGAGGACCCGGCCTGGGCCACGCCCGAGGTCCGGCTCTCCAAGCTGGACAAGGCGTTCGCGCTGATCGAGGAGTGGACGGAGAAGCACACCAAGTGGGAGGTGATGGACAAGCTCAACGCCCACAACATCCCGTGCGGACCCATCCTGTCCACCAAGGAGATCATCGAGGACGAGACGCTCGCCGAACTGGGCACCGTGGTCGAGGTCGAGCACCCCGAGCGCGGCACGTTCAAGACGGTCGGCAACCCGCTCAAGCTCTCGGACAACGACGTGACGGTGCAGCGACCGCCGTTGCTCGGTGAGCACAACGACGAGGTTCTCGGAGCACTCGGCTACAGCGCGGACCGTCTCGCGGGACTGCGCGCCGCCGGCGTCATCTAATCCTTAAGGGAGAAGAAACCCATGCCGGACAACGGCTACGACCGCGCCGCGGTCGAGAACGTACTCGCGAAGGTGCGGGCCGAGGGACGGTCGTCCCTCTCCGCGCCGGAGGGCAAGCGGGTCTGCGACGCCTACGGGATCGCGACCCCGGCCGAGGCGCTGGCGAAGTCGTCGGAGGGCGCCGTCGCGTTCGCCGAGGAGATCGGCTACCCGGTCGTGCTGAAGATCGTCTCACCGGACATCCTGCACAAGACCGAGGCCGGTGGCGTGCTGGTGGGCCTCAAGAACGCGGCCGAGGTCGCCGAGGGCTACCGCACGATCATCCACAACGCCGGGACCTACAAGGCGGACGCCGACATCACCGGCGTCCAGGTCCAGCAGCAACTCCCGACCGGCAACGAGGTCCACGAGGTCATCGTGGGCGCCACCACCGACGAGACGTTCGGCAAGATCGTCGCGTTCGGCCTCGGCGGCATCCTCGTGGAGGTGCTGAAGGACGTCACGTTCCGGCTGGCGCCCGCCAGCGCCGAGGAAGCGCTCTCCATGGTGAACGGCATCGCGGCCGCCGAGATCCTCCAGGGCGTCCGCGGTGCCGCGGGGGTCGACGCGGGCAAGCTCGCCGACCTCATCCACCGCGTGTCGGACCTGGTGTCCGACTTCCCGCAGCTCGCCGAGGTCGACCTCAACCCCGTGCTGGCGACGCCGGCGGGTGCCACCGCCGTCGACGTCCGCATCCTGGTGGACGAGAACGCCGCCAAGGAGCCGGTCCGGTTCACCCAGGACGAGATCCTCGCCTCGATGAACCGGATCATGAAGCCGTCCGCGATCGCCGTGATCGGTGCCTCGAACGAAGAGGGCAAGATCGGCAACTCGGTGATGAAGAACCTCGTCAACGGCGGCTACGGGGGCACGATCTACCCGATCAACCCCAAAGCGGACGAGATCCTCGACATCAAGGCGTTTGCCAGCATCGCCGACGTGCCAGGGGACGTCGACGTCGCGGTGTTCGCCATCCCGGCCAAGTTCGTGCCCGCCGCCCTCGAAGAGGTCGGCAAGAAGGGCGTCGGCGGCGCGATCATGATCCCGTCCGGCTTCGGCGAGACCGGGAACATCGAGCTGCAGAACGAGATCGTGGAGATCGCGCGCAAGCACGGTGTCCGCATCCTCGGCCCGAACATCTACGGCTACTACTACACGCCGGAGAACCTCTCAGCGACGTTCTGCACGCCGTACGACGTCAAGGGCGGCGTCGCCCTCACGTCGCAGAGCGGCGGAATCGGCATGGCGATCCTCGGATTCAGCCGTTCCGCGGGCATGGGCGTCTCGTCCATCGTGGGTGTGGGCAACAAGGCCGACATCGACGAGGACGACCTGCTGACGTTCTTCGAGTCGGACCCGAACACCCAGCTCGTCGCGATGCACCTGGAAGACCTGAAAGACGGTCGTTCCTTCGCGGAAACGGCGAAACGCGTCTCGGAAAAGAAACCGGTCGTCGTGCTGAAGGCGGGCCGGACCGACCAGGGTGCCAAGGCCGCGAGCTCGCACACCGGCGCACTCGCCGGCAACGACCGCGTCTACGACGACATCCTGAAGCAGAGCGGCGTGATCCGCGCACCCGGCCTGAACGACCTGCTGGAGTACGCGCGCGGCATCCCGCTGCTCGCCACGCCGAAGGGCGAGAACGTCGTCATCATCACCGGCGCGGGCGGCTCGGGCGTGCTGCTCTCGGACGCCTGCGTGGACAACGGTCTCAGCCTGATGAGCATCCCGGACGACCTGGACGCGGCGTTCCGGAAGTTCATCCCGCCCTTCGGCGCGGCGGGCAACCCCGTCGACATCACCGGCGGGGAACCGCCCTCGACGTACCGGAACACGATCGCGCTCGGTCTCGCCGACGAGCGGATCCACTCGTTGATCCTGGGCTACTGGCACACCATCGTCACGCCGCCGATGGTGTTCGCGAAGCTCGTGGTCGATGTGGTGGAGGAGTACCGGGCGAACGGCATCCACAAGCCCGTCGTCGCCTCCCTTGCGGGCGACGTGCAGGTGGAGGAGGCCAGCGAGTACCTGTACCGGAACGGAGTGGTTGCGTATCCGTACACAACGGAGAAGCCTGTCGCAGTACTGGGTGCCAAATACCGCTGGGCTCGTGCTGCCGGCTTGCTGTAGTTAAGTCGTGGATGGTCGTGGTCTTGGGAGAGATCACGACCATCTCGGCCTTGCAAGGAGAGATGGCCCGTCCGCGACCGTGACACGCCCACGGTCGCGAACCCGCCAGGGAGGTCAACGAAGACAGCCGGTCCTCTGGAGGTTGTTAACCGTGGATGATCCAAATCTGGCAGCCCGGACGGAAACCAGTTCGCCTCCTGAGAAGGAGCGCACCTGGGCCGCGGGCAAGCTGGAAGCGATGCCCATCAGGAAACTCCCCGACGCACCACCGTCGATCCACCTGCTCGGTCCCACGGTGTTCCTGGTGGCGCTCGGCGTGGGCATGGGCGAGTCCTACATGTGGCCACGACTGGTGCTGGTCTTCGGACCGGACATCAGGTGGCTCTTCCTGGTCGGCGTGACGCTGCAGGCCGTCGTCATGCTCGAGATGGCGCGGTACGCGATGGCGACGGGGGAGAGCATCTTCTTCGGCGCCGCACGCGTGTTCAAACCGATCATGTGGTTCTTCTTCGTGGTCGCGATACTCGTCTACATCTGGCCAGGTCACCTGTCGGCCGGTGCGGCGGCGCTGGAAAAGATCACCGGCATACCGTGGACGGTCTCGGCGTGCGTGGGACTGATCCTGGTCGGGGTGCTGTTCAGCCTCGCCAAGGTCATCTACAACCTGCTGGAGAACCTGCTGTCCATCCTCATCGGACTGCTGGTCGTCAGCACGGCCGTGGTGGCGGCGATGGTCGGCACGTGGGGCGACCTGACCAGCACGATCAGCGGCATGTTCCAGTTCGGGTTCTTCCCGGCACAGGCCATGTCGCCGGAGTGGTTCCCGATCATCGTCGGCTCGATCGCGTTCGCCGGCCCGTCCGGCATGCAGCAGATGTGGTACACGCTGCACCTGCGCGACAGCGGTGCCGGCATGGGCGCGCACATTCCGAAGCTCCGCGGGTTGCGGCACGCGGGTGAGGAAGAGCAGATGCCCAGCCGGGGCTTCATGTTCGACACCGACGACAAGGACGAGCTCGCGAAGTGGAAGGGCTGGCGGCGCTGGGTCACGTTCGACGCGCTGTTGCTCTTCTGGGGCATCACGATGCTCGTCACGGTCTCCTTCACGGTCCTCGCGCAGTCGGCGTCGCGGACGTCCCCGGACGTCAAGGCGCTCATCGAGTCCGGTGAACGCGAGGCCGCTCTCAACGCGATGTCGGACGCGTTCGCCTCGGCGGGCGGACCGGTGCTCGGCGCGGTGTTCCTCGGGTTCATCGCGTTGATCGGCCTGAACGCCACGCTCGGCCTGTTCGACTCGTTCTCCCGCGGTCAGGCGGACATGACGTACCACTTCGTGAAGGGTGCGAAGAAGTTCCGCATGTCGCACCTGTACGCGGGGTTCCTCTGGGGTGTCATCACCTTCGGCATCCTGATCCTGCTGTTCGGACCCGCCGACGGGCCGGGCGCGATCCTCGACGTGCTCGCGTTCCTGTCGACGTTCGCCATGGGCGCCTACTGCGTGGTGCTCCTGCTGGTGAACAACCGGATGTTGCCCAAACCCATTCGCCCCAAGCTGGTCACGAACCTGATCATCGGCTTCGGGGCGTTGTTCTACCTGGGCATGCTGTTCTTCAGTCTCATCAAGTTCGGCGTGGTGGTGGGCTGAGATGCAGATCCGCGAAGGGTTTCTGAAAGAGGCGGTCCCCGGCGCGTTCGTCGGGCTGGCCGCAGGGCTCATCGCGGGAGGGCTGGCCGCGCTCGTCGGCCAGCCGCTCGGCTGGGCTCTCGTGACGACGGTGGCGCTCGGCCTGCCGCTGGGCGCGTTCGGTGGCGTCTTCGGTCTGCTGACGGCCTCGGGCCGGCTGCCGGCCGGACGGTTCGCTCCCGTGGCGTTGTACTGGCTGGTGGCGTTCCCGCTGGCCAGGCTGATCCACGAGACGACCGTGAGCCTCGTGCTCACGGGACAGGTCCGCATGCCCGCGGATCTGGCCGGTTTCCTCGCCTACCAAGGGATTGTGAGCTTCGGCTGGGCCATCGGTTTCCTGTGGCTGCACGAACGCATCGCGGCGCGGCTGCGTGCGCAGGCCACCGCCTCCCGCTGACCTCCCCTTCCGCCGAAGGAGCCACGGATGTTGGATCTTCCTGTCTGGGTGTGGATCGCGACGATGGGCGGTATCGCCGCCATCATCGCGTTCGACTTCTACCTCGTCGTCCGCAAACCGCACGAGCCGTCGTTCCGCGAATCCCTGTACTGGGTGCTCTTCTACGTCGGCCTGGCCATCGTCTTCGGACTCGGCGTCACGATCTTCGCCGGACCCGGCCACGGTGGCGAGTTCTTCGCCGGCTGGATCACCGAGTACTCGCTGAGCGTCGACAACCTGTTCGTGTTCGTCATCATCATGGCCCGGTTCGCGGTGCCACGTGAGTACCGCCAGAAGGTGCTGATCGTCGGCATCATCCTGGCTCTGTTGCTGCGAGCCGTGTTCATCGCCGCCGGAGCACAGGCGATCGCACGGTTCGACTGGCTGTTCTACTTCTTCGGCGCGTTCCTCATCTTCACCGCGTGGAAGCTGTTGAAGCAGGACGAGGCCGAGGAGGCCGACGTCAAGGAGAACGCCGCGTTGCGCGCGGTGAAGAGGTTCCTGCCGGCCACGACGGTGTACCACGGCGCCTCGCTCACGACGCGCATCGACGGAAAGCGCGTCGTGACACCGATGCTGATCGTCATGGTCGCGGTGGGCACGACCGACCTGTTGTTCGCGGTGGACTCCATCCCGGCGATCTTCGGACTCACCAAGGAGCCGTACCTGGTGCTGACCGCCAACGCGTTCGCGTTGATGGGCCTGCGCCAGCTCTTCTTCCTGGTGGGTGGTCTCCTGGACCGCCTGGTGCACCTGAGCAAGGGCCTCGCGGTGGTGCTCGCGTTCATCGGGTTCAAGCTCATCTTCGAGGCGATGCACCACCACGGTGTCTCGTGGGCCCCGGAGATCCCGATCGTGGTGTCCCTCGGGGTCATCATCGTGACGCTCGCCGTCACGACGGTGTGGAGCCTGCACACCTCACGCCGGGCAGCCCAGTCCGCCGTGGAGGATGCCGAGAGTGCGCGCAGGAGCGAGGAAGACGCTCCTGTGAAGGACTCTCAGCCGTGAATCGTGTGGCCTTCGGCGTCCTTGCGGAGCGTCTTGGCCACAGCCGCCTGGGCCTCGGCGTCCTTGCGCTGCTCCGTCAGCGCGGTGGACAGTCCGAGGCCCAGCGCGCGGCCGTCCGCGGAAGCGCCGTTGCGCGGCTCGGTGAGCGAACGCGCGAAGTTCTTGAAGCGGGACATGGTCTTCCTCCTGACGATGGTGGTTCCCGGGGCGCGCAAGTGCCCGGAAGGCACTGTGGCACGGGAGGAGCAGGGGTGCGGCCGGGGTCTGATCCACCGGACACCCATCGCTCGGGTACCCGGTGGGAAACCTCTTGCGGGTCTCCGTTGACCCCGCCCCTGATGCGATTCAGCATACTGCGTTTTGTATGCAATCGCCCGTCATCGTGTCGCGGATCACCCGTACGGTACCAAATGACCGATTTGGGTGATCCGAGAGTGATCGCTCAGTCGCTTTCGGTAGAACTTTCGGACGTCTTGCGGTCGTGGTACGTCTGGCGGGTCTGCTCGGCGTGGTCGTGCATGACCTCGCCGGCCCGTTCCGCGTCGCCCGCGGCGATGGCCGCGACCAGCTCGGCGTGCTCGTTCCACGAGTCACGGCTGCGCGGGCGGGCGATCGGGGTGTAGTACCAGCGCACCCGGCGGTCGACCAGCCCGATCATCTCGGACAGGACCTTGTTGCGGCCGATCGCCGCGACGGCCGCGTGCAGGTCGGCGTTCGCCTTGACCAGGCGCTCGACGTTCGCGGCCACCAGGGCCTCCTCGCCCGCCTTCTGCAGCTTCCTGAGAAGCTTCACGTCGGCGGCGGTCGCGTGCTCGGCGGCGAGCTTCGCCGAGTACGTCTCCAGCACGCTGCGCACGGCGAGCAGCTGGTCGGCTTCTTCTTCGGTCGGGGTGTGGACGAACGCGCCCTGGGCGGGCCGCAGGTCGACCCAGCCGTCGGTCTGGAGTCGTTGCAGCGCCTCGCGCACGGGCTGCCTGCTCACGCCCAGGTACTCGGCGAGCTCGGCCTCGACCAGGTGCTGGCCGGGGGCGAGGGTGCGGTTGACGATGAGTTCCAGCAAGGCGTCGTAGACGGCTTGTCGCAGCGGTGCGGGCCGTTCGACCCTGCGGGTCGCGGCGGCGCTGAGTGAGCCGCGCGGTGCCCGGCGGCCACTGGGCAAAGAGGTCATGTCCGACAGACTACAGCTTTTCGTATGCAAAAAGCACTTAGTGGAGCGACGCGAAACGTGGGCGGCGCATCCACGCTCAGCAGGGTCCGTCGCGGCACCGCCCCCACGCCCCCGTACCACCAGTACGAGGACGTGGGGGCGGCACCCCGACGCACCCGTCTGACCGCGGATCCGCCGGCAACGTTTCGAGTCGCGCCACTAGAAGAACAGTCGGGTCGTACGTATACTGTATGCAATCTTGCCGTGGGGCAGAGCGGGGCGTGCTATGAAGATCGCTGTTCTCGGAGCCGGGGCGATCGGTGCCTACGTCGGTGCGGCGTTGCACCGGGCCGGCGTGGAGGTCCACCTGATCGCGCGAGGTGCCCATCTGGCCGCAATGCGCGAGCACGGCGTGCGGGTGCTCAGTCCGCGCGGTGATTTCACCGCGCGTCCACATGCGACCGACGATCCCGCCGAGGTGGGCGAGGTCGACTACGTGTTCCTCGGTCTGAAGGCGTACTCCTACGCGTCGTCAGGCGATCTGCTGGCCCCGTTGATGGGGCAGGACACCGCTGTGATCGCGGCGCAGAACGGGATTCCGTGGTGGTACTTCCACGGCATGACCGGGCATCCCCTGGAGGGGCACCGGATCGAGGCCGTGGACCCCAGTGGGTCCGTCACCGCCGTGCTGCCCATGGAACGGGCGATCGGCTGCGTCGTCTACTGCTCGACGGAGATCGAGTCGCCCGGTGTCATCCGGCACCTGGAAGGAACCCGGTTCTCGATCGGCGAACCGGACCGCAGCATCTCCCCGCGGTGCGTCGCGCTGAGCGAGGCGATGATCGCGGGCGGGCTGAAGTGCCCGGTGGAGAAGGACGTCCGCGAGGACATCTGGATCAAGCTCATGGGCAACGTCGCGTTCAACCCGCTGAGCGCGCTGACTCGCGCGACCATGGTGGAGATCTGCGAGCACGACGACAGCCGCGACCTGGTGGCGCAGATGATGGCGGAGACCCTGACCATCGCGCGGGCCGCGGGCTGCGACCCGCAGATCTCGATCGACAAGCGCATCGACGGCGCCCGCCGGGTCGGGCACCACAAGACGTCGATGCTGCAGGACCTGGAGGCGGGCAAGCGCCTGGAGCACGACGCGATCATCGCCGCGGTGGTGGAGATCGCCGAGCTCACCCGCGTGCCGGCGCCGACGCTGCGGCACGTCTACGCGGCGATCGACCTGCTCTCCCGCACGTCGCTGGTGTCCTGAGTTGTTGCTGCGACAGCTGGAGTACCTGGTCGCCCTGGCCCGTGAACGCCACTTCGCGCGAGCCGCCGCGGCCTGTCACGTGTCCCAGCCGTCGTTGTCGGCGGCGATCAGCAAGCTCGAACGCGAGCTCGGGGTGCCGATCGTGTCCCGGGGCCGCCGGTTCGAGTCGCTGACGCCGGAGGGGGAACGGGTCCTGCTGTGGGCGCACCGCATGCTCGCCGACCGCGACGCGCTGCGGCAGGACCTGTCCCGCATGAGGGAGTCGCTGTCGGGAATCCTCCGGATCGGGGCGATCCCGACAGCGCTTCCGACCGCGCCGCTGCTGACGACCCCGTTCTGCGAGCGCTACCCGCACGTCCGCGTGACGCTGGAGTCGTTGTCCTCGCAGGAGATCACCCGCGGGCTCGAGGAGTTCGAGCTCGACCTCGGCATGACCTACGTGGACAGTTCGGTGCGGGCGATGCCGTTGTACGAGGAGCGGTACGTCCTGCTGACGCCCGCCGACGAGGAGATCGCCGAACGCCCGGTGGCGCGGTGGGCGGACGTGGCCGCGCTGCCGTTGTGCCTGCTGACGTCCAAGATGCGCAACCGCCGGATCCTGGACGGGGTGTTCGCCGACAACGGCGTGCAGCCCGTGCCGGTGATCGAGGCCGACACCGTGGCGACGTTGTGGGCGCACGTGGCGACGCGCAAGTGGTCGAGCGTGATCGCGCACGCGTGGTTGCAGATGTTCGGCACGCCCGAAGGCATGCGGGTGGTGCGCATCGAGGATCCCCAGCGGGTGCCGCAGATCGGGCTCGTCGTGGGGGACCAGGAACCGGTGTCGATGCTGGCGCGGGCGATGCTCGGGCTCACCCGCGGCCTCGACGTGCGCGGGGAGCTGGACCGCCTGCTGCACAAGCACCTGGACCGCAGGGACCTGTGACAGAGCGGTGAAAACGGGGACCGGAGCGTCACCCACCGGTCCCCGTCCCCCCTTCCCCCAGGTCTGCGCTGCCTCGGTTTTCCCGGCCGGGAGGTGTGCAGTCGCGCTAGTGCGGTGACCCGGCCTGGACCACCTCCCCCGAGGCGTCGGCCCCCAGTGCGGATCCGGTGAACAGCGGTGCCGCCGTGCTGACGGCGGCAAGCATCCTTCCCAGCATGGAATCCCCCTCCATTTGCCTCAGTTCATGAGGCAGCCCACCGCAGTAAACTGAGATGTCCAGCCGCTGTCAACTGGTGTGGGGCCGAGAGGGCACTTTCGTGTCACGGGAGTTCATGAGCTGATCGGTAGGATGCCTCCATGTCAGAAGACGAAGGCGTGCTCGCGTCGCGGGTCGACCACCTGTTCCGCACGGTGCGGGCGGACGACGGCGGCGAGTACACCTTCGAGGAGGTCGCCGAGGCGATCAGGGCCAAGGGCGGCCCCACGATCTCCGCCACCTACCTGTGGCAGCTGCGCAAGGGCGTGCGCGACAACCCCACGAAGCGGCACGTCGAGGCGTTGGCGGGCTTCTTCGGGGTGCCGCCCGCGTACTTCTTCGACGACGACGAGGCGGCCCGCATCGACGCCGAGCTGTCGCTGCTCACCGCGTTGCGCGACGCGCCGGTGCGGCGGCTCGCCCTGCGAGCGCGTGGACTCTCGGACAAGAGCCTCGCCACCATCGCCGAGATGGTGGAACGGGTGCGGGAGCTCGAAGGCCTGCCTCAGGAGGACGGCTCGAAGTGAGCGCGCGGAGGCTGAGAAAGCTCCTGCGCGGCCTGGACGTCCCGGTCCCGTTCGACGTGAGGTCGTTCGCGGACCGCATCTCCGCGCGCCGCGGCCGGCCGATCCACCTGCTGCCCGTCGCCGGGCTCACCGGCGTGTGCGGCCTGTGGATCGCCACCGACGCCGCCGACATGATCTTCTTCGAGGAGGAGACCGCGCCGTTCCACCAGGAGCACATCGTGCTGCACGAGCTGAGCCACGTGCTGTGCGACCACTACCCGGCGTCGGCGAGTCTCACCGAGCTCGCGGAGCTCCTGCTGCCCAGCCTCGACCCGGCGCTGGTGCGGCGCGTGCTCGGCCGCGCGGGGTACTCGACGGAGGAGGAGCAGGAGGCGGAGCTGCTCGCCACCATGATCCGCCAGCGCGTGCACACGGGCACCACGCTGGCCGACCGCCTCCGCGACACGTTCGACGGCTTCCATGGGTGAGCTGCTGCTGCGGTACGTGCCGCCCGCCGCCGCGTGGCTGATGGCGCTGGGCTGGCGCGGCGGCCAGGACGCGATCCGCCGGCTGTTCCTGGGGCTCGCCGTGTCGCTGACCGTGCTCACCCCGGCGGGACAGCAGCTGCTGGAACGCCTGACCGGGCTGGGCACGCTGTCGCGGTTGCTCGGGCACGCGGGCATGGTGCTCGTCGCGTGGTCGGCGCACGACCTGCTGGCGCACCTCAACGGGTTGCGGCGCAGCCGGTGGAGCACGTGGTGGACGGCGGGCATGTTCGGCGTGATGTGCCTGTGCTTCGCGCTGGCGCCGAGCCTGCTGCCGCAGGCGCCGTGGGTGCTCGAGTACTGGACGGCGTACCTGCTGACGCTGACGCCCGCGTTCGGCAACGTGATCCGGCTCGGGCTGCGCTACGCCCGCACCACGTCCGACCGCGCGCTGCGGCTCGGGCTGCGGCTGATCGCGACGGGCGCGGCGATGGCGTTGGTGTACCTCGTGAACCGGGTCGTGCGCGTCGGGGCGAGCCGGTTCGAGTACTCCTACCAGCTGGGCTGGAGCTTCTGGATGAGCGCGGTGCTGCCCAACGCCGCCCACGTCGTGGTGCTGGTCGGCGCCGCGCTGCCCGCCGTCGCTGCCTGGCGGCGCCGGCACCGGCAGTACGTCCGGCTCGCCCCGCTCTGGCGGGCGCTCGCCGACGCGGACCCGCGGATCGCGCTCAACCCGCGCGTCGGCTGGTGGAACATGCGGATGCGGCTGTACCGGCGGGTGATCGAGATCCGCGACGGCCTGCTGGACCTCCAGCCGTGCCGCGACGCCGACGTGGCCGCCGCCGCACGGGCTCTCGCGGCGAGCCCGGCGGAGGTCGAGGCCGCGGTCGTCGCCACCGCCATCGCGGCGCGCGGGGTGCCGCCGGCGAGGGTCGAACCCGGTGCGGGCGCACCGGATCTGGACGGCGACACCGCGTTCCTGTGCGAGGTGTCGGACGCCTTCTCCCGCTTGGGTGCCCGTCGCGCGCTGTGACCGATCTGCTTCAATTTCCCCGAGCCTGTTGGCGGGCGCGATTCTGGGGGAATCAGATGAACACGAGGATTTGTGCTGCCGTCGTGGCGTTCGTCGCGCTGACGGCCGGGTGCACCGCCGAACCCGCGGCCGCGCCGCAGACGTCCACCCCGAGCACCACGACGACGGCGGCACCGACGCCCGCCGAGCTGAACGAGCGGGCCAAGGCGGCGATCGCACCACCGGACGCCTTCGCCGCGCGCGGCGGTCAGGTCAAGACGAACACGCCGGCGACCGATGCCGAGATCGGTGACCCGAGCCAGGCCGTGGCCCTGTACTGCGGGGGCAGCCAGATCCACGCGGACGGCGTCTCGGTCGCCCGGTCACGGCTCTGGACGGGGCGGACGACGGTCTTCCAGCAGGTCCACGCCATGGCCGACCGCCCGGCGGCCGTGCTGGTGAAGAGGCTGGAGACCGGGCTCGCCGCCTGCGCGAGCACCCGGAGCGTCGAGCAGCTCACGACGATCGCCAAGCCGGAGGGCGTGGACGACTTCTACGCGTACTGCGAGGCCACGCTCGACCAGACCGTGGCCCCGTTCGCCTGCTACGCCTACCTGGGCCGCGGCACGCTCATCTCCGAAGTGATCATGTTCGGCCAGACCAAGGCGGAGGCCGGCGCCGAGCTGGCGTCCGTGCTGCCGGCCTTCGTCCCGTCGTTCGCCAAGGCGTGAGACCCCGGCCGGGGTCTCACGCGCCGAGGAACTCCAGCGCCTGCTCGACGAACAGCTCGTGGTGCTGGAACAACGCGCCGTGGCCCGCGTCCGGGTAGATGCTCAGCCGGGCGTTCGGCAGGTGGTGCGCGAGGGTGAACGAGCTGATCGTCGGCGTCATGACGTCGTTGTCCCCGTTGACGACCAGCACCGGCTGCCGGACGTGCGCGAGTCCGTCGGGCGACCCCTGCTCCCACTTGGCGAGCGCGGTCGCCTGGGCGCCGATGGTCTCGTTCGTGACCTCGGCGTCGCGGTCCTCGACCCGTTCGTTCAACCGGGCGAGGAACCGGTCGGCGGCCTGCTGGCTCGTCGTGGTGGGGGAGAAGAACAGCAGGTGCTTGGGGTGCTTGCCCTCCGCCGCCGACTGCTGCAACGCGCTCTGCAGCAGAGCCAGCGCGTTGCCCGCGCCCGCGTCCCCGGCCGGTGAGGTGCCGGCGAGGACGATCCTGCGCACCAGCGCGGGTTCCTTCTCCGCGAGCACCTGCGCGATCATGCCGCCCATCGACACGCCGAGCAGGTCCACCTCGGCGAATCCCAGTGCCCGCACGAACTTCGCGACGTCGTCGGCCATCGCCTCGACGCTGTCCGGTGTCGTGCCACCCGATCGGCCCACGCCGCGCAGGTCGACCAGCACGACCCGGTGCCGCGCGGCCAGGCCGTCCACGACCGCCGGGTCCCAGTCGTCGAGCACCGCCGTGAAGTGGTGCAGGAACACCAGCGGCACCCCTTCCTGCGGGCCGGCCTCGCGGTAGGCGAACGGCGTGCCGTCCACGTCGACGGTGCGCGTGACAGCGGTGTTTGCGCTCATGGTCCCCTCACGGACGAATAGAATAACGATCGCTATGTAACGAGCGTTATCGTATGATCATGGCCCCGGTGGAAGTCAAGTGGGGAGTTTCTGGGTGCGGTACGCGAAGGAGCACAAGGAGCAGGCCAGGGCGGCGATCCTGGCGGCGGCGTCGCGTCCGTTGAAGGAGAAGGGCTTCCACGGCGTGGGCGTCGACGCGCTCGCCGCCGCGGCCGACGTCACCTCCGGCGCGATCTACTCCCACTTCGGCAGCAAGGAAGGCCTGCTGGAACAGGTGATCCGGGAGTACGTCAGCCCCGAGTTCGAGTCGCTCCGCGTCGAGGACCGGGACGAGCGTCGTCGCAGGCTCGTCGAGCTCCTCGGCACGTACCTGAGCGACGAGCACTGCCAGGACGTCGCCGGCGGCTGCGTGCTGGCGGCGCTGACGGTGGACGTGGCGCGGGCGAGCGACGCGGTGCGCGAGGTCTACCAGTTGCAGATCTCCAAGATGGTCGCGCTGATGGTGCCCGCCATGCCCGGCGACGAGGAGGAGCGCAGGCAACGGGCGTGGGCGCTCGTGGCGTCGCTCATCGGGGCGGTGTCGGTGGCGCGGGCGCTGCCGGCGGGGGTGCACCGCGACGCCGTCCTGCAGGCCACGCTGCGGTCGATCGAGGACTCGATCCGCTGAGGTGCGAGCCCTGTCCATCAGGGCGTGAGTTCCGGAACGCCTGCCGCACAACCTCTTCATAGATGCGATCTATGACGCGATAGTCCCCTTCTCTCACCGCGGTTCGTCGTCAAGAAACCGCAACAGGGGCTAGCGCGTACAGAAGATTGCATACAGTATGTGGGGAGGAGGTGCAGACGATGAGCAGGCGGAAGAAGACCGAGCCCTACGTGCGGCTCACCCAGCCCCTGGTGCGTGACGCGGGCGTCCTGCGACCGGCGAGCTGGGACGAGGCGCTGGACAAGGCAGCAGAGGGCTTCCGCAGGAACGTCGCGCTCGGTGGCCCGGACGCGTTCGGCATGTTCTCCTGTGCGCGGGCCACCAACGAGATGAACTACATGGCCCAGAAGTTCACCAGGGCCGTCATCGGGACCAACAACGTCGACTCGTGCAACCGCACGTGTCACGCGCCGAGCGTGGCGGGCCTCGCCAAGGTGTTCGGCAGCGGCGGCGGAACCTCCTCCTACCAGGAGATCGAGGACGCCGACCTGATCGTCCTGTGGGGGTCGAACGCGCGCGAGGCGCACCCGATCTTCTTCCAGCACGTGCTGAAGGCCGTGAACAAGGGCGCGAAGCTCTACGTCGTCGACCCGCGGCTGACCAGCACCGGCAAGTGGGCGCACAAGTGGTTGCGGCTCAAGGTCGGCACGGACATCCCGCTGGCGCACGCCATCGCCCGCGAGATCATCGCCTCGAACCTGACGAACATGTCGTTCGTCGAGCGGGCGACCGAGGGCTTCCAGGAGTTCGTGAAGGCCGTCGAGCCGTGGACGTTGCCGGTCGCCGAGCTGGAGACCGGGGTGCCCGCGGAGCTGATCCGCGAGCTGGCGCACGCCTACGCCAAGGCGGACCGCGGCCAGCTCAGCTGGACGCTCGGCATCACCGAGCACCACAACGGCACCAACAACGTGCTCAGCCTGATCAACCTGTCGCTGCTCACCGGCCAGGTCGGCCGCTACGGCGCGGGCCTGAACCCGTTGCGCGGGCAGAACAACGTGCAGGGCGGCGGCGACATGGGCGCCATCCCGGACCGGCTGCCCGGCTTCCAGGACATCACCGACCCGGACGTCGCCAAGAAGTTCAACGACGCGTGGGGCTCGAACTTCAAGGCCGCCAAGGGCTGGAACCTCACCCAGATGCTCGAGGCGATGGAACGCGGTGACATGACCACCGTGTACATCATCGGCGAGAACCCGGTGCAGTCCGAGGCCGACTGCGAGCACACGATCAAGCGACTGTCCAATCTGGACCACGTGGTGGTGCAGGACATCTTCCTCACCAAGACCGCGCAGCTCGCGCACGTCGTGCTGCCCGCGGCGGCAGCCTGGTGCGAGACCGACGGCACGTTCACCAACAGCGAGCGCCGGGTCCAGCGCGTCCGCAAGGCGTTGACGCCACCGGAAGGCGCCCGCGACGACATCGAGATCATGGGCGAGATCGCCCACCGGCTCGGTGCGGACTGGGAGCACAAGACCGGCCAGGACGTGTGGGACGAGCTGCGCAGCCTGTCGCCGATCCACACCGGCATGACCTACGACCGGCTGGAGAAGCTCGGCGGCATCCAGTGGCCGTGCCCGGATGAGGACTCCCTCGAACCCAGCTTCCTGCACGGCAGGCTCTGGGAGGAGGACCCGGTGAAGCGCGGCATGCCCGCGACGTTCTCGCCGGTGCCGCACAGCCCGCCCGTCGACGAGCTGACCGAGGAGTTCCCGTTCCGGCTCACCACCGGCCGCCGGCTCGACTCCTACAACACCGGGGTGCAGTCGGCCGGTTTCGAGTCGCCGCTGCGCGTCGGCGAGACGCTCGACCTGTGCCCGGAGGACGCGCGTGCGCTCGGGGTGGAGGCCGGCGAGGAGGTGTCGATCACCAGCAGGCGCGGGCAGATCGTCGCGCCGGTGCGGATCGACGAGGGTCTCACGCCGGGGCTCGTCTTCATGACGTTCCACTTCCCGGACGAGATCGACGTCAACGTCCTGACGATCGAGGCCACCTGCCCGATCGCGGGGACCGCCGAGTACAAGGCCGCGGCCATTCGAATCGACAAGCTGGCCAAGCTTCCGGTGAAGGTGGGCTGAGTGGATCTCAAACTGCTCGACGTCGAACCGTCCGAGTCCGAACGCGTGGTCGTCGACCTGTTCGCGGGGATGGGCAGGGACCAGCTCCTGCCCGCCCTGCACGCGGTCAACGACCGGGTCGGCTGGATCAGCCAGGGCGCGCTGAACCACATCTGCCGCGTCCTGCACATCCCGCCCGCCGAGGCGTACGGGGTGGCGAGCTTCTACTCGTTGTTCTCGCTGACCGAACGCCCGGCGAGGGTCACGCACGTGTGCGTCGACCTCGCGTGTCAGATCAACGGCGCGAAGTCGTTGTGCGACAGGCTGACCAGCGAGCTCGGACCGGCGGGGGCGAAGAGCGGTTGGTTGCGCAGCCCGTGTCTCGGGGTGTGTGAGAAGGCTCCGGTGGCGCTCGCGTTCGAGGCGGGGGAGGTGGCGGCGGAGCAGCTCCTGGCGCCCACCACCGCCGAGGAGGTGATCGCGGTGGCGGCCGCCAGTCCCTCCCACGTGGACGGTGAGCGCGCGGAGGTGCCGCAGGCCGGTACCCCTGGTCTGCGGCTGCTCAAACGGGTTGGCGTCGTCGATCCGGAGTCGCTCGACGACTACCGGGCGACGGGCGGCTACGCGGCGTTGCGGACAGCCCTCCTCCTGGGGCCGTCCGGGGTGATTCGCGAGGTCACCGACGCGAAGCTGATGGGCCGCGGCGGTGCGGCGTTCCCGACAGGACGGAAGTGGGACGCGACCGCCCGCCAACCCGTGCGACCGCACTACCTGGTGTGCAACGCGGACGAGAGCGAGCCCGGCACGTTCAAGGACCGCCTGCTGATGGAGGGCGACCCGTACGCGGTGATCGAGTCGATGACGATCGCCGGGTTCGCGGCCGGCTGCTCGCGCGGCTACCTCTACCTGCGCGGCGAGTACCCGCGGGCGTTGCACCTGCTGCGCAACGCGATCGCTCGTGCTCGTGAGCGCAACTTCCTCGGCGAGAACATCATGGGCCACCAGGGTTTCTCGTTCGACATCGAGATCCGTCGCGGCGCCGGCGCGTACATCTGCGGCGAGGAGACGGCGATCTTCAACTCGATCGAGGGCTTCCGCGGCGAGCCGCGCTCGAAGCCGCCGTTCCCGGTCGAGTCGGGGCTCTTCGGCAAGCCGACGGTGGTCAACAACGTCGAGACGCTGGTCAACGTGCCGGTGATCCTCACGGAGGGGTGCGAGGCCTACACCGCCATCGGCACCCCCGGCTCGGCCGGGCCGAAGCTCTTCTGCCTGTCGGGCAACGTCAGTCGTCCGGGCGTGTACGAGGTGCCGTTCGGCACCACGCTCGGAGAACTCCTCGATCTGGCGGGTGGCGTGCCGCCAGGCCGGGAGCTGCGAGCGGTACTGCTCGGCGGGGCGGCAGGCGGGTTCGTTCGCCCGGACGAGCTCGACCTGCCGCTCACCATGGAGGACGCGCGGGCGGCGAACACCACGCTCGGCTCCGGCGTCGTGCTCGTCCTCGACGACACGGCCGACCTGGGCGCGTTCCTGTTGCGCATCGCCGCGTTCTTCCGCGACGAGTCGTGCGGCCAGTGCGTGCCGTGCCGGATCGGCACCGTGCGCCAGGAGGAGGCGATGGCGCGGCTCGTGGGCAAGCGCCCGCTGAGCACGTCGGCCGAGGACCTCCAGCTGCTGAAGGAGGTCGGGCAGGTCATGCGCGACTCGTCCATCTGCGGTCTGGGCCAGACGGCCTGGAACGCCATCGAATCGGCCCTGTACCGGCTCGGCTACGCGGAGGAGGCGGCATCATGACCATCGTTGAGATCGGCCTGCCGAAGCGCTTGGTCGAGCTGACGCTGGACGGCGAGTCCGTCCGGGTGCCGGAGGGTGCCACGATCCTGGATGCCTGCACGGCACAAGGGAAATCGATCCCGACGCTGTGCTACGGCGACACGTTGAAGCCCGCAAACGCTTGCCGCGTCTGCATGGTCGAGGTCGAGGGATCGCGCACGCTCGTGCCGTCGTGCTCGCGCAAGGTCGAGCCGGGCATGGTCGTGAAGACCGACTCCGAGCGCACGAACCACAGCCGCAAGCTGGTACTGGAACTTCTCGGGTCCGCTACGGACCTCTCCACCACGCCGCACGTGGACGAGTGGATGTCCGCGTGCGGCGCCGACCCCTCCCGCTTCGGCCCGCCGGCGCCGCCGTCGACCGACCGGGACGACCGCCGTCCTGGCGAGCACGACGAGCCCGACGGCCAGACCGCCGCCACCGTGCGGCAACCGGCCAAAGTGGACAATCCGCTGTACGTCCGGGATCTCAGCAAGTGCATCATGTGCTACAAGTGCGTGGACGCGTGCGGCGACCAGTGGCAGAACACCTTCGCGATCTCGGTCGCGGGCCGCGGGTTCGACTCGCGGATCTCCACGGAGTTCTCCACGCCGTTGCCCGAAAGCGCTTGCGTCTACTGCGGCAACTGCATCGAGGTCTGTCCCACGGGTGCGCTGAGCTTCAAGCGCGAGCACGACAAGCGCGAGGACGGCACCTGGGACGAAGAGGCCCAGACGCAGACGACGACCATCTGCACGTTCTGCGGGGTCGGGTGCAACCTCACCCTGCACGTGCAGGACAACGAGATCGTGAAGGTCACGTCTCCGCACGAAAGCACTGTCACGCGCGGAAACCTGTGCATCAAGGGTCGTTTCGGCTGGCAGCACGTGCAAAATCGCTGATCAAAGCACTGGAGGGCGCTCCGATGTCGTTGATCCTCAAGCCCGGAACCTCCTGGCACGACGTGTACTCGCGGTGCGTGTCCGTCGCGCCGGAGGCGTTCCACGAAGACCGGCTGCTCAACCACTTCGGCGGCGAGTGGAGTCGTGCGGGCGAACCGATGCCCGCCACCAGCCCGGTCGACGGCTCCACCATCGCGGGCCCGCCCTTCCTCGACTTCGACGTCGCGGGACGGGCGGTCGTCGCGGCCGTCGACCAGCACATCGAGTGGCGCAACGTCCCCCTGGCCGACCGCAAGGCCAGGGTGACGGCGGCGCTGGACGCCCTCACCGAGCATCGCGACCTGCTGTCGTTGCTGCTGGTGTGGGAGATCGGCAAGCCGTGGCGGCTCGCGACGGCGGACGTGGATCGGTGCATCGAGGGGGTGCGCTGGTACGTCGAGGAGATCGACACGATGCTGGCCGGCCGGGGCCCGTTGAACGGCCCGGTCAGCAACATCGCCTCGTGGAACTACCCGATGAGCGTGCTGATGCACGCGATGCTGGTGCAGGCGCTGGCGGGCAACGCCGTCATCGCCAAGGCGCCGACCGACGGTGGCGTCAGTTGTCTCACTTTGGCGACCGCGCTGGCCGTTCGGTCGGGGCTGCCGCTGACTCTGGTGTCCGGAAGCGGGTCGGAGCTCGCACCGGTGCTGGTCGGGTCCTCGTTCCTGGGCTGTGTGTCCTTTGTGGGCGGTCGTGATGTCGGCAGCGCTATTGCGACGCGCCTGGTCGACTCGAACCGGAGGCACGTCCTGGAGCAGGAGGGCCTGAACTGCTGGGGCATCTGGGAGACCGACTCCTGGGACATGCTCGGCACCCAGATCCGCAAGGCGTTCGACTACGGCAAGCAGCGCTGCACCGCCTACCCGCGCTACGTCGTGCAGCGGTCGTTGTTCGACAAGTTCCTCAGCGTCTACCTGCCCGCGGTGCGGGACGTGAAGTTCGGGCACCCGCTCGCCGTCGCTTCGCCCGAGGACGAGCTGCCCGTGCTGGACTTCGGGCCGTTGATCAACGACGCGAAGGCCAAGGAACTCGGGGACGTCGTCGAGGAGGCCGTGCGGGCGGGCGGGGTGCCGCTGTACCGGGGGTTGCTCGACGGCGGGCACTTCCTGCCGGGGCAGCAGACCGCGGCCTACCTGGCGCCGGTGGCGATCCTCGACCCGCCGCGGTCGTCGCCGCTGCACCACGCGGAGCCGTTCGGCCCGGTCGACACGATCGTGCTGGTGGACACCGAGGCCGAGCTGCTGGCCGCGATGAACGCCTCGAACGGTGCCCTGGTCGCGTCCTTGGCCTGTGACGACGAGGCGACCGCCCGCCGGTTGAGCGAGGACGTCCAGGCGTTCAAGGTCGGCATCAACAAGCCGCGGTCGCGGGGTGACCGGGACGAGGTGTTCGGTGGGCGTGGTGCGTCGTGGCGCGGTGCGTTCGTCGGCGGATCGTTGCTGGTGCACGCCGTGACAGAGGGCCCGCCCGACGAACGGCCGTACGGCAACTTCCCCTCCTACTCGCTCTACCCACCCACGTGACCTACCGGGCGGACCTGCTCCGCATCGTGCAGACGGTGGTGGCGCCGAACGCCGCGGACGTCGATCAGCACTCCCGCTTCCCCCGTGCCGCGCTGAACGCGTTGGGTGCCAAGGGGTTGCTGGGGATGACGATCTCCCGGACGGTCGGCGGGGGAGGCCAGGACGTGCGGTCGGCCGGCCGGGTGGTCGAGCAGGTCGCCCGCGTGTGTGCCGCGACGGCCTCCGTGCTGCGGTCGCACTACTCGGCGGCGGCGGTGCTGGACCGGTCGGGCCCGCACTGGTTGCGGGCCGAGATCGCGGCCGGGCGGCACCTGTCGACGCTGGCCGCCTTCGGTTCGGCCGGCGAGGCGTCGTCGCACGGCGACGTCGTTCAGGTGCGGGCGCGCAAGAACTGGGTGATCGCGGCCGGCGAGGCGGACAGCTACGTCTGGTCGTGCGGCTCGGGATTGTGGCTCGTGCCCGCCGAAGCGCCGGGGTTGCTGGTGCCCGCCGACCATGCCGGGATGGGGCTGCGCGGGACCGTCGCCACGTGCGTGCAGGCGGACCCCGTGCGGGTGCCGGCGTCGAACCGGCTGTGGTCCGGGGAACTGGCGTTCCCGTGGTTCATGGTGCTCGGGGCCGCGGTGTCGCTGGGGCTGATGGAGGGGTCGCTCGCGGCGGCGATCGGCGTGCTGGGGCGCGATGATCCGCGCACCCGGCCGGACCTCGCGCGCATGCGGTTGCGGACGGACTCGGTGCGGGTGCTGTACAACGACACCCTGTCCGCGGTGACGTGGCACCCGGAACGGTCGGTGGACCGCGTGCGGCTGCTGGCGGTCACCGCGACCGAGGCCGCGGTGGCCGTGACGGATCTGGCGATGAAGGTGTGCGGGGACGCGGCGTTCCGCCGTGACCTGGGCATCGAACGCCGGTTCCGGGACGCGCGGGCGGCGGCCGCGATCGAACCGACCGTCGACGTGCTGCTGGACTCAGTCGAGATCTGAGGCCAGCGGCAGGAAGTAGACGAGTGCGTCGTCCACGCCGTCGAGCCCGATGACGTCGTGGGCGATGTCGTCGTAGAACCCGCCCACCAGGCCCGTCCGGATGCCGAGGTTGGCCGCCGTGACGGTGAGGTTCTGCGCGAGGTGCCCTGCCTCGGTGAACGCGAATCGGAGTGCTCTGAGGCCGTAGGTCTGCCTCAGGCTGCCGAGTCTGATGTAGAGGGCCAGGACCGCGGGCGTGCCGGCGAGTTCCGTCGTGCCCGGGCCGAACCACATCGACGTGGCTTCGAGGTCCTCGATGGACGGAGCCTCGCCGAACCACGTGAGCGCGCGCTCGACCTCGTTGACCTCGTAACGGCCTCTGGCGAGGCCGTCGACGTTCAGGGCGATGATCCTGATCCTGGCGCAGTACTGGGCTCCGGCGCTCGGGTAGGGCCATCGGCCGTCCCTGGGCGACATGGCGTTCCAGAGCAGGGTGCCGAGCTGTTCGGCGCTCAGGTCGCCGGTGAGGTCCCGGCTGGTCCTCCTCGCTCTCAGCGTGTCGGTGTCCACTGTGGAGGGCAGTGCGGTGGTGGCGGGCCAGGACTGCCTCGGGGTGCTCGACTTCCTCGGCAGCTGGTCGGTGAAGCCCGGCAGGAACTTGCTCGCCTCCAGGTAGCGGCGGTCGGGCGCCGTCTCGTTGTCGTCGTGGAAGTCGGTGAGGCCGTTGGGGGACATGGCGGCGGCCGCGGTGGTCCAGCAGATCATGCGCTCTTCGTTGGGGGTGATGCCCATGCGGTTGAGCAGCATGTGCAGCTGCGACGCCCAGACGTAGGGCAGCCAGCCGCCGATCCGGTCGTTGGCCTCCTTGATCGTGCTGCGCCAGTGGGCGATCGCGCCTCGCGGGTCGCGGTGCCATCGCGCCGCCAGGTCCCGGCCGCGCTTGGCGAGCAGCTGGTTCGCGGCGTGCTGCGACCCGATCGTGGGGGCCGGCGCCTGCTCCTGGACGTTGCGCCAGCCCGAACCGAGGCTGCGCAACCATCCCGCGGCCTGGGGCAGGGTGAGGTCGAGCGCCCTGGCCGTGGCGATGGTGAGGTCGATGGCGGCCGTCAGCCTCGCGCTGTCGGTCTTCGTGGCCTTCAGGACCGCGATGGCCACCTGGGTGCTGTGGCAGAACACCTCTTCCGCGATCGGCAGCGCCTTCGGGCCGCCGTAGCGTTCGGTCTCGGGGACGTACTCGACCTCCCGGACGTCGCCGTGGGGGAGCCAGCCGGGTTCGTCGGGTTCCTGTGCGAAGGTCTGGTCGGCGATGAGCTTCTCGAGGGTCTCCTTGAGCTCCTCGGTGGCTGCGGCGTCCTTGAACCTGACGCGCAGGTGCGGTCCGGTCTCCCAATAGCGCAGGAAGTACCACTCGTGGCCCGCCATCGCCGGCGCCAGCGACTCGGCGACGAACGTGTCGAGGTCGGCGCGGTTCCAGTTCACCCTGCAGTGCAGGCCGGTCCAGGTCACAGCTTCACTCCTCAGGGGAACGGGTGGGGGTGCGTCTGCCTGAGGACGAGCCGGGGAAGTCCATTGGTCCTGCGGTGGCCGAACGTCATGGGCAGCGCGCCGGGCACGACGACCTTGGCCGCGTGCAGGCCGAGCGTGTTCACCGTGTGCGGGTCCGACTGGTCGACGGCGATCACTTCCAGGCTCATCGCTCTCGTGCAGCTGTCGAGCAGGTGCTTGAGATCGGTGTGCGTTCTCTGGCCTTCGAGGTGGTGCGGGGGTTCGTCGCTGACCAGGAACGCCCACCGCTCTCTGGCTCCTTCGAGCGTGTTGACTGCGACGTGGTCGTCCATGGTCCTGACCAGCCTCGGGTCTTCGAGCAACCGCTTCAGCCTGGCCGGTTCGTAGTCCTCCGGCTTGGTCCTGACCCGGTCCGCGAAGGCCTCGACGTCCACCGCCACCTCGACCGCCGCCGACCGCATGGCCCTGACCGGGTCGGGGCTGGCACCGGCCGCGAAGAACGCCTGGGGCAAGCCTGTGCGCGTCGCCCTCGCCAGGGTCATGACCGCCGGGATGCGCATGTCGTTGGTGGCGTTGAGGAACAGCAGTTCGTAGCCGAGCTCTTCGAGCCGGTCCTTGAGGTGGTGCAGCAGCGGGTCGTCCGGCAGCTTGATCCTTCTGAGCGGCGTCTTCCCGTACCAGGCCATCAGGAACGCATCCCGTTCCGCGACCTCGAACAGCCCGTGCAACACCGCCTCCGTCAGGCTGTTGCCGAGCCCGCACCCGTTCGAGGTCTCGTGCACGAACCTCTCACCCGGCACACCCCAGTACGCGATCTGCTCCGGCACCAGGATCTTCTTGCCCTGCGTGTACGACCACCCCTCGACCCAGCGCAGTTTCATGTCGGGGTGGTAGACGTCGTTCTCGTCGTCGAGGCCGAGCGTTGCCGGGTCCAGCGCTCTGGTGGGGCCGAGTTCGGCGAACGAGGCTTCCGTCGTTGGTCGACGGCGGGGCCGCATGCCGTTGATCCGCTCGATCAGCTCGAAGATCGCCGTTCTCTCGGCCTCCTCGAACGACGCCGTGCGCCCGTACCCGACCGTGTGCGCGTCCAACTCCGCGGTCACCGTCGCCAACGGCAGGTGGCCGCTCTTGAACAGGGCCGTCACCGGCCCGTGGCGGAAGTCGACCATCGCTTCCTTGAGCGCCTCGACCGTGGTCTTGCTGTTGGGTGTTCTGAGTTCCCCGTTGGGCGTGGCCGTGTTCTCGGTCGCTTCCTGGACCGGCTCGCAGCACGTGCCCGGCTTGATCCGGTGCGTGGACACCAGCCCGAGGTCGCTCCGGATCGCGACGACCGCGGCACTGCCTTCGATCGCCTCGACCAACGGCGCGAACGCGGGCGCCGTGAGTCCTCCGAGGTTGAGGGTCTGCCGCGGTGCCTGCGCGAGCCGCGCGTTCTCCGCGCACCGCACGCAGGCGTTCGTGCCGGGACCGACGAGCGTCAGTGCGCCGTCCGCCCGCACGACCGGCGGGTCCTGGGACGTGTAGGTGATCATCGGTACGCCCTCAGTCCCGCGGCCCGGAGTTCGGGGTCGAGCTCCACCGGCCGGATGTCGATGCCCGGCAGCAGTGCGATCGCCCGCTGAAGCCGCTCTTCGCTCTCCCGGACGTCCGCCGGCCAGTGCCACTGCCGGGTGACCCACGCGGGCTGGTCGGCCGTCCTGGTGGGCGCGGCCCCGTTGAGGTGCGCGGTTCCCGCCCACCCGGCCTGCGCGAACCCGGCGGCGGCCAGGGCGGCGAACGCCACCGCGTCCGCGGCCGTCGCTTCCACCGCCCAGGCCAGAACCTGGTGCTTGTCCCGGATCTCGGCCCGGTAGACCCCGTCCGCGAGCCGGTCCGCCCGGACGACCGCGGGCACTGCGAACCGCGCGGTCAACGCCTTCCACCACCGGTGCGCGGTCGGATCGCCCGTCCACTCCTCGGGATCCGCCGGCTCACCCCGATGATGCCGCGCTGCCCGCCGCAACGCGCCCCCGCGCGCGTGAACGTCGTCGATGCCGATGACGCCGTCGCACTTGAGGGCGTGGAGAGCGGCGTCGAGCCGAGCGGCGTCCGCGGTGGTGCCGATGCCGAGCGCGGTACCGGAGGTGGCGAGGTTGGCCGGCACCTGGGGGAGCGCGCCGAACTCCGGGGTGTCGACCGGCCCGAGCTCGGCGTCGGTCAGGGCGTCGAGGGCGTGCCACGGGTCCTGAGGTGGTGGGCCTTGGAGGATCGGGTGGTAGGTGGCGGTGAGCGGGGACGCGTGGGCGACCAGCGCCATCGGGTAGCCGGCTGAGCCGGAGGTGAGTTCGCCGGCCGGGTCGGGCAGACCGGCGACGGCGCAGACGAGTCGATGCACGGCGGCGCACCCGATCAGGGTGGCGAGGACTCCGGTCGGTTCGCCGGTGAGGCCGAGTCTGGCGGAGGTGCGCATAGTGACTTCAGTGTTGAGTGAAAGAGACGCTTCGGTAGTGGGCGGCAGGACGTACCCGACCTCGGTCCCGCACTCGGCCACGACGGTCAGGCCGCCGGCGGAAAGGGAGAGGTCACGGGCAGAGGCCGACTCCACCACCGGGGACGCCGTCGGTTGACCTGCCACGTTTTCCGACGCTGCCGCCTGTACCGGCTGACGGGTCGTGCTCTCGGACGCTCCGGCCTGTGACGGCGGACCGGCCGCGCTTTCCGACGCTCCCGCCCGTACCGGCTGACCGGCGATGCTCTCCGATCCCGCCTTCCCCGCCGCAGCCGATCGCCCCGGCACCGCTTCCTCCGCGCAAGCGGCCGCGGTCTCCACCGCCAGCCCCACCGCTTCCGCCGCCCGCACCGCCGCTCCAGCCACCACCCCGTTCCCCGACACCACCACTGTGACCCCGCGCAACCGCCGCCAGGCCTCCACAGGCTCCGCCGCCGCAGACTCCAGCCACGCCACCACGTCCGCAGAAGGCGCGTCCGCACCCCAACCGGGCATCTCCACGAGCATGTCGTGCTCCCACAACTGCTCCACGATCAAAGCCACCGCCGCACGCACCGCAGGCGCTGCATCAGGCGCCTCCAGGTCGGCCCGCACCACTCCGGCAGACAACTGCGGGGCCAGGCGTTGCCACACCTTCCACAGGCCCGCGCCGCCCGACAGGGTGCAGTTCGACGTCCAGCCGCGCAGGTGCAGGCCGTCGGGGGTCGGGGTGGCCTGGACAACCGGGCGCAGGCGCACGAGCACGGGCGTCACCCCGTCTTCCGGAGGGCGGCGAACTGGTCGGACCAGGTGGTGCCGAGGACCTGCTGTGCCGCGTTGGCCAGGAGGTGGGCCGCCGCGTAGCGCTCCATCGGGGTGACGTCGCAGAGGGCGAGGAGTTGGTAGAGGACGTTGGTGCCCAGGCGGTAGACGGTCATGGCGCGCGCCACGGGTGGGGAGGAGAGGTCGACCGTCCACATTGCTGTGTGGTATTCGGTGAAGGTGGTTCGCTCGCCGTAGTTGTAGCGGCGGATGGCGTCCTGGTCGCCCACCTCGTAGGCGCGTTCGCCGTGGCGGGGGTTGGGGTCGGACGAGAGGTCGCCCGCGTCGTAGCTCTCCTCGGCGGACAGGCGCAGCGCGATGGTCCACGTCTGCCAGGCCGCTTCGAGGTGGGTGGTGGGGTGGCCCAGCGCCACCTGGGAGACCAGGGCACAGGCTGTGGAAGCGTTTGCGGCCCAGATCTTGTCCAGTTTGGACCTAACGGCACCCGATGGGTCGCTGGCGAGGAGGAAGTCCTCCACGTGCGAGAGGAACGAGTGGTAGCCGTACTGGAGGCCGCCCGGGTAGCGGCTGGCGTGCACGGCCATCGCGGTCAGGGCGAGCAGGGGGCGGGAGACGCCCAGGGACGGGCGCAGCAGCGGAATGCCCAGGTGGAGGCCGTGGGCTCGCAGGGCCACGTGGGCCGGCGGGAGGAACGCCGCGGCGCGCGAGGTGTCGGTCGGTTCCACGTGCACGGAGTTGTTGGGGTGGAACGGGGTGAACGGCGGCAGCAGCAGTTCGGCCACCGCGGCGGACTCGGCGTGAGCCAGCAGTTCAGCAGCAGAAAGCTCGACCACAGAAGGCGCAGAGGCCAGGTAAGAGCGCAGCAGGGTGGCCACCAGGAGCGCCGCTGTCGGGCTGGACGGGCCCGACAGCACGACGCGGACGTGCGGGCCGTGCAGCCAATGGCGTTCGAGGTGGCCCACCACGTCCGGGAACGCCGAGGTGGCCGCGGCGAGCGCCGGGAGGACGCCGTCGCGGAGCAGCGGGGCCTTGACGGGGTCGTGGTAGTAGCAGACGACGTCGGTCATCCGGCCCTCCGGTAGGTCTCCGCCACCACTTCGAGCACCTGGCCGGACGGCACGGGGAGTGCTTCGGTCAGGCGGACGTGCGCGCCGTAGCGGGGGACGAGGCGCGGGAGGCAGCGCAGGTGCAGGGCGTTCAGGAGGTCGACGTACTGGGGTTTCGGGCCGTTCACGCGGGCCTCGAAGTCCTCGCGGGACGTGATCACGCCACCCATGCCCGCGAACAGCTCAGACGGCAGACCGAAACGCGCGCGCAGAGCCGTCGCGCCCGCAACCGAACCGAAGGCCTCGTCCAAGACAGAAGACGGGAAGTCCCAGTAACGGCGGCCCAGCACGACGTCGCGGTACCGCAGGCGCGAGGCCACCCGGACATCGCCGGCCGACGACACCGGCTGCAACGGCGTCAGGTCGGCCGCGCCGCACGACAGGTCGGCGTGCAGGGCGGCGGCGCGGTCGGGCAGGGAGATCGGCATCAGGTAGCCGAGGTACAGCACGTCGAGCAACGCTCCGTTGTCACGGCGGCGCAGGCGGAGCTCGTCGTTCTCCTGGTCGTGGAAGACCTCCAGGGCGTCCGGCGTGTGGTCGGCCCAGCGCGGGTCCTCGCCGATCTCCGCGCGGCCCAGCAACGGGTGCAGGTTCGGGTTGAAGCCCTGCACCGGCCGGTACTCCAGGAAACCGCGCGGGAACACACCGTCCAAAGTGGCCCGGACCGTCGCGTAGGCCTCGGGCGGCAGCAGGTCGAGGAACCGGCCGGGGAAGCGGCCGAAGCCGTCGTAGATGTGGTTCACCACCAGGCCATGAGGCGACGGCTGGGCGAAGAACGAGTAGGAGACCGGCCGCGTCTTCATCCACGACGGCACCAGGTCCGCGGCGGCGCTCACGACCTCGTCGGTGATCACGCCGTCCTGCACCAGGTCCGCCACCTGGGCCCGGCTCGCACCCAGTCCGCCGGTCGGCGCACCGGACATCGCCTCGTGCATCAACGGCGCGCACTCGGCCAGTCGTGCGACACCGCCGCGCCCGAACGCGGACACGAAGAGGTCCCGCGAGTACCGGCGGATCGCGAGATGCCGGTCGAACAGCATCAGCAACGGCGTCAGCCCGGCCAGCGACCGCACCCCGTCGTACCCGTGCGCACGACCGAGCCGCACCGGCTGAGGCAGCACGACGTCCTCGCTCAACGGCGTCACGTCACCCAGCTCGACGCCGACCAGCGCCCCGAGCGACTCCCAGGCGGAGAACAACGCGGCCAGCGCGGCCGGCCGGGCGGAGGCGTCCAGCGAGGCGAACTCCACCGTGTCCCGGTAGATCTCGACCACCCGATCGGCCAGCGCCGACCGCCCGGTGTCCCGCAACCACGACGCCAGGGCGGGGCAGGCCGCCGGGTCCTGCGGGTCGACCGGCAGCACCGGCACCAGGAGCTTGATGTCGAGCAACAACGCCACGTAGTGCTGCGCGCGATCGGACTCGCCGTCGGGCAGCCGGGTCGCCAGCGCGCTGGCGAGCTCGGCCGGGCTGATCCCCTTGGGGTTCGCCCCGGTCAGCCCGACCAGGAACTGCAGCGGCGCGCTCGACGCCAGCTCCACGTCCTCCTGGATGCCGACGTAAGCGCGCAACGGCCCCCGAGCAGGCACGTCGCGGCGGAACTTCGCCTGGCCGTCCTCGAAGTGCACGTCCGGCGCCAGCCGGTGGGGATGATCGACCACGTGCGCCCGGTCGGCGAGCAGGGCCGCGATCAACCGCGACAGCAACACCTGGTTCACCCGCGTCACCGCGACCGGGGTCCCGAAGTCGGGTTCCGGCGCGTCGGGCGACCAGGTGCCCCAGCCGACCGCCGCGTACCAGGACAGGGGACTGGTCTTGGACGTCGCGCGCAGGGCGTAGCGCAGCACGGTCGGCTCGGCCTTGCGGGCCCGCTTGTCGGACGAACCGGCCCGCGCGAGCCCCTGCCAGAGGTCGCGCCCGCTGAACACCGCCGCCTTGCGCACGGACTCGTCCCCGCACAACGAGGCGAGCACGGCACGTTCGGCGTCGAGCGCCTCGGGCAGCAACCGCTCGACCTCGGCCATCGCCGAGACCCGATCCTCCATTGCGGACAGCCAGGTGCCGAACTGCGGGAACCGCGAGACCAGATCAGCGGTCTCGGCGAGCAAAGCCGCGCGCGGCATCCGTCCGTTGTGGACGTCGCGGCGCAACGGCAGCACGACTGTGCGGTGGTAGGCGTCGGAGTGCGTGCCGGCGCTGTCGTGCAACAGGTCCGACACCGGACCCGCCAGCGACTGCAGCGTGGCTTCGAGCGCCGCCAACGTCTCCACCGCCCGCCGGAACGGCGCTGCCGTCGCAGCGCCGTCCGGGTGCGGCAGGGCCGCCAGGCGCACGAGTGCGTATGGCGCTGTTTCTCCCTGCACGCGTTCGCTCATGCGTTCTGGGCGGGAAGCTGGGGCTGGGTGCAGCTGCTGCACGACGAGCTGCCGCACGAGCACGACGAGGCGCCTCCGGAGGCACCGGACTCCGGCAACGCGACCGAGTCGCGCAGGGAGGTGACCGCGAGGTCGCCGAGCTCCAGGTCGTCAGGGTCGAAAGAGAGATCCTTCATGCCGTGTCCTCACGTCTTCAGTTGTTGTGACCAGGCCCCAGAAGGGCAGTCAGCTCAGGCTGAAGAAGCGCGATACGGCACGGATCGCGCTTTGCTTGATCGGCCGGTCAAAGCCGGGCGCGGACCTCGTGGGCCTTGGGTTCGCCGAGCTCCTCGAACACGGTCGCGGACTCCAGCCAGCACTTCTCCGCGCCCCGCCGGTCACCGAGCCCGTCGAGCGCGAGCCCGAGGTTGTCGAGCGACTCCGCCTGCCCGTACAGGTCGCCGATCGCGCGGAACGTCTCCAGGGCCCGCTCGACGTACGTCACGGCCTGCGTGAAGTCGAGCAGCCCCCGGTACACCTCGCCGACGTTGTTGAGCAGGATCGCCTCGCTGTACGGGTCCTTGATCTCCTGCCGGATCTCCAGCGCCCGCAGGTACCGCGCCAGCGCCACGTCGAACCGCCCGGCGTCGGAGTGCAGCAGCCCGATGTTGTTCAGCAGCACCGCCGCCGTGTGCAGATCGCCCAGCTCGCCCGCGATCTCCGCCGACTGCTCGTAGCACGCCAGCGCGTCCTCCGGCCGGCCCTCCGCCATGTGGACGATGCCGATGTTGTTCAGCGTCGGCACCTGACGCGACCTGTCGCCGACGGCGCGGAAGATCGCGAGCGCCTGCTCGTAGCAGTCGATCGCCTCGTCGTGGCGGCGCACCTCGCGCAACGCGATGCCGAGCGTGATCAGCATCCGGCCCTCGGCCGACCGGTCACCGACCGACCGCGCGGCCGCCAGCGCCACGCCGTGCGTGTCCAGCCAGTCCGCCCAGTGCTTGCGCAGGTTGAAGAAGTCCCACAGGCATTGAGCGAGGCTCCACGAGTGCTCCGGCAGGTCGTGCTCGGCGGCGTCGCGGATCGCGGCCACGAGGTTCGCGCGTTCCGTGTCGCACCACAGCAACGCCATGTCCCGGTCGGCGAACGACCTCGGGTGCACGGCCGGGTCCGCGGGGCCGATCTCCAGCTGTCGCTGAGGGTTGAGCAGCTGCGCGCTGCGCCACGACGTGTGCACGTACCAGTCGAGCACGCGGCGCCGTGCCAACGCCCGCGCGGGCGGCGGTTCGGCGGCGTTCACCTGCTCCACGGCGTACGCGCGCAACAGGTCGTGCAGGCCGTAGCGGTCCGGAGTGTGTTGCTGCAAAAGGTGTTCGTCGAGCAACGTCTCCAGCAGGTCGCCGGCCTCGTGCGCGGTCAGCCCGGCGAGGGCGGCGGCGGAGTCGGCGGTGACGTCCTCGCCGGGGTGGAGTCCGAGGAGGCGAAACAGACGCCTCTGGTTCTCCGGCAGCGCCTGGTACGAGAGGTCGAACACGCCCCGAGCACCGAGACCGCCTCCCCGTTCGAGCCGGTCCACGAGATCCCGCACGGTCCATTGTGGACGTCGAGCGAGACGTTTCGCGGCCAGTGCCACGGCGATCGGCAGGTGACCGCAGATCTCGGCGATCCGTTCCGCGGCCTCGCGATCGGCCGCCACCCGGTCGTGCCCGGCGATCCGCGACAGCAGCGCCAACGCCTCCGGCGGCGTGAAGACGTCGAGGAACAACGACCGCACCCCGTCGAGCTGCAACAGCGTGCGGCGGCTGGTGATCAGCACCACGCACGTCGCGCTGCCCGGCAGCAACGGCCGCACCTGGTCCTCGCCGGCGGCGTTGTCCAGCAGCACCAACGCGCGCTTGCCCGTCAGCCGGTCGCGGTAGAGCGCGGCCCGGTCCTCGAGTGACTCGGGGATCTGCCCGCCCGGCACGCCGAGCAGCCGCAGGAAGCTCTCCAGCACGGCGGACGGGTCGGCGGGCAGCTCGTCCGCGTCGAACCCGTGCAGATCGGCCCACAGTTGCACATCGGGGTAACGCTCGACGAGCCGGTGGGCGGCCCGCACAGCCAGCTTGGTCTTGCCGACCCCCGCCATGCCCTCGATCGCGGAGATCACGACCGTGGTCTGCGGCCCCGGTTCGAGCAGCCTGCGCAGTTCGGACTCGCGCCCGGTGAACTCGGCGATGTCCATCGGCAGCTGCCGGTGCGCGCTCAACGCCGCGGGCGAGGGCACCCGGCTCTCCAGGATCACCTGGTGCAGCTGCCGCAACCGCCCGCCCGGTTCGACGCCGAGCTGCTCGACCATGTGCTTGCGGGCCGTCGCATAGGTCTCCAATGCTTCGCCCCGGCGGCCGGACCGGTCCTGCGCGAGCATCAGCAACGCCCAGAGCTCCTCGCGCAACGGGTGCTGCGCCGTCTCACGCCGCAGCCGGTCCACCACGTCGTCGAACCTGCCGAGCTCCAGCGTCGCCTTGGCGAACCGCTCGACGGCCGCGAGTCTGCGCTCCTGCAGCCGGGTGAGCTCCGCGCGCAGCAGCGGTCCCGCGTTCAGCTCGGCGGTCGGGGTGCCGTGCCACTGCGCGAGCGCCTTCCCGAACAGGTCCGCGGCGGACTCCGCGTCGTTCTCGGTGAGAGCGTTCTCACCGTCGCGCACCAGCTGGTCGAACGCGTCGAGGTCGAGCTCGCCCGGCAGCACGGTGAGCTGGTAGCCGTGCCCGGACCGGGTCACCAGCCGGTCGCCGACGACCTTGCGCAGCCCGGCGACGTACGTGCGGAGGTTCGACTCGGGAGCGACCGGGGGAGAGTCCCACACGGCGTCGGTCAGCAGGGCCGCGCTGACCGCTTCGTTGGCGTGCAGCAACAGCATGGTGAGCACCGCGCGCTGCCGGGGTCCGCCCAGCTCCAGCAGTGTGCCCGACCGCCGTACCGCCAGCGAGCCGAGCAGCAGGAACTCCACAGGTAGATCGCTCCTCGATGATCAGGACAGGGGGTGCACCTCCATCCTGGCGCAGAATCCGGCGGCCTGTGCACAGCCTGGGCGAAATCTGTGCGCGCCGCCTGTCATCTTTGTGTCCAGATCCGGTACCTGCGCCGCCAGGCCCGAACACCTGGGAATGGGGGTCGGCGCAGTTGCCGGGTTCGGTTCCCCCAGAACCCGGCCGGCGTGTGAAAGTCACCGCGCACGTCGGCCACCTACCGCAAGACCGGTGGCCCGGACGGGTCCCCCAGACTGAACCGGGCCACCACCTTGCGGTCATCGACCCCAGCGAGCGCGCAGGGTCGCTGTGAACGTCTCGAACTCAGCCGTCATGGACACCTGGTCCGGCTCCAGCAACCACTGCTGTTGCAGCCCGTCGACCACCGCGATCGTGGTGCGGACGATCGCGGTGATCGGCGCGTCCTGCGCGATCTCTCCCTCGCGCTGACCTGTCGTGACCGCCTCGGTGAGCCACTGCTTCAAGCCGTTGTAGTGCTGATGAATCCATTGGTGGGCCGGATGCGCGGGTTCGGTCGCCTCCGCCGCCAGCCGCACGAACAGGCCCACCAGGTGCGGCCGGGCGGAGTTGCGGGCGACGAGAGCGGCCAGCGCGTCGAAGGCGGCCCAGCCCAGCGGTGGGCCGTCACCGCCGGCCAGGAAGTCGCCGTCCTGCCTGTCGCGTTCCTCCAGCACGGCGGTGAGCAGCGCCGCCTTGCTGGGGAAGTGGTGCAGCAGACCGGACTGCGAGAGCCCGGTCCTCGCCGCGACGGCCGCCACCGACGTGCCCTTGAACCCCGTCAGCGCGAACAGTTCGGTCGCGACCTGCACGGCCTTCGCGCGCGACTCCTCGCCGGAGACGTCCACCCGGGACCTGGCCCGGTACCTCGGCGGGACGGACACCGCGTCACCTCACTCCTGATCAGCGGGCAGGGTAACGCGGACGTCGCCGAGGCCGCGGGCGATCAGCACGTCGCCGCTGACCGGGTGCCAGCCGCCGGCCCACCGGCGCTGGGTTCGGGGATCGCACGGCACGTCGACGCGCACGGTCTCGCCTGGCTGGACATCGGCAACCGCGAAGCCGATGAGCCGGATCGTCTCGTCAGCAGGCCGCAGATAGACCTGCACCACCTCGCGCCCAGGCCGTGAACCGGTGTTCGTGATCTCCGCCGTGACCGAGCTGATCACCCCGTCGGCGCTGGTCACCGACGCGGCGCCGTACTCCCAGGTCGTGTACCCGAGCCCGTGCCCGAACCAGAACAACGGATCGGTCGCACCCCGGTATCCGACCGCCGTCCCCTCCGAATACACCAGCTCCCCGTCGACCGGCACCAACGGCAACGCGTCGGCATCGCTCCGGGGGAACGTCGTCACCAGCCGCCCGGCCGGTTCGATCTCGCCGAGCAACGCCGCCGCGACCGCGTCCCCGGCCTCCTGTCCCGGCAACCCCGCCCACAGCACCGCGTCGACCTGCCCGAGCCACGGCATCAGCACCGGGGTCGCCGCGTTCACCACCACGACCGTGCGCCGCGCGGCCGCCGCCACCGCGGCGACCAGCGCGTCCTGCTCGCCCGGCAACGCCAGCGTCGTCTTGTCGAAGCCCTCGGTCTCCTGCTCCTCGGTGAGCCCGACGACCACGACCGCCACGTCCGCCTCGCGTGCGGCCCGCACGGCGGCACCGATCGCGTCGGCGGGGGCACGCGGCACGGGCTGGGTGATCAGGCCGACCAGCGCGACCGCCCCGCGCACGCGGGCCGTGATCCGGTCGCCGGGGGAGAGCAGCACCTCGGCCGTCCAGTGCGGCGGCTTGAGCAGCGCCTCCTCGACGATCCCGGTTCCCCTGGCCAGCACCGCGGCGTGCCGGCGTCCCGCCACGTCGATCGTCCAGTCGCCGAACCCGCGCACGCCGATCAGCATCCGCACGGGCTCGTCCAGCACGACCTCGCCGGACACCTCGATCGACGCGGCCCCCTGCGCCCAGCCGCCGTACGCGGCCAGTTCGGCGATCTCCATGTCCCGCGACGCCAGTACCTCGCCGTCCGCGTCGAACGTCGTGGCACGGATGTCCTTCAGCACGCCAGGAGCCGGTGCCGCGTACCGCTGCCGCACCTCCACACCGTCCACAACGGACACCGACGACCCGAGTCGCGAGGTCAGGCCGTCCGCGATGCTGATCACGTGCGGCGGTCGCACCCCGGCCGAACCGCCGCCCTGCGCGACGGTCGCGACCGCGTGCCGTCCGATCAGGGCGACGGACGACTCCCGCACCGGCAGCACGCCGGAGTTCTTCAGCACGGTCATGCCCCCGGCCGCGAACCTCCGCAGCTGCTCGCGGCGCACCGGGCTGTCCGGCGCGGGCAGGTCCGCCGGCCACGACCGCACCGAGCCGAACGCACCCGTCCGCGACGCCAGGAGCAGCAACCGACCGACGTGGTCGTCGATCACGGACTCGGCGACCTCGCCGGCGTGCACGGCCGCCACCAGCTTGTCCTCCCACGGCCCGCCGGGGCCGGGCATCGCGAGGTCGAGCCCGCCGTTCGCGCTCGCCGCCGTCGACTTCGTGGCGAACCAGTCGGACATCAGCAGGCCGTCGAACCCCCACTCGCCCTTCAGCACGCCCTCGACCAGGTCGGTGTGCTCGGTGGCGGGAACACCGTTGACGTTGTTGTAGGCCGCCATGATCGCCCACGGCGAGGAGTCCTCGACCACGATCTCGAACGGCAGCAGGTAGACCTCGCGCAACGTCCTCTCGTCGAGCACCATGCTCGCCGTGCGCCGCTCGGTCTCGGACTCGTTGGCCACGTAGTGCTTCGGCGTCGCCGCGATGCCCTTGTCCTGCAGGCCCCGCACGTACGCGGCCGCGATCACGCCGGTGAGCAGCGGGTCCTCGCTGTAGGCCTCGAACAGCCTGCCGCCCAGCGCGGTGCGGTGCAGGTTGATCGTCGGGCCGAGCACGACGTGGACCTGCTGTGCCGCCGCCTCGTCCGCCAGCACCTCGCCGACCTCGCGGGCCAGCGCGACGTCCCAGTGCTGGGCGAGCAGGGTGGCGTTCGGCAGCACGCACGCGATCGTGCCGCCGCGCAGTTCGGCGCCGCGGACACCGGTCGGGCCGTCCGACAGCTTCAGCGACACCAGCCCGATCTCCGGCTCCGGGTGCAGCGCGAACAACGCGGACCCGGTCAGCAGCCGGACCTTCTGCACCAGGTCAAGCCGTGCGACGGCCTTCTCGATGTCCATGCCCCCGAGCACACCAGAACGACCGACTGAGTGGTCGGTCGGTATATCCGTCTGTGACCATTCGGTTATCGGGCGGTGATGTTCCGTCGCGTGGCACACCCGTGGCACGCCTTTGGTTGTGTCCAAGGGGAGGGGAATGGTGATGAAGATCGAGGTGCGGCTGCTCGGGCCGCTCGAAGTCCGCGGCCCGAACGGCCCGGTGCACTTCACGGGTGCGCGGCGGCGTGCCGTGTTCGCGTTGCTGGCGTTGCGCACGGGACGGCTGGTGTCGGCGTCGGCGCTGGTCGACGGGCTGTGGGGCGAGGACGTGCCGGCGACGGCGACCAAGACGTTGCAGGGGCACGTCGCGAAGGTCCGCCGGGCGCTCGAGCTCGCGGGTGCGGACGGCGTCGTGCTCACCCGCGAACCCGGCTACCTGCTCGACGTCACGCAGGTCGTCGTTGACGTCGAGGAGTTCGACGAGCACCTGCGGCACGGCAGATACGCGGAGGCGCTGAGACTGCACAGGGGCGAGCCGCTCGCGGACTGCCCGGTCGAGGGCTGGGCCGGCGCGGAGATCGTGCGGCTGCGGGAGGCGGTGGCGTTCGCGGAGGAGAGCCACGCGGGGGCGCTGTGCCTGAGCGGCCGGTACGCGGAGGCGATCACGCAGCTCGAACGGCTCGTGGCGCTGTACCCGCTGCGGGAGACGCTGTGGGAGATGCTGATGGAGGCCCAGCACCGGGCCGGCCGCGCGGGTGACGCGCTGCGGACGTACCGGCGGGTGCGGGCGCTGCTGGTCGAGGAGTTCGGCATGGAACCCGGGATCGCGTTGCGCCGCAGGGAGGCCGCCGTGCTGGCGGGATAGCTGGCACGGCGGCCCGTGTCGGGGGATGCGGGCCGCCGTGCCGACGCCGTGGTCCGTGCTGGGGGACGCACCGCGGCGTCTGCCTCATCCGGGCGATGCCGCCCCCTCGGTGGCACCGATCGGTTCAAGCCTCGTCCATCGTTCTCTTCGTGCGGTGTGGCGCCCCCGTGCACACGAGACTGCCCGCCCGCGGTGGCGAGTGGGCGGCCGTGCGGTGGTCAAGATCAGCCGGGCTTGTAGGAACAGCGGTAACCCGTGGTCACGGTGTCGCGCAACGCGTCCGCTGTGGACTGCTCGGTCGACGCGATCGTGTCGATCGCCCGCCGGATCGCTTTGCGCACAGCGGTTCTGGCGCGTTCGGCCGGTCCCGCGAAGTTCCTGCCGCGCCCGCCCATGCCGGTCTCGCGTTCGAGGTGGCTGAGCAACGCCTCCAGCTCGGCCTCGACGCGCGGCGACGGGCTGTCGTCGAGCTGGGCGCGCAGATCGCGGATGCGGGTGAGATAGGCCGCGCGCGCCACGGGATCCAGCACCGGCTGGTTGCCGCTGTCCTGCCCTCCCACGAGCTCCAGGGCCGGGATCTCGGTGCCCGGATCGGCGACGAGCCGCGCGAGGTACCGCATGCCGACTAGGTCCTCGACGCGGGTTTCCCTGCCGTGGTGGGAGACCACCCACCACACGTTCTCCTTGCGGATCACGACCCGGTCGGCGAGCCCGTCGCGGTGCCGGGCCCACGCCTGCGCCCGCGCGGTCATGCCGATCGCGGTGGCGTCGTTGATCGCGACGTCGAACAACGCCCGCGCGCGCTCGCCCTTCACCGTCTGGGCGAGGGTGGCGCGGGCGTAGGCCGTCATGGGCAGGTTGCCGAGCCGGATGTTGGTGGTGACCGCGCGTTCCAGGTGCCCGACGGCCTTCTCCGGCTCGCCGAACGTCGTCGCGGCGATGCCCAGCAGCAGTTCGGTCGAGCCGAAGCAGACGATCGCGGTCGCCGGCACCACGGGCTGGTCGGCGAACGGGAGGAGCAGGTCGTAGGCCTCACGGGCGATGCCCGCCTCCTGGAGCGCCGCGGCCACGTGCACGACGCAGAACATGCACGTGATCCACGTGCTGGACAGCGGAACGGCCGCCAGTCCGTTGATGGTCAGTCGATGCAACGCCGACCGCGCGCGATCCCGTTGCCCCGCTTCGAGAGCGAGCAGTGCGAGCGCGGCCTCGAAGCTGAACTCCAGGTCCGGCAGCGTGGGGGAGTGCGTGACCTGCTCGGCCAGGTCGACCAGTTCGCCGCCGCGGCCCTGGAGCCAGCGGATCGCGAACAGGTGCGTGCTGTGGAACGTTTCCGCGTCCACGTCGCCCGCTTCCATCCCCATCTTGGCGCAGGCCAGCGACTTCTGCTCGGCCTCCTCGAACCTGCCCGCCCGGATCGTGCGCATGACGTCCATGGCGGCGTGGAAGAACAGCAGTCCCGGGTGGTGCGCGGCTCTTCTGGCCAGTTCGGCCTGGGAACGTTCGGCGTGCGGGTCGCCCAGGCAGAACAGGTCCATCGTGCGGCGGCACAGACCGCTGAGGGCGAGGAGGTCGAGGCCGGCGGCGGAGGCGACGGTGATCAGTTCGTCGGCGAGCTCGCGGCGGCGGGCGTTGTGCTCCGGGGACCACAAGGCGTGATGTGTCAACGACAACGCCTCGGCGAGGGTCAACCGGTCACCAGTGGATCTGGCTCGGTCGAGGGCTTCGAGGACGCTCGCGGTCTCGCGCCTGTCGTAGGCGTGTTCGGCGGTGAGCCTGGTGGCGAGGCGGGTGCGCAGGGGTTCGGCGGGGTTCCGGTCCAGGGCCTCGCGGAGGCGGGCGATGGTGAGGGCGCGGTCGGCGCGGGCGCGGAACTTGTTGACCCACATGCCGGGCAGGCCCAGGGCCGCTTCGGGGTCGCCGTCGCGGGCGGCCTGGTCGAGCAGGTCGCGGGCCTCCGTGATGCGACCGGCGGCGAGGGAGGCGTGGGCCAGGTCGACGAGACGACGCGCCTCGTCGAGGTGGGTGGGCCGGGTCGCGGTGACGACGATGACGACCGGCAGCCGGTGCACCTGCCGGACCACCGCCTCCAGCAGTCGCACCGTCTCCTCGCCCGCGAGGTCGATGTCGTCCACCAGGACCATCGCGGGCGCGGCCGCCAGCACGTCCACGACCTTGTCCGCGCACACCTCGGGCTCGGCGTCCAGGGCGGCCGCGTCCCCGCCCAGGCTCGCCAGGACCGCGTGCCACGGCCAGTGCGGCGGCGCCTCCGCCCGGCAGGTCGTCCACACCACGGCGAACCCGCGCGCCTGGGCCAGCTCCACGGCCTGGACCAGGTCGCGGGTCCGTTCGGGACCGGGCGGCGCGGTCACCGCGAAGAGCTGACCGGACCCCAGTTCCGCCTGTTCGAACGCCGACTCCGGCAACCGCACAGCTTCACCCTCGAATGCACTTTCTCAGCCAGGACTGGGGAAACCTAGCGGAGGACGGCGACCGCCACGTACGCGGTCAACACGCATTTAAGGGTGCAGCGACGCGAACAGCGGATCGGTGTGCTCCGTGACGCGGGCGTGGTCGGCGGCGATCCGCGCGTACGTCCCGGAGGCGGCGGACGGCGTGAAGACGTCGGCCGTGGTGACCATCGCCTTGACCGCGCTGTCCCAGTCCGGGTGCACGCCGCTGCCGACGGCCGCGCAGATCGCGGCGCCCAGACCCGCGGCGTCGCTCATCCGCGTGCGGCGCACCGGGCGGGCGAACACGTCGGCGAAGATCTGCATCATCAGGTCGGAGCGGGAGCCGCCTCCGGAGACGATCAGTTCCGGGAACTCGCGGCCCAGGGCGTCCGCCATGGCCGTGCTGTGCCGGTGCATCGTCAGCGCGATGCCCTCCAGGATCGAGCGGTAGACGTGGAAGCGGCCCTGGCTGCCGTCGAACCCGAGCAGCGCGCCGCGGCGGTACGGGTGGTCGCCGGGGGCGAGCCAGTCGAGCACCGTCAGCAGGCCGCCGCAGCCCGGTTCGACGGTCGCGGCGCCGGACTCCAGCTCGCCCAGGTCGGCGTCGACGAGCTGGCGGTACCAGCTGACGGTCCACATGCCGCGCCGGATGCCGTTGCTCTCGTAGAGGTACCTGCCGGGCACGGAGCCGAAGTTCGCCCAGAACCGGCCGGACGGGTCCACCACGTGCTCGGCACCCGTGGTCATCGCGGCGATGTAGGTGCCGAGCGACACCAGCAGCTCGTCGGCCAGGCCGCTGCCCAGCGCCTCCACCGCCTTGTCGTTCGAGGTCGCGAACACCGGCAGCCCGGCGGGCAGGCCGGTCGCGGCGGCGGCCTCGGGGGTCACGTGCCCGAGCACCGCGCCGGGGTCGACCAGCTCGAACAGCTGCTCGCGGCGCATGCCGGCGGCCTCGTAGCCGGGAGAGGAGTCCGGCCAGCGCCACGTCTCGTGGTCGATCGGCCACATGCCCTCGTAGTTGCCGGCCGTGTCGCGGCGCTCGCCGGTCAGCCGCAGCGTCACGTACCCCGAGGAGGTCGTGACGTACCGGATGGCCGGATCATCCCACTGCGGTTGCCCAAGCCGGTCGTCCATCCAGCTGAGCAACGGCTCCGCGAGCAGGCCATCGGCGCCGAGCAACGCCCGGCAGAACCGGATCGTGCACAGGCCGACGCCCGCGATCTCGCCGGGCGCGCCGATGAACCGCTGCATCGCCTCGGTGCAGGCCTCGGCGATCGAGTCCCACACGTCGTCGTCCGGGTGCACGACCTGGCCCGGCCGCGGGTGCGCGTACGGGCGCAACGGGCGTTGCGCCGACGCGTGCACGCGGCCGAACTCGTCGACGATCGACACCTTCGTGCTCTGCGAGCCGTTGTCGATCGCGATCAGGTAGCTCATGACACCGGGAAGATCGTGCCGGCGTTCATGATCCCGTTCGGGTCGAAGCCGCTCTTGAGCACTTCGAGCATCCGGTACGCGCTGCCGTGCTCGTCGCGCGTCCACGGCGTGCGGTACTTGCCGATGCCGTGGTGGTGCACCATCGACCCGCCGAGCCGCAGCGCCTCCTCGACGATGATCGCGTTGAGCGGGATGTGGTACTCGGTGATCTCCTGCTCCGGCTCGCAGGTGATGGCGTAGTCGTAGACGAAGTAGAGGTTCGTGCCGGTCTGGTAGCTGTGCGACGAGTGCGCGCCCAGCATGGTGAGGTCCTGGGCGCGCGGGAACTCCGCGCGCACCCGGTTCATGATCGCCTCGTACAGCGGCGTGACGTTCGACCAGTCGACCGAGACCTCGGTGGTGTAGCCGAGGTGCTGCGTCTCCAGCATCGCGCGCTTCTCGGCGTCGATCTTGTCCTGGCCCCAGTTGAGGTTGTCGAACCACTCGACGATCAGCTTCGGGTCCACCGCCTCCGTGCCCGCGAACGTCTTCTCGATCGCCTCGGCCGTGGCCCGCGCGATGCCCTCGGGGCCCTCCGCGACGAGCACGACGACGTTCTTGTTCTGCGAGAAGTGGCTGAAGTGCTGGTTCGCGTCCTCGGGGGAGTAGACGCGGCACACGGACGGCCGGTAGCCGTCGGTGATCAACGTCCGCAGCCGCTCGACCGCGTCACCGAAGTCGTCGGTGAGGAAGCCGAAGTAGTGGTTGTGCTCCGGCTGGTACTTGAAGAGCTTCACCGTGACCTCGGTGATCACGCACAGCGCGCCCTCGTTGCCGATCACGACGTGCCGGATGTCCGGCCCGGCCGCGCGCCGAGGCACGTTCTTGATCCGGCTGACCGTGCCGTCCGGGAACACCGCCTCCAGCCCGACGACCATGTCCTCGATCCCGCCGTACAGCGTGGAGAACTGGCCGATCGAGCGGGTCGCGACGAGCCCGCCCATCTGCGCGAGCGGTTTGGACTGCGGCGAGTGGCCGGTGGTCAGGCCGCGTTCGCGCAGCGCGTCCTCCAGCTGCTGCAACGGAACGCCGCACTGCGCCGTCACCATCATGTTGACCGGGTCGATCCGGACGATCGAGTCCATTGTGGAGCCGTCGAGCACGATCGTGTCCGCCACCAGCGTCTCCAGGCCGCCCTCGGTCGCGGTGCGGCCGGTGCGCGGGACGACGTTGATCCGGTGCTCGTTGGCGAACGCCAGGACCTTCGCGACCTCGTCGGTGCTGCCAGGCTTCACGATCGCGGCCGGGATCGGGCCGGTGAAGATGCCGTGCACCGAGGTGTACTTGCGGAACCGGTCGACGCTGGCGTCGCGCAGCTCGTGCTCGTCGGTGTCGACCTTCGCGGTGCCGAGCAGGTCGATGAGTCCCGCGACGATCTGCTCACGGCTCAGGTCGGAGGCGGAGGGAACGGAGGGCGGCGGTGCAGGAAACATGGCTCTGCCTTCGAAAGGGAGTCAGCGAACGAGGTATCCGCCGTCGACCACGAGCGTGTGGCCGTTGACGTAGTCGGAGGCGCGGCAGGCGAGGAACACCAGCGCGCCCATCAGGTCGCTCGGGTCGCCCCAGCGACCGGCCGGGATGTGGTCGATCACGCGCTGGTTGGTCTCCGGGTCCGACCGGGTGGCCTCGGTGATCTTCGTGGCGAAGTAGCCCGGCGCCAGCGCGTTGACCTGGATGTTGTGCTGCGCCAGCTCGTCGCAGTACGCCTTGGTGAACCCGGCGATGCCGTGCTTGGTCGCGGCGTAGGCGGGGGACTGCTGACCGCCGAGGAACGTGAACAGCGACGCGATGTTGATGATCTTGCCGGACCGCTGCGGGATCATGTACCTGGTCGCCTCGTGGGACAGCTCGAACGCCGCCGTGAGGTTCACCGCGACCATCGCGTCCCACTTGTCGCGGCCGAAGTCCTCGACGTCGTCGAGCAGGCTGATGCCGGCCGAGTTGACCACGATGTCAACGGATCCGAACTGCCCGAAGCAAGCGTCCACAACGGACGCGCACGCGCCGGGTTTCGTGATGTCGGCGGTCATCGACGCGAACCGCTGGCCCTGTGCCTCGACGAGCTTCTGCGTCTCGCCGTCGTCGTCCACGAGGCTCGGCACGAACACGTCGGCCCCGGCGGCGGCCAGGCCGAGCGCGAACGCCTGGCCCAGCCCCGTGTTGCCGCCGGTGACGATCGCGTTCTTCCCCTTCAGGGAGAACAGGTCCAACCCGAAATCCATCACGCGCTCCCGAACGGGTCAGATACGGCCACATACGTGGTTTCGAGGTACTCCTCGATGCCCTCGGCGCCGCCTTCACGGCCGATGCCCGAGTGCTTCACGCCGCCGAACGGCGCGGCGGGGTTCGACACGATGCCGGTGTTGAGGCCGAGCATCCCGGTCTCCAGCGACTCCGCGAGCCGCAGACCCCGGTTGAGGTCACGGGTGTAGGCGAAGCACACGAGGCCGTACTCGGTGGAGTTCGCGATCCGGACCGCCTCTTCCTCGGTCTCGAACGTGACGACCGGCGCGACCGGGCCGAAGATCTCCTCCCGCAGCATCCGCGCGTCGGCCGGAACACCCGACAGCACGGTCGCCTCGAAGAAGAAACCCTTGCCCTCCAACGCCGCGCCGCCCAACGCCAGTTCGGCGCCGCGGTCCAGCGCGTCCTCGACCAGACCGGTGACCTTGGCCCGCGTCTTCGCGTCGATCAACGGTCCGAGCGGGTACTCCTTCATGCGGGCGGCCAGCTTCGCGGTGAACTCCGCCGCGACCGACGAGTGCACCAGGAACCGGTTGGCCGCCACGCACGCCTCGCCGCCGTTGCGCAGCTTGGCGAGCACCGCGCCGTCGGCCGCCGCGTCGACGTCGGCGTCCTCGAAGACCAGGAACGGCGCGTTGCCGCCCAGTTCCATGGACACCCGCAGCACCTGGTCGGCGGACTGCTCGATCAGCTTCCTGCCCACCGCGGTCGAGCCGGTGAAGGAGAGCTTGCGCAGCCGGGGGTCCCGCAGCAGCGGCCCGGTGACGGCGCCCGGATCGGTCGTCGTGATCACGTTCAGCACGCCCGCCGGCAGTCCGGCCTCGGCCAGCACGTCGGCGAACCGCAACGCGGTCAACGGGGTGAGCTCGGCGGGCTTGAGCACCATCGTGCAGCCCGCCGCGATCGCCGGGGCGATCTTGCGGGTGGCCATCGCCAGCGGGAAGTTCCACGGCGTCACGAACAGACACGGCCCGACCGGCCGCTTCACCGTCACCAGGCGGTTCTTCCCGTCCGGCGCGGTGGTGAACCGGCCGGAGATCCGCGGCGCCTCCTCGGAGAACCACCGCAGGAACTCGGCCCCGTAGGCGACCTCGGCCCGGGACTCGGCGAGCGGCTTGCCCATCTCGCTCGTGATCAGCCGCGCGAACTCCTCGGTCCGCGCGGTGACCAGCTCGAACGCCTTGCGCAGGATCTCGGCCCTCACCCGCGGAGCGGTCCTGCCCCACGCGGCCTGGGCGGCGACGGCGGCGTCCAGGGCCTTCGCGCCGTCCTGAGGCGTGGCTTCGGCGACCTGCGCCAGAACCTCCTCTGTGGACGGATCGAGCACCTCGAACGTGCGGCCGTCACTCGAGTCGAGCCACTTGCCGTCGATGTACAACTTGGTGAACATGGCGTGTCCCCTCACAGCCTCAGGTCGACCCCGATGAGGTCCTCGTAGAGCTTCACCGGGGTCATCTCGCCGGCCTGGTCGCCGTAGCTGGCACGGGCGCGGCGGAAGATCTGCTCGACCAGCGCGGACAGCTCGGCCGGTACGCCGACGGACGCGGCGAGGTCGGTCGACAGGCCGAGGTCCTTGCAGGCCAGGGCGATCGCGAAACCCTCGTCGTAGTCGCCGTGGTCCAAGACGGACAGCACGTCGTTCTCGACGAAGTTGCTGCGGGCGGGGCTGTTGACGAGCGCGTTGCGCAGCACACCCAGCTCGACTCCCGCCTTCACGCCGATGGCCAGCACCTCGGCCGTGGCGACCAGGTGCGAGAACCACAGTTGGTTCAGCATCAGCTTCACGGTGTAGCCCGCACCGTGCCCGCCGACGTGCAGGATGCGTTCCCGGTCGCCCATGGCCTCAAACACCGGACGCAGGCGGTTCACGTCATCGTGGTCACCGCCGACGAAGATCTGCAAAGTGCCGTTCGCGGCGCCGACGGACATGCCGCTCACCGGCGCGTCCAGCACGTGCAGGCCGGGGTTGCGCTTGCGGACCTCGTCGGCCACCTCGGGCACGGATGTGGACATGTCGATCCACGTGCCGCTCGGGACGATGCCGGCGAGCACACCGGCCTGGCCGTTCAGCACCTCGTGCACGTGCTTGGGCGTGGGCAGCATGGTGATCACGAGGTCGCTGTCGGCGGCGACCTCGGCGGGCGTGTCGGCCCAGCGGGCGCCGCCGTCGATCAGCTCGTCGGCCGACTCGCGGCGGATGTCGTTGACCACCAGGGAGAAGCCGGCCTTCTGGAGGTTCCGGGTCATGCCGGAACCCATGCTGCCGAGGCCGATGAAACCGACGGTCGTCACGCTCTCTCCTCAGATGGCGTGTAGAAGGGGTTGCTGGGGGTGTTCTTCGCCGCCAGCACGTCCGTAATGGACGGCAGGTCCTTGGCGCCGTTGGCCAGCGCGGTCCGCGTGGCCTCGCGGTTGTTGCGGTACACGGTGTCCGCGTTGTCGGCGCCGGGGTTGACCCAGACCGCCGCGATCAGCACGTGCGTCGAGGTGTCCGGCTCGGGGATGCTGCCGTCGGCCACCGCGTCGGCGACCCCGGCGGCCACCCCGGCCTGGGCGGGACCCCAGATCAGCAGGCCGTGGTCGTCGCTCGCCGGTGCGGCCTTGGTGACGAACAACGTCATCGGCTTGACCGGCAGCGACGGCCGCAGCACCGCGACGAACGGGACGTGACCGGCGGACGGGGTGGCGAGGGCGGTGGCCCACGCCGTGCCGGCCGGGCCGTCGCGGTGGCCGAGCACGGTGTTGATGTGGGCGGCGTTGACGCCGTCGCCGACGAAGCTCTCTCCGATCTGCATGATCAGATCAGCCCCTGCGCGGTCAGCCACTCCTGGGCGACCTCGTCCGGCTCGTCGCCGTCGACGTCGACCTTGGCGTTGAGCTTCTGCATCTCCTCGGTGGTCAGCTTGTCCGCCATCGGCTTGAGCACGTCCGCGATCTTCGGGTGGCTCTTCAGCACGTCGGCCTGCAGCGTGAACCCGCCCTGGTAGATCGGGAAGAACGCCTTGTCGTCCTGCAGCACGGTCAGCCCGAGCGCGGCGATGCGGCCGTCGGTCGCGAACACCTCGCCGAAGTTGCAGTCCTTGCCGTCCTTGGTGGCGGTGTAGATGACACCGGTGTCGAGCAGCTTCACGTTGTCCTTGGCCGCGTCGAACGCGTACTCCTTCGAGACGCCGGGCCAGCCGTCGTCCCTGGTGGAGAACTCGCTCTCGATGCAGAACGTCCGCTCGTTCGCGGGCAGCTTGGCGATGTCGCTCATCTTGGAGACGTTGAGCTCCTTCGCCTTCTCGTTGCGGATCGCGAAGGTGTAGGTGTTGTTGAACGGCGCGGGCGCGACCCACGCGATGTTCTTGGCCTCGTCGGCCTTCTTCACCGCGTCGAACTGCTCGCTCTCGGTCTTGATCGGCTGTGTCTGCTTGTTGTAGGTGATCCAGGACGTGCCGGTGTACTCCCAGTAGCCCACGAACTGCTTGTTCTCCAACGCCTGCCGCACGTTCGCCGAGCCGACCAGCTTGGTGTTGGCCTCCAGCGTCGCACCGTGGGCGTTGAGCAGCTTGGTGGTCAGGTGCGCGAGGATGTACTGCTCGGCGAAGTCCTTGGACCCGATCTGACCGGACAGCCCGGCGAGATCACTGGTCTTCGCGGCGGTGTCGGCGGACGGGGAGCTCGAACAGGCGGCCAGCCCGAGGGCCAGCACGCCGATGAGGGCGCGCTTGTACATGAGAGGTTCCTTTGTGGCGGAAGGGACTTACAGACCGCGGGGGCGGACGAGGTCCTCGACGAGGCCGGCGGCCCAGTCGATGAGGACGGCGATCGCGGCGACGAGCACGGCGCCGACGACGATCACGGGGTAGCGCTGGAGCTTCAGGCCGTTGACGATCATGTCGCCGAGGCCGCCTGCGTTGATGAACGTCGCGATGGTCGCGACACCGACGGAGAACACGAGAGCGGTCCGCAGCCCGGCCAGGATCACCGGAGAGGCCAGCGGGAGCTCGATGCGCCACAGCACCTGGCGCGGTGTCATGCCCATGCCCCTGGCCGCCTCGCGGGTGGCGTGGTCGACCTGTTCGAGGCCGGTCAAGGTGTTGCGCAGCACGGGCAGGAAGCAGTAGGCGACCAGCGAGATCAGGGCGGTGTAGAAGCCCGTCTGCCACACGATCGCCAGCAGGATCACCACACCGACCGCGGGTGTCGCCTGGCCGATGTTGCCGAGGCCGATGACGAACGCGCGCACGGCCCTGGACTTCACCCGGTAGGCGGCGATGCCCGCCGGGATGGCCAGCAGGGCGACCAGGGCGGAGCTGACCACGGTGAGGACGAGGTGTTCCCACGTGCGGTCGATGAGGTAGCCGGAGTTGAGGGTGCGCTGCTCGATGGAGTCGAGGGTGAGAGTGCTGAGCCAGAGGAACAGCACCGCCAGCACGACCACAACGGCGAAGGGGGTGCCGAAGCGCTTGAGCGACAGACGCGGGCTTTGCACGGCTGCGGCGGTCATGACGCCTCCACCGGTTGCCGGGCCTTGTTCAGCGCGGCCGAGATCCTGGCGTGCGTCAACGACCCGCCGCCCCCGGACACGTTCACCCGGTCCGCCCCCGTGACCATCAGCAGGTCCAGGGCGTCCCGCAACGACGCGTCCGCGTCCACCGCCGGCGCACTGCTGTCCGGTGCGTCCAGGTCCACGTCACTGATCGGGATCAACGCCAGCCGCATCAAGCCGGCGCCGTGCCCGATGAAGCTCGACACGTAGTCGTTCGCGGGGTTGGCGAGGATGTTCGCGGGCGTGTCGAACTGCTCGATCTGGCTGCGTTCGCTCAGCACCGCGATCCGGTCGCCGAGCCGGATGGCCTCGTCGAAGTCGTGCGTGACGAAGATGATCGTCTTGCCGATGTCGGCCTGCAGCTTGAGGAACTCGGCCTGGAGCTTCTGCCGGGTGATCGGGTCGGTGGCGCCGAACGGTTCGTCCATCAGCATCACCGGCGGGTCGGCGGCCAACGCCCGTGCGACGCCGACGCGTTGCTGCTGGCCGCCGGAGAGCTGCTTGGGGTAGCGGTGGGCGAACACCGCCGGGTCGAGCTGGACGGTGCGCAGCAGCTCGTCGACGCGCTCGCTCGTCCTGTCCTTCGACCAGCCCAGCAGCTTCGGGACCGTGGCGATGTTCTCCGCGATCGTCATGTGCGGGAACAGGCCGATCTGCTGGATGACGTAGCCGATGTGGCGGCGCAGTTCGTTGGGGTCCAGCGAGAGCACGTCCTGGCCGTCGATCGTGATGGACCCGCTGGACGGCTCGATGATGCGGTTGATCATCTTCATCGTCGTGGTCTTGCCGCAGCCGGACGGGCCGACGAACATGACGAGCTCGCCGGGGTGGACGCTCAGCGAGAAGTCCTCGACCGCTGCTTGCTGCTGGCCCGCGTACCGCTTGGTGACGTGGCTCAGCTCGATGCCGACTCCAGGCTCAGACACGGAGACCCCTCGAGGTGCTGTAGCGGGCGATGAGGACGAAGGCGCCGTCGATCAGCAGGGCCAGCAGCACGACGCAGATCGTGCCGGTGAGCGCGAAGTTGAGCGCGTTGACCGAACCGAGCGAGGACAGGCCCTTGAAGATGTAGAAGCCGAGACCGGGACCCGCGACGTACGCCGCGATCGCCGCGATGCCGACGGTGAGCTGCGCCGCGACCCGGATGCCGGTCACGATGACCGGCCACGCGAGCGGCAGCTGGATGCTCAGCAGGGTCTTCACCGGCGTCATGCCCATGCCGCGCGCCGACTCCACCAGGTGGGCGGGCACCTCCCGCAGGCCGACCACGGTGTTCCGCACGATCGGCAGCAGCGAGTAGAAGACCAGCGACACCACCGTCGGCGCCCACCCGAGCCCGAGCACGGGGCTCAGCAGCGCGAGCAGCGCCAGTGACGGAATGGTGATCGCGATGCCGGCGGCGGTGAGCGCCACCGAGCGCGGAACGCTCTTGTCCCACACCAGCAAACCGATCAGAACGCCGAGCACGGTGGCGATGGCGAGGCTCAGGGCCACCACGGCGAGGTGTTGCAGCGTCAGCGTCACGAGATCTTCCCAGCGGCGGGCCAGGAAGTCGTCGAGCGAACCCATCTCAGCGGGCCTCCTTTCGGCGTCGGTGCCGATGGCCGGGAACGGTAGATTTGGCGTGGTCTTATGCACAACAGGTGTTGGCAATATGGCAACGCCCCTCGTAAAGTGCCCCGCCATGCAGGGATCACGACGCAACTCGGCAGGCCTGGCACGCGACATCGAGGTGCTGGAGGTGCTCGGCCGGCCTGAAGCGGTCCAGTCCGGCGGCCTCGGCGTCGTCCGCATCGCGGCCCTCGTCGGCCGTGACAAAACGGTGGTGTCGCGGACGCTCGCGACCCTCGCCGAGAGCGGCCTGGTGGACCGGGACCCGGACTCGCAGGCGTACCGGCTGGGGTCGCGGCTCTTCGCGCTGGCCGCCCGCACGGCCGAGGGCGCGCTGGCGTGGAACGCGCGGGGCCACCTCAAGCACCTGGCCCACGTGACCCGCGAGACCGCGCACCTCTGCGTGCTGCGCGGCGGCAACGTGCTGACGTTGCTGAGCGAACTGAGCCCGAACCGCTTCCACACCACCGGCTGGGAGGGCGTGACCACGGCAGCGTGGCGCACCCCGTCCGGCCGCGCGCTGCTGAGCGACTGGGACGCGGGCTCGCTGGAGGTCTGGTATGCCGAGCACGGCCACGACGAGGGCGTGCTGGAGGCGGGGGAGCGCGCCGACTCGACGTTCGCCGTCCTCGCCCAGCCCTCCCCGCGACCGAACTCGATCACCGACCTGGACTCGCTGGTCAGCGAGCTGCGGCGGGTGCGTGAACGCGGCTACGCCACGTCGGACGAGGAGCTGGAGCGGGGCGTGGTCGCGGCGTCGGCGCCGGTGTACGACTTCACGTCACGGGTGGTGGCGGCGCTGAACGTGTCGGCACCGAAGGAGCGGATCGGGGCGCAGCTCGACAAGCTGGGGCGGATCGTCGCGGGGGCGGCACGCGATCTGTCGGCCGCGCTGGGACATCAGGCCTGACGCGGGAACATCGCGTACTACAGGTCGTCGGTGAGCGGCGTGGAGAGGTGGCCCGCGCCGGTCGTGTCCTCAAAGGACAGCAGTGCGCCCGGCCCGAACTCGCGCCGTTCACCGCTGGAGACGGTGACCACGGCCCGGCCGGTCAGCACGATCAGCCACTGTTCCCTTGGCGCCACGTGCAGTTCCCAGTCGGGCGTGCCGCCGTCGGGCTGCTCGACGACCAGCATGCGGGACGCCTCGAACGGACCGGAGACCAGCAGGGGTGGCACACCTTCGACCGTGACCGCCGGCGTGCCCCGCACCTCGACGTCCTCGAAGGCCGAATCGCCGTTCTCGTCCGCGAAGATCCGCACGTACCTCATGATCGCGAGGCTACTCGCGGTCCTCCAGGTAGCGCCCGTGGTCGGCCTGCCGTTGCGCGTCGGCCGCGTGGAACCGTTCCGCGGTCCGGACGGCGTCCGCGTGCAGCAGGTCCAGCTGCCGCACCAGTTCCGCACCCGATCCCTTCGCCGCCGCGTACCACCACGGCAGGTTGAGGTAGCTCTGCACGGACAACGGCAGGTCGGTGCCGACGAGCCGGGTCACGGCGTGCAGCGCGTCCGGGTCGGCCCGCAGTTCGCGCGGCCGGTCCAGCATGCCGCGCAGCACCTCGGCGATCTCGCCGATCCTCGGCTTCGCCTCGTCCGGCACGCGCAGGCCGTGCACGCGCAGGACCAGCGCGTCCAGTTCCGACCGCAGCGCCCCTGCCTCCTCGACCGGGTCGGTCACCAGCGTGACGCGCTCGGGCGGGGCGACGAGCGCGCCGACGAGGTAGAGGCCGATCACGACGACGACCCAGTAGGAGCCCGCCAAGCCGGCGAAGTGCAGGAGCAGGCCGGCCAGGCCGAGCACGCAGCCGGCCAGGTTCTTCCAGGAGGCCAGATATCTACTGATAGCCACGGATCTCCTTGAAGGCCGAGGAGAGCGAGCGGCTGCGGGCGTCGAAGACCTTGCCGCCGCTGATCTTCGCCACCTGGTCCATCTCCGTCGTGGCGCTCTCGCCGAACAGCACCGGGAAGATCGGGATGCCCTTGAGGTTCTGCGGCAGGCCGTCGTGGAACCGGCTGAACTCGTTCACGTCCTCGCTGCCGGTGTTCTCGCCGTCGGTCATCAGCACGATCGACGTGAAGCGGTCGGGATCGGCGTCGATCTGCTGCCGCAGCACGTCGTAGCCGCCGCGCAGGCTGCTGTAGATCGCCGTGCCACCCGCGGCTTCGAGCGAAGTGGCGGTGGTGCGGATCTGGTCGAGGACCTGCTGGGGGTTGTCCTGCGGCACCTCGTACCGCAACGCAGGCTTGGCACTGCTGCTGAACGGCAGCAGCGTCACCTGCTCGCGGCCGTGGAACCGGCTGAACTTGCCCGCCAGCGACGCGTCGGCGCCGGTGAGGCCGACGAGGGCCTGGCGCAGGCCGTCGATGCGGTCGCCCTGCATGGAGCCGGACGTGTCGAGCACGTAGAGCGTGCGGGACGGGCGGCGCAGCTGGTCGAAGTACGTGGTGATCAGACCGTCCACAGCGGACTGACTGCCCGGGAACGGGAGTTCCACCAGGTCCTTGACCGTGAACTTGCCGTCCAGCGGCACCTGCGGCACACCAGGGCGGCGGTGCGTGGTCTCCATGATCTTGCGCTGAACGTCGGGGCTCTTCAGGTGGTCGGAGAGCCTCTGGTGCGCCTCACGGGCCTCCGACGACGCCGACGTCAGCAGCGTCAGCGGGTAGTCGGCGGTCACCACGCCGTCGTTCGGGTAGATCAACGTCAACGGCTGCGGCATCGACAGCAGCACCGACTCGTAGTTGATCAGACCGTCCACTTTGGTCCCGGGGTCCTGGCCGGCGGCGCGCCGGACGTAGGCCTCGGAGAGCCACCCGGACGACCCGGCCGACAGCGTCTGGGCCGAGAAGAACTGCTTGAGCTGCGGCGCGACCGCGGCGATCTTGGCCGCGTCCAGCGCCGACCCCGATCCGGACAACGCGGCCGCCACGCCCACCAGCGCGGAGAAGCCGGAGTTGGACGCGGACGGGTCCGTCATGCCGTAGGTGAACTTCTGCGCCCCGGCGGCGGCCGCGATGTCGGCCCAGCCGACCCGCTTGCCGTCCCAGCCGAGTTCGGTGACCTTCGCGGCCGGCAGACCGAGCACGACGGGGGAGGACATCACCTTGGTCGGCGTGCCGAGGCGCTTCTGGGCGTCCGGCACGAGCTCGAGGTAGCGGTTGGAGGAGAACCAGACGGCGTCGAAGCCCTTCTCGGCCTCCCCGCTCGCGACCTTCTCGGCACCCTCGATGGTGCCGCTGAAGCTGAACTTCACGCTGATGCCGGTCGCCTTGGCCGCCTCTTCGAGGATCGGCTGGAGGTCGGCCAGCTCACTGCCGGCGAGCACGCGCAGGGTGCCGGGAGTGGCCTCGCCGACGGGCTGGGCCGGGTCGGCCTCGGAACACCCCGCCAGCAGTGCCACCACGGCCACGGCGGGGAGGAAGCGGCGGATCATGCTGACTCCTCAGCGCCGCGCACGCGGCTCAGGTGGTCGTGGGCGCGGCGGATCTCGGCGTCCAGGGTGGACACCGTCGTGGACATCGAGTCGGCCGCGCGGGCCTTGAACGTGTCGATCGCGTCGATCGCCGCGTAGATCTGGTCGAACGACGTCCGCACGGCCTCGATGCCGACGGCCGGAGTGGCGGCGATGCGCTGGATGTCCTGTCCCTGCAACGACATCAATGCCGCGTTCGACTGCAGCAGTGAGTCGGTGAGCCCGCGCACGGCGTCCACCTGGTCGATCACCTCGCGCTGCCCGGCCAGCGCCGCCGCGACCGCGACCCCGATCCGCAACGCCGTGACGGTCGTGCTGACCGCCCGTTCGATGCCCTTGATCAGCTCGTCGTTGTTGCGGCGCACCACGTCCAGCGCCAGGTACCCCTGCGCGCACACGGCGAGCTGGGTGAGCAGGTCCTGGTGCCGTTGCCGCAGTCCGAAGAGGACGTCCGCGCGCAACGCCTGAGCCCGTGCCGGTTCGGCCAGGTCGAGGATCGCGACCTGCCGTTCGACGGCCTCGTCCATCTCGGCGGCCAGCGCGGCGTCCGCGGACAGCTTGGTCATCAGGTCCCACAACCGCTGCCGCTCGCCCTTGATGGCCGCGTTGTCCCGCTTCAGGGCGTCCTGACCGGACCGCAGCTTCAGCACGATCCGGTTGATCGGCTCGTCGGCGGCCCGCAACCGAGCCAGCAGGCCCCGCGCTGAGTTGCCGCCGGGAATGAACCCGAGGATCTTGCGGCCGGTCAGCCTGGTGAGGTCCTGCGGGTCGAGCTCCCGCACCGACCGGCGCAGGTCGGTGAGGCTGGTCGACACCTGCGCGCCGTGCGGGGACGACACGGAGGCGAGCGTGCGGTCGAGCATCCGGCCCGCGATCTGGGCCGCCAGTCGCATCTCGGCCTCGCCGAGCACCAGCGCCTCGTCCACGATCCGGCTGAAGTCGGGCGACTGCGGATCGACGGCCCCCAGCGCCGCGATGAACGCCTCGGCCTGCGACGACAGCTCGACGCGGGCCTCGTCGGCGACGGGGATGAGGCCCGCAGCGGCCGACGCCGGCACGGGCTCGACGGGATCGGGCGGGGTGAGCACGAAGTCCGTCATGTCAGTACTGCTTCGCGATCGCTTCGAGCATCCGCTCCAGCGTCTCGTGCGCGGGCGGCTCGACCACGTCCACGATGGTCTGCGGCACGGTCAGGTTCTTCTCCTTGACGACGTCGTTGAAGTACTGGGGATCCGCGGTCCGGAAGCCGAACGTCGCGGCGAGCTTCCCGAGCTCGGGATCGGTCTGGAGCAACTGCCCGACGCGGTCACCGGCCTCGCGCAACGGCACCAGCGTGTGCTTCGAGAGCACCGTCGGCGCCGGGTAGAGCAGCTTCATGTCCGGCCGCACGGAGGAGTCGCCGCGCACCACCCGGTCCACGAACTGCGCCTCGTACGCGAGCACCAGCGGTGTCTTGCCCATCCCCGCGGACAGGTAGTCCTCGAACGGGCCCTCGGTGCTGCTCTGCGTGTACCCCTGCTCCAGGAACAGCTTCGTCACCGCCGGCAGCACGCGCGCCTCGGCGTCGGGCGAGCTGACCACCCCGCCGTTCGCGACGAACGACGTGATCGCGAGGTACATCGCGGCCGAGTTCGAGTCACGCGGGTCGGTCGTCGTGACGAGCAGGTTCTTGCGCGCCGGGTAGGAGGTGTTGCCCGGCAACTGGTCCCAGCGCGTGCCCTTCGCCGCGAGGTCCAGGTAGGCCTGCACGTCGAACGTCGGGTAGCCCGGCCCGGACTTCACCACGCCCGCCTGCGTCAGCAGGTCGATGATCGGGTCGAACGAGGCGATGACCATCGGCGACGAGAACGGCGCGTAGGTCCGCGCCGCCTTGCGGTCGCGCTGGATCTTCTCGGCCGCGGGCGCGCTGGACGGGAACGCGAAGTCGTACGCGTCCAGGTCGGTGACCGTCGCGATCTGCCGCGACCCGGCCGGGTCCACCTCGACCTTGAGACCGTTGCGCGCGAACTCGTCCTTGACCCGCTGGTCGGCGAAGAAGGCGAGCTTCTCCGACCCGATCACCCCGCGCACGGTCTGGAGCGCGACCGCGTCGCCGCCGCCCTGGCCGAGCACGATGGCCGTGATGACCCCAGCGAGCAGCACTACCGCAAGACCGATGCCGAGCGTTCTCTTCACTGTCCACCTCTGCGAAAAAGCCCTGTCAGGGAACAGATCTTTCGTCACTTCGACGCCGTAGCAGGGGGCGTGGTCGCAAGCGTGAGGTGAACAGTCGATGAACGGGCCGATGAGTTTCGGGTACCCGCGAAGTCGGTAGTGCTGAAGAGTCCGGAATGAGGAGGTTCAGCGATGAGGTTCGTGACGATCGGCTACGGAGAGCGTTCGGGCTATGACAGGACGGATCCGGTCGTCCGCGACGAGGCGCACGCCCACGACGAACGACTGCGGGCCGCAGGAGCGGAGATGGGCATCGCCGGCGCGCCCGTGCAGGTGCGCAACCCCGGTGCCACCGGGACGACGGTCGACAAGGGCGCGTTCATGACGTCGGCGCTGCCGATCGCCGGGTTCGCGCTCATCGAGGCGGACTCGCTGGAGGAGGCCGTGGACATGGTCGCCAAAACGCCGTGCGCGGTCGCGCACGGCGTTGTAGAGGTGTGGCCCTTGCAGGACTAACGGCGGCGCAGCGTCTTGTCCTGGATGACCGGCGTCAGGATGAACGCGTCGACCTGCCGCACGTTGGTGCCGGCCGGCACGATCTCGTCGATCCGGTCCAGCATCTCGCCGGTCAGCCGGAAGTCGGCGTGGTCGAGCAGGCTGGTCAGGTGCTGCGGCTTGCTCGCGCCGATGATCACCGACGTCACCGCCGGGTGGTTGCGCACGAACGCCGTGGCGAGCACCGGCAGCGGCACGCCCGCCTCGGCGGCGAGCTTCGAGAACTGCTCGACGGCGGCGAGCTTGGCCTGGTTGCCGGGGTCGTCCCGGTCGAACATGCCGCCCCACTGAGCACGGGTGGCGCTGCCCGCGGCCGGGTCGGCGCGGCCGGAGAGCCAGCCACCCGCGAGCGGGCTCCACGTCAGCACGCCCATGCCGTGCCGCTGCACGGCCGGCAGCACGTCGGCCTCGATCGCGCGGTCCAGCAGCGAGTACTGCGGCTGCTCGGTGCGGAAGCGGTGGTGACCGTTCTTCTCGGCGACCCACTGCGCCTCGACGATCTCGCTGGCGGGGAACGCCGACGAGCCGATGGTGCGGACCTTGCCGGCCCGGATCAGGTCGGAGAGCGCTCCCAGGGTGTCGTCGACGTCGGTGTGCCGGTCGGGGCGGTGCATCTGGTAGAGGTCGATGTGGTCGACGTCGAGGCGGCGCAGGCTGTCCTCGACCGCCCGCTTGACCCAGCGGGCCGAGCCGCCCCGCGTGTTCGGGTCGTCGCCGAAGGGGAGGCCGAACTTGGTCGCGAGGACGACGTCGTCGCGCCGTCCCTTGATCGCCTTGCCGACGATCACCTCGGACTCGCCCTGCGAGTAGATGTCCGCCGTGTCGATGAAGTTGATGCCCGCGTCGAGCGCGGTGTGGATCATGCGAATCGACTCGTCGTGGTCGGCGATGGCGAAGCTGCCGAACGTCATCGCGCCGAGCGCGAACTCGCTGACCGTGATGCCCGTGGTGCCGAGAACCCTCTGTTCCATGCCTTCGACGAAACTCCGGTTCGGCGGCGTGTGACAGGGCCTGCCAGTACCCCGCACGGCCGGGCGAACCGTCCTACGCTGGAGAGGTGAACACCGAACTCCGCGAGTTCCTCCGCTCCCGCCGGGCCAGGGTCACGCCCGAGGAGGCGGGGCTGCCCGCGTTGCCGGGCACGCGCCGGGTTCCCGGTCTGCGCAGGGAAGAGGTCGCGCAGCTCGCGGGCGTGAGCGTGGACTACTACGTGCGGCTGGAGCGCGGCCGGGATGTGAACGTCTCCGAGTCCGTTTTGGACGCGTTGGCACGGGCGTTGCGGTTGAACGAGGTTGAGCGCGCTCATCTGTACACAGTGGCCAAACCGACCCGCAAGGCCCGTGCACTGCCACCGCAACGGGTCCGGTCCGGCCTGATCAGGGCGTTGGACTCGATGGCCGACATCCCCGCCATGCTGCTCGGCCGCCGTTCGGACGTGCTCGCGACCAACGCCCTGGCGAAGGCGCTGTACCTGGACTTCGGGGGCGAGCCGAACGACCGCAACGCGGTCCGGTTCATGTTCCTGAACCCGGCGGCCCGCGACCTCTACGCCGACTGGGAGGCCAACGCCCGGCTCGCCGTCGCGCACCTGCACATGTACGCGGGACGCCACCCGCACGACCCGAAGCTGGCCACGCTTGTCGGCGAGCTGTCGGTGCGGGACCAGGACTTCCGCCGCTGGTGGGCCGACAACGACGTGCACCTGCACGCGCACGGCACGAAGACCCTGCACCACCCGGTGGTCGGCGAGATCACCGTCGCCTACGAGTCGCTGACGGTGGACGGCGACCCGGAGATGTCCATCGCGCTGCACACGGTGGAGCCGGGATCGCCGTCCGAGCAGAACCTGCGCCTGCTGGCCAGCTGGAACCTAACCGAGCAGCGCAGCGACGTCGCGCACTAGCGCGTGCCGCCAGCCCACCCGGTCGTGTCCGGCGGGGGAGCGGTGCGCGCTCACGGCCGCACCCGCCCGTACGGCCAGCTCTTCGACGGCCTCGCAGTGCCGGTGCATCCGCGGCTCGTGCTCGCCGACGTCGAACGCGACCCTCAGCCCGGACAGGTCCGGCAGGGTGCTGAGCCGCTGGGCGATGTCCCCGCCGGCCGGTCCGTCCAGCGACAGGCCGTGCTGGGGCAGGTTCCGCGCCCACCAGAACGACCCCGACTGGCACGCCACCCTCGTGACGAGGTCGGGGAAGTCCAGGGCGGCCCGGAACGCGCTGAGCCCGCCCAGGCTCTGTCCCGCGACCACGAACTTCTCCAGGTCGACGGTCACGCCGTTCTCCGCGAGCAACGGCAGCAGCTCGTCGCGGATCGCCTGCCACAACTCGGGGGAGTTGTACTCGGCGTCGCGATCCCGGGGCGTGGGCAGGAAGACGAGCGTCGCGGCGGGCATCTCGCCGTTCTTCACGGCCGACTCGAACGCGGCGACGGCCGGGTGCACGTACATCCAGTCGTCGCCGTCGAGCAGCAGCACGACCGGCTCACCGCCCTGGTGCACGCGCACCGTCTTGCGCCCCAACGAGCCGTTCCACCGGATGCGCAGCGACGGCACGTCCAGCACCTCGTCCGGCCCGACGATCGGCCAGTGCGGCTGCGGTGCCAGGTCCGGGGTCGTGAAGATCGACCGGTTGGGCCCGGCGGCCTCGGGGTTGCCCGGGTCGGCGTGCTCCTCGCCGTCGGCGTCCACGAAGTAGTAGGTGACGCGCAGCCGTTCGGGCAGCTCGACCTCGGCCGCCCAGACGTCCCCTGAACGCGTCAGCTCGACCGGCTCCAGCACGTCCTCGAAGCGGAGCGTGGCCGGCGCGTGCCACTCGAACCGGGTCATCGGGCCACCGCCAGCTGGTAGGAGGAGTCGCGGCCGAGCAGTTCGCGGTGCGTGCCGACGGACGTCACCGCGCCGTCGTCCAGCACGATCACCCGGTCGGCCACGTCGAGCAGCGCCGGGCTGCTGGTGATCACGATCGTCGTCCGGCCGTTCCGCAGCTCGACGAGGTTGCGGGCGATGAGCTGCTCGGTCACCGCGTCCACGGCCGTAGTCGGGTCGTGCAGCACCAGGATCTCGGGGTTCGCCGCCAGCGCGCGGGCGAGCGAGAGCCGTTGCCGTTGCCCGCCGGACAGGTTCGCGCCCCGGTCGCGCACGGCGTAGTCGAGGCCGTCGGAGTGCAGGGCCACCACGTCGGTCAGCATCGCGGCGGCCACGGCCTCCTCGACCAACGTGCTGGTGCCGGACGGATCGACGTTCTGCCGCAACGTGCCCGCGAACACCTCGTGGTGCGACGGGTTGACCAGCAGGTGGGTGCGCACGCCCTCGATGCTCAGCGCCGCGACCTCCTGCTTGCCCACCCGCACCACGCCGTCGTACGAGGCCGGTGGCACGTCGACGGACAACACCGACGCCAGCTCGGCGGCGGCCTGCGGCTGGTAGGCGGCGATCGCCACGAACTCACCCGGCCGCACCGCGAAAGTCAGGTCCCGCAACGTTCCGTGCGTGACGCCGTCGACCTCGAGGCCGCTGTCCGGGGCGGGTTCCTCCGTGCCGGGCGTCATCCGCGGGGGTGCGGCGAGGATCAACGCCATCCGGTCGGCCGACGCCCGCGCGATCATCACGTACTTGGGCATCTCGGAGAACAGCTTCAGCGGTTCGATCAGGAACTGCGCCAGGCCGACGACCATGACGAGCTGGCCGATGGTGATCTCGCCCTGGAACGTCAGCACGCCCGCCCAGAGCGTGACCGCGGCCGCCAGCAACGAGTTGAGCGCCAGCCCGAGGCCCGCGTAGACGCCGTTGACCCGCGCCACCACGATCGACTGCTTCTTCGCCTCGGTGCTCACCCGCCGGTACGCCTGGAACGCCGCGTAGCTGCCGCCGAACCCGTGCAGCGGCCGCAGCCCAGCGATCAGGTCGGACACCTTCGCGCCGGCGCGGGCGACCTTCGCCTGCTGCACCTGGGTGCTCGCGCCGATCCGCCGGGACATCACGCTCAGCACGGTGAGGATCGCGGCCGTGCCGGCGAACACCAGCACGCCCAGCGGCACGCTGATCACCGCGAGCACCACACCGGTGATCACCACCGACACCAGCGAGCTGACCAGCAGCGGCACCACCTCGATGATGTCCGCGGTCTGGTCGGCGTCCTCGGTGGCGATGGTGAGGACCTCGCCGGACTTGAGGTCGACCTCACGCGCCACCGGCTGCAGGCCGCGGTCCGCGACGGCGACGCGCCACCGGTGCGCCTCGGTCGTGTTCGCCTTCTGCAGGATGCGCATGCCGAACCGCCACGAGTACGACACCGTCGCCATGACGAGCCCGAGCGCGAGCAGCGCCAGCCCGAGCGAGCTGAGCTGCCCGCCGCGCAGCGCGTACTCGACGATCACGCCGAGCAGGATCGGGACGGCGGTCTCGGCGGCCTGGTAGGACCCCATCAGCAGGGTCCCGCCGGCCATGGCCGCGCGGTTGCGGCGCAGGGCGATCCTGAGGATCTCCTTGCCGGTGCGGACTTCAGTGTTCGTCAACGTGGCGCGCAATCGCTTCGGGGGTGGAGAGGGACATCAGGTCGCGGATCGAGACGACCGGGCCGTACTCGCGGCGGAGCAGTCCGATGAGCCGCACCGCGAGCATCGAGTGCCCGCCCAGTTCGGTGAAGCCGCTCGTCATGCCCACCTCGTCGTCGTCGAGATCGAGCGCCTCCGCGAACAGTTCGCGGACGACGGTCTCGGTCTCGGTCAGCTCGCGGTCCTCGACCTTGGTCATCAGCGTGCCGAGCGGACGCGCCTCGGGCAAGGCCGAGGTGTCCGCCTTGCCGTTGACCGTGAGCGGGATCGCGTCGACTGCCGCGTAGTGCGTGGGGCGCAGGTAGTCCGGCATGCCGGCGCCGACCTCGGCCGCGATCGCCGGGATGTCGGCCTCGGGTTCGAGCACCAGGTACGCGGCGAGCCGGTACGCGCCGTCGACCTGCGGGTCCGGCTGGGCGACGGCGGCGACGAACCTGACCTGGTCGTGGGCGGCGAACCGCGCCTCGACCTCGCCGAGCTCGACGCGGTGGCCGCGGATCTTGACCTGCTTGTCGGTGCGGCCGAGGTAGAGCAGGTTGCCGTCTTCCCGTCGGATGACCAGGTCACCCGTGCGGTACATCCGTTCGCCCGCGACCCACGGACAGGCGACGAACCGTTCCGCGGACTGCCCGGGCTGCCCGAGGTAGCCGCGCGCGATGCCGACCCCCGACACGTACAGCTCGCCGGGGACGCCGTCCGGCACGTGCCGCAGCCACGCGTCGAGCACGTAGACGTCGGTGTTGTCGATCGCGACGCCGACCACCGGGTCGACGCAGTCGAACGTGCCGACGCCCAGCGTGTTGATCGTGTACTCGGTCGGGCCGTAGAGGTTGTACCCGATCGTGCCGGGGGTGTCGGCGAGCTGCTGCCACAGCGTCGGCGTGACCGCCTCACCGCCGAGCAGCACCAGCGCGGGCCTGTGGTGCTCGGCTCCGAGCAGGCCCTCCGCGACGAGCTGCTGCGCGTAGGTCGGCGTCACGTTGATGACGTCGATCTCGTGTTCGAGGCAGTACCCGACGAGGCCGGTCGCGTCCCGGCGGAGTTCCTCGTCGCAGATGTGCACCTCGTGGCCGTCGGCGAGCCAGAGCAGCTCCTCCCACGACATGTCGAAGGCGAACGACACGGTGTGCGCGATGCGGAACGTCCGGTGCCCGTGCTCGGCCAGCACCGGCTCGAAGATCCGCCGCTGGTGGTTGACGAGCATGTTGGTCAGGCCGGCGTACTCGGTGACGACGCCCTTGGGCTTGCCGGTGCTGCCGGAGGTGTAGATCGTGTAGGCGGCGTGCTTGAGCCTGTCGGGGTTGTTGGCTTCGAAGGTGATGTGTGGTTCGGCGTCGGGCCACGGCTCGTCGAGCTTGAGCGTGTCGCCGCTGATGCGCCCGGCGACGGCGGTGGTCGTGATGATCAGCTTCGGTTGCGCGTCGTCGATGATCGCGGCGATGCGCTCGTCCGGGTGGTCCAGCTCCAGCGGCACGTAGGCGGCGCCGCAGCGCAGGATGCCGAACAGCGCCACGACCCAGTCCAGCGACCTCGGCACCGCGATGGCGACCGAGGTCTCCGTGCCGATGCCGTTGTTCTTGAGGACTCCGGCGAGGTGACGGCTGCGGTCCCTCAGTTCCGCGAACGTCATCGTCTTGCCGTGGGCGACGAGCGCGGTCCTGTCGGGGCTGCGGTCCGCCGCCTGGTCGAACAGGTCGACGACGGTGAGGTTGCCGAAGTCGTTGGCGGGGTTGAGCTCCGGCTCCGGCCCGGTGCCCTTGATCGCGCCGAGTTCGTCGTTCCCGGTGAGGTCGTTGAGGATCCGGACGTACTCGTCGAACAGTTTCTGCGCGCGTGCGGGTGCGGTGACCTCAGGCCGGTACTCGAGCTTGACCGTGAGCTGCCTGCCCGGCGTGACGACCCAGGTGAACGGGTAGTGCGTCGAGTCCTCCGACTCGTGCTCGACGATGCCGTTCCTGGCGTTCAGCTCGTCGAACGTGCTGTCGTCCAGGAAGTTCTGCAGCACGAACAGGTTGTCGAACAGTTGGTCGTGCCCGCTGGCCCGCTGGATCTCGCCGAGCCCGACGTGCTCGTGCTCCATGGCGTCGACGCGCGCCTTCTGCACGGTGTTCAGGAACGTGCCGGTGTCGTCCTGCGGCCTGGCCGAGATCCGCATCGGCACGGTGTTGAGCAGCACGCCGACGATGCCCTCGGTGCCTTCTTCCTCCCTGCCGGAGACGGTGACGCCGAAGACCGCGTCCCCGCGTCCCGTCTCGCTGCCGAGCACCAGCCCGAGCGCGCCGGTGACCACGGAGTTGAGCGTGACCCCGTGCTCGCCGGCCGTCTTGCGGATATGGTTCGAGTCCTCCTCGGACAGCGTGTGGACGATCTTCGTCGGCAACGTGTCCGAAGTGGACCCGTCGCTCAGCAGCGTCGGCCCCGGCAGATCGCTGAGGTACCCGGCCCAGAACTGTTCCGCGGCCTGCTGGTCCTTGCCCGCCAGCTGCCGGCAGTAGTTCTCGAAGCTCGGTGCGGTGGTGTTCGTGATGGGCTCGCCGTTGAGGAGCGCCTGGTAGGCCTCGAACAGGTCGCGCAGCACGATCTCGCGCGACCAGCCGTCCCACAGCAGCAGGTGGTAGCTGAACAGCAGCGCGTCCTTGCCGTCCGGGAGTTTGAGGACGGTGAGGCGGACGAGCGGTGGCCGTTCGAGGTCGAAGCCCGTCGCGCGGTCCTCGGTCCGGAGGGCGTCGACGGCGTCCTGGTTGAGCACGTCGACCGTGCGCACCACTACCTCGCCGCGCTGGTTCAGGACCTGGACCGGCGTGCCGTCCTCGTCCGCGAAGCCCGCCCCGACCACCGGATGCCGGGCGATGACGTGCTCCATCGCCTTGCCGAGCTTCTCCGCGTCCAGCCTGCGGTCGAACGCGAAGTAGCTCTGCGCCACGTAATGCCCGGCGGCACTGAGCGCCTGGAAGTACAGCCCGCGCTGCAACGGCGACAACGGCGCCGTCCTGATCGCCGTCGTCGAGGCGTCCGCGATGCGTTCGAGGGCCAGCAACCACCGCGCCGCCACCTCGTCCGACACGTCCTCGCTGAGCGCGAACGTGGCCTTGAGACCGGTGGTGTCGACCCAGCAGTTGACCTCGACCGCGTACGGACTCGGCTGCGCCCCCATGTCGAGGTGCACCGCCTTCGTCTCCGTGCCGCGCCCGAGGTAGTTGAACAACACCTGCGGCCGCGGCAGCGCGGCGAGGACGGGCGCCGTCTGCGGGTTGAGGTACCGGAGCTGCCCGTACTGCACGTGACGTTCTTCGTCCGGCTGGTTGTTGGTGAGCTCGCGCGCGGCTGCGATGGGGTCCGTGTGCGGGGCGAGCTTCACCGGCGCGATGGACGTGAACCAACCAACGGTGCGCGTGTAGTCGTGGCGGTTGTGGACCGGCACACGGCCGTGGCGCTCCATCTCGATCACCAAGTCCGTAGGCGCCGCCTGGATCTCGGTGAGGGCGGTGCGGAGCGCGCCCGCCAGCAGCTCGGTGAGGCCGAGGTTGAGCGCCTGGGGCGCGGCGTGCACGACCCGGTCGGTGATCTCGGCCGACAGCGTGACGGTGACCTCGCGCTGGTCGCCGACCTGCGGGGTGAGCGACGGGGTGTCGAGCACCTCGATCCAGTCGCGCAGGCCGGTGGTGGTCTGGGCCTGGAGGGTGAGGGCGCTGGTGTAGGTGCCGAACGAGGTGGTGGCCGGGGCGAGGTCTTCGCTTCGGAGGGCGGCTTCGACGTCGTCGAGGAGGATCAGCCAGGAGACGGCGTCGACGGCCAGGTGGTGGACGACGATGACCAGGGTCTGGGTGGGTTCGACCCAGGTGAAGGCGGCCATGACGCCGGCCTCGGGGTCGAGACGGCGAACGGCCTCGTCGGCGACCGCCTCAAGATCGTCAGAACTGTCAGACCTGCTTGAGACGATTGGAGTGGGGACCCGATCCCCCCAGGGGGCCTGCGAGTCCGTATCGATTCCGAAGGACCACACCCCGTCTGTGACGGTGAGCCGCATGCGGAGGGCCGCGTGCGCCTTCACCACGGCCGAAGCTGCCCGCTGGGCATCCGCCAAGCTGGCGCAAGCCACCTGCCGGGCCTGCGCGAACAGCCGCAGTTCCCCACCCAGCTCCCGCTGCCGCAGCACGATCGGCGTCGGCACCACCGGCAGATCGGCAACGTCCGCGACCACCGGCGCGACAGGCGAAGCGACCGCGAACTGGGCGGCCAGCGCCCGAGGTGTCTTGTGCAGGAACAGGTCGCGCGGCGCGATCCGCACCCCGGCCGCACGGGCCCGGTTCACCACGCCGATCGCGATGATGCTGTCGCCACCGGCGACGAAGAAGTCCGTGTCGGCGTCCACGGAGACACCCGGCAGCACGTCGGCGAAGATCGCGACCAGTGAGGAGACCGCGGAAGCGTCCGCGACGGCCGGCGCCTCGTCGGCGACGAGGGCCTGCTCTTCCAGAGCGCGACGGTCCAGCTTGCCGTTGACCGTCAGAGGCAACGAGGCCAGCGAAAGCACGCGGGCCGGCACCATGTGCGCGGGCAGCGAAACCCCCAGCGCCGCGGCCAGGTCGACCGACGGTGTGCCGACGACGTGTGCCACCAGGTGGTCCGACGTCGAGGCGACCGTCACGGCCACGTCCACGACGCCGGGGAGCGCGCGGACCGCCGACTCCACCTCGCCCAGCTCGATCCGGAACCCCTTGAGCTGCACCTGGTCGTCGGCGCGCCCCACGAACTCCAGCGAGCCGTCCAAAGTGCGCCGTGCCAGGTCGCCCGAGTTGTACATCAGCGAGCCATCAGCGGCGAAAGGGTCCGCCACGAAGCGTGACGCCGTCAGACCCGGCCGGTTGTGGTAGCCGAGGGAGAGTTGAGCGCCGGCGACGTAGATGGCGCCCACCTGGCCGGGAGCGACCGGCTTCAACCCGGAGTCCAGCAGGTACGTGCGCAGGCCCGGGATCGGGCCGCCGATCGGGGAGACGTCGCGGCCCGACGCGAAGTCCGCGTCGTCGAGCACGCGGTGCGTCACATGGACCGTGGTCTCGGTGATGCCGTACATGTTCACGAGCTCGGGCCGCGCAGCCCCGTACCGTGAGACCCACGACTGCATGCGCGAGAGTTCCAGGGCCTCGCCGCCGAAGATCACGCGGCGCAGCGCGGGCAACGGCTCACCCACACGATCTGCCTCGATGAACTGGTAGAAGGCAGAAGGAGTCTGGTTCAGCACGGTGACGCCGCGCGAGCGCACCAGGGCGTGGAAGTCGACCGGTGACCGGGTCAGGCCGTGGTCAGGAACCAGCAGCTCGCCGCCGAAGACGAGCGCTCCCCACAGCTCCCAGACGGCGAAGTCGAACGAGTAGGAGTGGAACTGCGTCCACACGTCGGACGGGCCGAAGTCCATGTCCGGCTGGGTGTTCGCCAACAGGGACACGACGCTGGAGTGCGGGACGACGACGCCCTTGGGCTTGCCGGTGGAGCCGGACGTGTAGATCACGTACGCCGGGTTGCGCCAGTCGAAGGAAGGCAGCCGGGCCTCGCCGGACACCTCCTCGCCGTACACGAGAACCCGCGCGGAGACACCCGCGTCCTCCAGCAGACGTTCGAACCGGGTCCGGTGTTCGCGTTCGACGAGGACGACCTGCGGTGCGGAGTCGGCGAGCACGTACCGCAGGCGCTCGTCCGGGTACGCGAGGTCCAGCGGCACGTAGGCCGCACCGGCCGACACGGCGCCGACCAAGGCGACGACCTGCTGAAGGGAACGGCCGATCGCGACCGCCACCCGGTCACGAGGCGAGACACCGGCGTTGACGAGGGTGCGGGCCAGGCGGTTCTTGGCGTCGGCCAGCATGCCGTAGGACAGGCCCTCGGCGCTGCCGTCGAGGTGGCACATCGTCACGGCGCGGGCGGACGGGTCGCGCGACGCGGCGGCGTCGAACAGCTCCGCCAAGGTCTGCGGCGCGACCTCGACGGCAGGACGCGAGACATCCAGCGACACCGCCGGAACGTTCTCCAGGCGCAGCAACGAGTTCAGCGTGTCGGAGAACGCGCCGACGATCGCCCGGGCGACCTCGGACCGCACCACGGTCGTGTCGTGGATCAGGTTGAAGCGCAACGCGCCGTCCAGCGCGCGCTCGACCACCAGCGTCAACGGGTAGTGCGACGCGCCCTCGTTCACCACGGAGGTGATCTGGAACGGGCCCTCCAGCGCCGTCAGATCGGTGGCCACGTCGAACACCACCAGAGTGTCGAACGCCGCCCCGTGCTGGGCCTGGCGCCCGATGCGGGTCAGCGACACGTGCTGGTGCGGCAGCACCGCGGTCTGATGTGAACGCACCGCATCGAGCAACGACCGCGCGGAGGACTCAGCGGACCAGCCCACCCGCACCGGGATCGTGTTGATGAACAGGCCGACCATCTCGTCGATGCCCGGCACGTCCGCATCACGGCCGGAGACGGTCGAGCCGAACACCACGTCCTGGCTGCCCAGCAACGACCCCAGCGTCACGCCCCACGCGCTGTGCACGGCCACGCTCAACGACACCCTGGCCGACCGCAGGGCCGCGTCCAGGTCCGGAGACGCGTCGATGATCATGTCCGCGAACAGCTCGGACGGCTCGTGCCCCTCCGCCACGAACGACGGACCGGGCAGTCCGGCCAGCTCAGCCGCCCACACGCGGTCGCTCTCCGCCGCGTTAGCGTTAACAAGCCAGCGGACGTACGAGGAGTAGCTCCCGCGCGGGTGCACGGAGCCGGGCGTGGCGTACTCGGCCATCAACGCGCGCAGCATCGGCGGCACCGACCAGCCGTCCGCGATGATGTGGTGCACGGTCTGCACCAGAACGAACCGCTGCGGTGCGACGCGGATCAGCGTGTAGCGCATCAGCGGGCCGCGAGCGAGGTCGAACCCGGCGACGCGGTCGCGCTCGGCGTACTCCTGGATCTCCTCGTCGGTCATGCCCTGACCGTCCACAGTGGAGAACGCGGGGCGCACCCCGGACTCCAGCACCGAGACGACCCGGCCGTCGTCCAGCCCGACGAACCGGGCCGCGAGGTTCGGGAACAGCTCAAGCACCCGTGTGGCGGCCGCCTCCAACGCCCGCGCGTCCACCGGCCCGGTCAGCGTCAGCAGCTGCTGCTCGACGTACCGGTGCGCCGACGAGTCGTCGAACACCGAGTGGAAGTACAGCCCCTCCTGCAACGGCGTCAGCGGCAGGATCTCCCGCAACGCCAACGAATCCAGCGAGTCCACATCGGACTGTGAAAGCGGCACGAGGTCGAAGTCGCTGGGGGAGTGGCCGCCGGACGTCAGCGCGGCCAGCCCTTCCAACGCCTCCACGAAGTACGACCCGACAACGGACACATCGGCGTCGGAGAACACCCCGGACGGCCACGAGATCACCGTGACCAGCTCGACCCCGCCGTCGGCACCGGGCTCGGCCGAGGCGTTGAACTCCAGCGCCCGGGGCAGCCGCATCGCCGGGTCGCGCTTCTCGCCGAGCTGACCGGCGTTCTCCGCGAGCTGCCAGTCGCCGGAGGCGCCGCCGGCGAACCGCCCGAGGTAGTTGAACAGCACCTGCGGCCGCGACGCGTCGAACCGCGCGTCCCCCAGGTACCTCAACGCGCCGTACGACACACCGTTGCTGGGCACCTGGGCGAGGTCTTCCTTCACCCGCTTCAGCGCGGAGCTGAGATCGTCCGGAGAACCGGGATCGACCACCACCGGGAACAACGTCGTGAACCAGCCGACCGTGCGCGACAGGTCGGGGTCGAGCGGCACGAACCGGCCCTCCCGGCCGTGTCCCTCCAGCTCGATGTGCGCGAACGTCTGGTCCTGGCCGAGGTCGCGCCGCCACCGGGCCAGCGCGACCGCGAGCCCGGTCAGCAGCACGTCGTTGACCTTCGCGTGGAACAACGCGGGCACGTCGCCCAGCAACGCGGCGGTGGCCGCCGACCCCACTGTGAACGTGCGCATCTGTTCGCCCGCAACGACATCGGCATCAGAGAGCGCACGACGACCCAGCGGCTGATCGACCCCGGGCAGGGCACGCGAGTAGTAGTCCCGGTCGCCGGAGAAGGAGGCCTGCTCCAGCAGCTGGGTCCACCGCCGGAACGACGTGCCCACGGGACGCAGCTCCACGGCGGCACCGGACGACACCTGTTGCCAGGCCAGCGCCAGGTCGTCGAACAGGATGCGCCACGACACGCCGTCGATCACCACGTGGTGGATCACGAGCACCAGCTGCCGGGCGGCCGGGCGCCACACCGCGCGCAGCATGATCCCGGCGTCCGGGTTCAGCCCCTCGGTCGCGGCGGCGACGCACGACTCCAGGTCGGCGTCGCTCTCCTCCCACAACGCGGGCCCGTCCACCGGGATGTCGAACGACCAGGCCGAACCCCGCACGAGCCGCGCGCGCAACATGTCGTGCCGCGCGACGACCGCGTCCAGGATCTGCGACAGAGCATCAGCGGTAAGGGAAGCAGGCGTGTTGAGCACCACCGACTGCACGAACCCGTCCACGGCGTCCGTGGTCTCCCCGAGCCACTGCACGATCGGCAGCCCGGCCACCGGCCCGGTCGGCACGTCGTCGTGGTCGACCGCGGCACCCTCACGGGAAGCGACCGCGGCCAGCGCCCGCGGGGTGCGGTTCACGAAGATCTGGGTGGCGGTGACGAACACGCCCTCCGCCCGCAACGCCGACAGCAGCGAGATCGCCAGGATGCTGTCGCCGCCGAGCTCGAAGAAGTCCTGGTCCGCGCCGACCTGCTCGACCCGCAGCACCGACGCCACGGCCGCGCAGATCACCGCCTCGTCGTCGGTCTCCGCCGCCGTCACCGGCCCGGTCTCCACGACGGGCTCCGGCAGCGCGCGCCGGTCGAGCTTTCCGTTGGCGGTCAACGGGAACTCGCTCATCACGACGATGTGCGCGGGAACCATGTACTCGACGAGGTTCGCGACAGCCCACTGCTTCACGAGATCCGACGTCAGCGACGCGTCCGACGGGACCACGTACCCGACGAGGTAGTTGCCGCCCGCCGAGTTCTTCCGCACCACGACACAGGTGTGCCGCACCTGCGGGTGCTCGGCGAGCGCGACCTCGACGTCCTCCAGTTCGAGGCGCATGCCGCGGATCTTGACCTGGTTGTCGACCCGGCCGAGGAAGTCGAGGGAGCCGTCCGGCGCGAACCGCGCCAGGTCACCGGTCCGGTACAGGCGTGAGCCGTCAGCGGCGAACGGGTTCGCGACGAACCGCGACGCCGTCAGCCCGGGAGCGTTCACATAGCCGCGCCCCAGCAGGAACCCGCCGATGTACAGCTCACCGCCGACCCCGACCGGGCACGGTCGCAGCTCGTCGTCCAGCACGTACAGGTCGGTGTTCGGGTTGGCCTTGCCGATCGACGTCGACAGCCGCTCCGCCTCACCGCGGTAGATCACGTGCGAGACGCCGATCGTGGCCTCGGCCGGCCCGTACCCGTGGTACATCGGGATGTCGAGCTGCGTGCGGAACCGCTCGTACAGCTCGGGGGTGAGCACCTCGCCGCCGCACCACACGTGCCGCAGGCTCGCCAGCTCGCCGTCGCCCGCGATGTTCAGCAGGACGTCCAGCATCGACGACACCAGGTACACGAACGTCACGCGGTGCCGGGCGATCGTCTGCAGAAGGTGGTGCGGGTCGCGCTCGCCACCGGACCGCACGACGACGGTCCGCCCGCCGCACACCAGCGGCAGGAAGATCTCGTTGATCGAGATGTCGAACGACAGCGGCGCCTTGAACAGCGACGCGTCGGAGTGTCCGAAGTGGAGGATCTGGTGCACCTGCCACAGCAGGCGCTCGCTGATCGCCTCGTGCCGGATCATCGCGCCCTTGGGGCGGCCGGTCGAACCGGACGTGAACATCACGTACGCGAGCTGCGCGCCCTGCACCGCGACATCAGTGGGCTCGCCCGAGTACGACGAGAAACCCCAGTCTCCCAAATCGACCGCGACGGCCGTGGGCTCATCGGCCGCACCCGCGCCGAGAAGTAAGACGACCTGCGCGTCGGTGATCACCGACTCACGACGGGAAGCCGGCCACTGCGGGTCCAGCGGCACGAACGCGCCACCGGCCTGCAACACGGCCAGCAGACCGACCACCATCTCGGCGGACCGGTCCAGGGAGATGCCGACGACCTGCTCGGTCTCGAGCCCCAGCGACAGCAGGTGCCGCGCGAGCTGGTTGGAGCGGGCCAGCACCTCGCCGTAGGTGAACGCGCGGTCCCCGTCGTTGATCGCGACGGCGTCCGGGCGTTCGAAGGCCTGGGTGCGGAACAGGGAGACGATGCTCGGCCGTTCGCGCGGGAACTCGTTGTCGTTCCAGCGCACGAGATCCGCGAGCCGTTCGTCCAGCGTCTGAGACGTCAACGAACCGAGCGCGCGGTTCGGGAACTCGGCGAGGTCGTCCAGCACCCGCTGGGCCTCGGCCAGGTCGACCCCGTTCGGCACGGGCACGGCCCAGCCGCCGGGACGTTCGAGCACGTCCCACGCCTGACCCTTGTCGGCCCACACGAGCAGGTCGCTGAACAACGACGCGGGCGTGAGTTCGAAGCCTTCGACCACCAGTCCGGGGTTCGCCCAGAACGACAGCGCTACGCCACTCGCCACGGCGATGGTCCGCTGCGGGTACTCACCGGCACGGCGCCGGATGGAGGCGATCCGGGCGGTCGAAAGAAGTACGTCACGGTCGGCCATCTGTTCCATCGACGACTCAGCCATCCCTTCACGATCGGTGAAGGTAGCCTAACCTAAGTATTTGCGGTTCCGAATCGCCAAGCGGCCCAAAGTGCCGCGTAACGCCCGTCACGCGCCACAAGTTCTTCGTGAGTTCCCTGTTCCAGCACACGACCTGCGTCGAGAACGGCGATCCGGTCGGCGGCGATCGCCTGGGTCAACCGGTGCGCGACCAGGAGTGTGGTGCGGCCCCGGCAGGCCGCGAGCGCGGCTCGTTCCAGCGCCGCCGCACCCTGGCTGCCCGCCTCCGCCGTCGACTCGTCCAGCACGACGACGGGGGAGCGGCCGAGCACCAGGCGTGCCAACGCGATCTGCGCGATCTTGGTCACGTCGAGGCGTTCGCCACCCTCGCCGACGTCGGTCTGCAACCCGGACGGCAACGCGGAGACCCACGAGTCCGCGCCCACGGTCCGCAACGCGTCCATCAGCTCGTCGTCGGTCGCGTCCGGGGCCGCCAGCCGCAGGTCCTCGGCCAGCGGACCGGCGAAGACGTGCGCCTCCTGCGTCAGGATGCTCACCAGCGCGCGGGCGCCCGCCTCGTCCAAAGAAGAAAGATCAGACGGCCCGATGTGCACGGATCCGGTCAGCGGAGTGCCCGTCCCGGCGACGAGAGCGGCCAGCGTCGTCTTGCCCGCACCGGTCGCGCCGACCAGCGCGAGCGACGTCCCGGCGGGGATCTCCAGGTCGATGTCCCGCAGCACGTCGTGCTCGGAATCGGGGTAGCGGAAGGAAAGCCCGCGCACCGACACCGGCAACGGCTGGGCGTCCGCGTCGACCGCCACCGCGCTGCGCACGAGGTCGTCGCCGTCGGACTCGGTGAGCACGCCGACCAACCGCGTCAGGCCCGCACCGGACTTCTGCGCCTCGTCGAAGAACGCCATGATCAGGCCGAGCGGCACGAACAGCTTGTGGAACAGCAACGCGGCCACGGAGACCTGACCCAGCGACGACTGCCCGTTCGTCACCAGGAAGTAGCCGACCACGATGATCAGGCCGAGCCCGATGAACTCGGCGCGGTTCTCCCGCCCGATGAACCGGCCGAAGAACCGGAACACCTCGATGCCGATGTTGCGCACCCGCCACGACTCCGCCGTCACCTGGTCGCGGAAGGCGTTCTCCAGGCGGTACGCGCGGACGGTGTCGATGCCGTCGAGGCCGCTGATCAACGCCTGCGCGCGGTCGGCCTGCGCTTCGGAGCGGGCGCGGTAGAGCGGTTGCGAGCGCGGCAAGTACCAGCGCAACGCCAGCCAGTACGCGGGCAGCGCGCACGCGCCGGCGAGGCCGAGCCGCCAGTCGAGGCCGAACATGCCGGCGGTCGCGATCACGACCAGCACGACCGCCGAGAAGATCGTCGGGATGGCCGTGCGGAAACCCTTGGAGATGACGGCGACGTCGTCACCGACGCGCGAGAGCACGTCACCGCGGCCGACCTCCTCGATGCGCGCGCTCGGCATCCCGAGCACCGCGCGGACCGCGCCTTCCCGCAGGCGCGCCAGCATCTCCGCGCCCACTCGGCCGACGAGGTAGGTCGACACGGCGGTCATCGCCGCGCCCGCGAGGGCCGAGACGACGGTCGCGATGCCGATGGTCCAGAGGATCGAGACGTCGCGGCCCTGCTGGATCCCGTCCACGACGGTGCCCAGCAGGAACACCGGGACGATCTGCAGCACCGCCCCCACCACCGTCGCCAGCACGGTGGCGATCGGCAGGGCGGGGGCGGTGCGGCAGTGGTCGTACACCCAGCGGGAGGCCTCCCGCCCGGACGCCGTGCGCAGGATCTTCGCCGGGGCGCCGGACAGACTCGTGGTCACGAGGGGAGGCCTCTCACTGGAACTGTTGTGTCAGAACGAAATCAGCCGACAGACTTGGCGGCCTTGACGAGCTCGTCCACCGCGTACGGCATGGACGCGAGGGTCGCCTGCGAGATCGCGGCACCGACGGCCGCGCCCTCGCTGTCGAGGATGTAGTGGACCTTGCCGGCCTTCACCGCGGGCAGGTTGTTGAAGAGCTCGAAGTTCTTGAGCGCCTTCGTGTCCGCCTCGTCGTTGATGATGAAGATGCGGTCCACGTTCATCACGTCGACGCGCTCGGGGGACAGCGCCACGGAGAACTTGCCCGCCGCGAGCTCGTCGACCTTGGTGTTGCCCTTGAAACCGATGCCCGAGAGGACCTGGCCGCGCACGTCGGTCGTGGCGAACGGGTTGATGGCGTCCTTGTACCAGGACGCGACGACCGCGGTCTCGTTCGCCCAGGCCGGGTTGGCCTTCTTGGCCTCGGCGAGCTTGTCGTCGATCGCCTTGATCGCCTTGGCGCCCTCGTCACCCTTGCCGATCGCCTTCGCGACCTGCAGCGCGTTGTCCTGCCACTTGGCGGAGAAGGGCTCCGTCTCCGCCTTGGTGCGGCCGACCGTCGGGGCGATCTTGGAGAGCTTGTCGTACCACTCCTGGGTCGCCTCGGAGTACACGGCGACGATCAGGTCGGGACGCAGCTGCGCGATCTTCTCGAAGTTCGGCTCGGTGTCGCCGTTCTTCATGACGACCTCGGGCTTGGCCGAGCCCCACTTGTCCTTCACGTACGGCCACTGCGTGTTGATGTCGGGCGAGGTGCCCTCGGGGTTCGGGTACTGGTCGACCATGCCGACCGGGACGACGCCCAGTGCCAGCATCGTCTGCTCGTCGGTGTAACCGAGGGAGACGACGCGCTTGGGCGCTTCCTTGATCTCCGTCGTGCCGAAGAAGTGCTCGACCTTGGTCGGGAACGTGCCACCGGCGGCGTTGTTCGCCTCGGGAGTCGTCGCAGGCGTGGAAGAACCGCACCCGGCGAGGAGGCTGGCACCGACCACCGCGGCTGCCGCCACGGAAGTCAGTCGCTTCCAGGTCATGGTCGTTCTCTGGCCCATTTTCGGCACCTCGTTCTTCGCTGCCCACGCGGCGGGGGAAATTTAGGACAGCCGAACCTTATCACCCAGTTAGGGCAGGCTAACCAACGTCTTGGTCACTCTTCGATACCACGTGGGTCCGGCCGATAGGGACGATCAATGGCCGTTCGCTGACGGGATCGTCGATGACCTTCGCCTGCAGACCGAACGTGTCCAGCAACAACTCGCTCGTGATCACTTCGCTCGGATGTCCTTGCGCGACAATCGATCCCGACTTCATCACGATCAGGTTGTCGCTGTAACGCACCGCGAGGTTCAGGTCGTGCAACACCATCACGATCGTGCAGCCGCCCTCGTGCAGGTCGTCGACGAGGTCGATCACGTCGATCGCGTGCGCGAGATCCAGATAGGTCGTGGGCTCGTCCAGCAACAAAAGATCAGTGCCCTGGGCGAGCGTCATGGAAATCCACACGCGCTGCCGTTGTCCGCCGGACAGGGAATCGACCGGGCGATGTGCGAGATCCGCCACACCGGTCATCTCCAACGCCTTCGCGACGACCGCCGCGTCGTCGCTCGACCACTGGCGCACCCAGCTCTGGTGCGGGTGCCGGCCGCGCGCCACGAGGTCGGCGACGGTCAGGCCCTCCGGCGCGATCGGCGTCTGCGGCAGCAGGCCCATCCGCTTCGCGACGTCCTTGGTCTTCAGCCGCGCGATGTCGTGCCCGTCGAGCAGCACCGTTCCCTGGCGCGGTTTGAGCAACCTCGACAGCGTCCGCAGCAGCGTCGACTTGCCGCAGCCGTTCGGGCCGATCACCGTGGTGATCACCCCGGTCGGGATCGCGACGTCCAGGTTGTCGAGCACGACCCGGTCGGCGTACCCGACCGTGACGCCCTCGGCGCCCAGGCGGGCGGCATCGTTGCGCAACGCGGTCATAGGGCAACCTTACTTTGTGCAGCCTTGCCTCAGGCAGCGCGCTTCGTGTTCGCACGCACGAGGAGGTAGACGAGGAACGGGCCACCGATGATCGCCGTGACGATGCCGACCGGCAGGTCGTAGGGCAGCACGACCCGGGCGATCAGATCCGAGCCGAGCAGCAGCAACGCGCCGAACAGCCCGGACGCGATCAACGGCGGCACGGGCGTGCGCAGCAACCGCATGGTGATCTGCGGCGCGACCAGCGCCACGAACGGCACCGGGCCCGCCGCGCTCACCGCGACACCGGCCAGCAGCACCGCGCACAGCAGCAAAATCGCCCGCACGGCCGAGTACCGGACACCGAGCCCGGCCGCGACGTCGTCTCCGAAGTGCATGGGCCGCATCTGGAACGACGTGACGAGGACCACGGCGACCAGTGCCAGCGTGATCCACAGCGAGCTCCACACCTGGGGCCAGGTCCGCGAGTCGAGCGACCCGACCAGCCACACCTGGGCACGCGCGACGTCGCGGATGTCCGCCAGCACCAGCAGCCACGTCGTCAGCGCCTGCATGACCGCGTTGACGGAGACGCCGATGAGGATCAGCCGGAACCCGTCGATGCCCTTCTTCCACGCCAGGAAGTAGACGAGGAACCCGGTCAGCAGACCGCCCGTGAGCGCCGCCGCCGGCAGCCCGATCGCGCCGCCCACCGCCGCGCCGCCGCCGGCCGTCACGACGAACACCGCCGTCGCGCTCGCGCCGCCGGTGATGCCGAGGACGTCCGGGCTGGCCAGCGCGTTGCGGGCGATCGACTGCGTGAGCGCGCCGGAGATGCCGAGCGCCGCGCCGACGATCAGGCCGATCAACGACCTCGGCAGCCGCAGGTCCATGATCACGAACTCGTCGACCCGCTCGCCCTGCCCGATCAGCGTCCGGAACACCGCGGGCAGTTCGATCGTGAAGTCGCCGACCGCGATCGACACGCAGAAGATCAGGAACGTGAGCGCGGCCAGCACGATCGTGACCAGCACGATCCACGGCCGCCAGACCCAGGACCAGCCGCCGACGCGGACGCCGCGGTGCAGGGCGGGAGTTTCGGTGATCATGCCTGCCTGAACTTCCCGAGCCAGACCAGCACCGCGAAGAACGGGGCGCCGATGAGGGCGATGACGATGCCTGCCTGGAGCTCGCCCGGTCGCACGACCAGCCGTCCCGCGATGTCGCCGAGCAGCAGCAGGGCCGCGCCGAGCAACCCCGCGTACGGGACGAGCCAGCGGTAGTCGGGGCCGGTGAACCATCTCGCGAGGTGCGCGACCATCAGCCCGAGGAACGCGATCGGGCCGCACGCCGCCGTGGCCGCACCCGCGAGCAACGTGACGGCGACGACGCCGACGGTCCGTCCGGCCACGATGTTCACGCCGAGGCCGCGCGCGACGTCGTCACCGAGGTTGAGCAGGTTGATCACGGGCAGGTTCACCATCGCCAGCACCAGGCCGACGCCGATGAACGCCGCCGCGACCCAGATGACGTCGAACCCGACGCCCTGCACCGATCCGGCGTTCCAGAACCGCAGCACGAACAGCGCCTGCGTGTCGGCCAGCGCGACCGCCGTCGTCATGGCCGCGAGGAAGATCGTGACGCCCTGGCCCGCGAGCGCGAGGGTCAGCGGGTTGCCGGCGCCGCGGCCGAGGCTCGCGAGGCCGAACACCAGCACACCCGCGACGGCGGCGCCGATGATCGCGAACCACAGGTACTGCAACGGGTTCTGCAGTCCGAACAGGTAGATCGCGAACACCACGGCGAACGACGCCCCGCTGTTGACGCCGAGCAGGCCGGTGTCGGCGATGGGGTTGCGGGTGTGGCCCTGGATCAACGCGCCCGCGACGCCGAGCGCGAGGCCCGCGAGGATCGCCAGCACCGTCCGGGGCACCCGCAACGTGTGCACGATCAACGTGATCTCGGTGAGCTGCTGGTCGCCGCCGGGGTCGCCGAACAGGCCCTGCCACACCTCGGCCGGGGTGAGCGACCGCGTGCCGACCACCAGGGACAGCACCGCCGCCACGGCCAGCAGGACCAGCAGCCCCACCAGTCCGAGACGGCGGCGCCGGTGCGGGTTCTCCGGCGCCGGTGCGGGGTCGAGCCCGCGTTGTTCCACGACCATGCTCACGACGGGCTACGTTAGCTCCCGCCCCACGTCTGGACCTAGGGCACCCTTACCTAAGTGCTGGGTCCGCGGCGCTAGGCCCGTGCCTCGACGGCCCGCACGGTCTTCTCCAGCGCGCCGCCCAGCACCTTCCGGCCGAGCAGGCCCAGCGAGAGGCCGAGCAGCTTTCCCTTGAGGTTCTTGCCTTCCCGGACGACCTCGGCGTGCACGACCGTCGTCCCGTCGGCGTTCTTCGTGAACGTGTAGGTGTGGCCCGACCGTCCGCCCCAGACGTTGGAGTCGACGGTGGTGAGCACGATCCTGGCCGGATCGGACCAGTCGTAGCGCAGGCGTTCCCAGATGCCGCCGGACCCCTCGGTGACGTCGGCGAACGTGTCGCCGCGGTCGTGCACCCGCAGGTCGGCGTCGGCGCTGTTGGGGAAGAGGTCCGCACGGCCGGGGCCGAAGTCGGTGAGCGCGGCGACGAACTGCTCCGGCGTCGCGGTGGTCTGCTGGGTCAGGGTGATGCTCGGCATGTCCGCTCCTCGTGATGCTGTGTGCAGGAGTCAGACTTCCGTCGCCAGGGGGTCGTTCGCGCCCGTGAGTCACCCTGGTCCGGCGGACCCCAGTCGATCACGCACGCGGGCGGCCTCGTCCTCACGGCCTTGGCGTTCCAGCATCGCCAGCGCCCGGCGCCACACGTCCGCGGCCTGGTCGCGGTGGCCGAGCGCGAGGTGCGGCTCACCGAGGTTGATCAGCGTGTTCGCGGTGCTGTAGTCGTCGCCCTCTTCTTGGAACAGCTCCAAGGCGTGTTCGTAGTGGGCGATCGCCGTCTCGTGGTCGCCGCACTGGTGCTCGATGCGGGCCAGGGTGTCGACGGCGGTCGCCTCGCCGTGGCGGTCCTTGAGGTCACGGAGCAGGTCGAGCGCTTTGGTCGACGAGAGCCTGCCCTGCTCGGTGTCGCCGACCTCCGCCGCGCAGTGCGCGATGTTGTTGTGCGCCATGGCGATCAGCATCTGGTTGCCGGACTTCTCGTAGTGCGGCAGCGCGGCCTTGGCGTGCTCGAACGCCCGTGCGTGCTCGTCCCGGCTCGCCCAGAGCCACGCGAGCGTGCCGTGCGCGTCGGCGATCGGCAGCGCCTCGCCGACCCGCTCGGCGACCGCGGCCGACTCGCTCAGGTGGTGCAGTGCCTCGTCGAATCGGCCCACCTGGCCGAGGGTGCTGCCCACGATCCGGTGCGCGATGATCAGGTCGGCGGGGTCGCGGGCCGCTTCGAGGGCGGCCTGCCACATCACGAGTTCATCGTCGAGGTGGCCGCGCAGTTGGTGGTAGGCGTGCGAGACCCGCGCGAGCAGGATGACCTCGTCGTTCCAGCCGTGCAGGGCCGCGGCGCGTTGCACGGCACGGCGGGTGTCGCGTTCGGCGTCGAACCACGCCAGCGCGCCGGCCTTGTCCACGGCGGTGACGACCTCCGCGGCCGGCGTGCTCAGCGCGATCATCGGGCGGTACGGGTCGATCAGGCGGTCGTGCGCGTGGGCGGTGCGCACGTGGTGGTCCACCAGGCGCCGCAACGCTTCCTCGCGACCGTCGACCGCCTGTTCCGCGGCGTAGGTGCGGACGAGGTCGTGCATGCGGACGCGGAACCCGCCGCCGATCGACACCAGGGACGCCTGTGCCAGCGACGTCAGCGCCTCCTGGGCGTCCGCTGTGGACAGACCGGTGAGGCCGGCGGCCGCGTGCAGGTCGACGTCCTCGCCCGGCGCGCTGCCGAGCAGGGCGAACACGGCCTTCTGCCGCTCCGGCAACGCCCGGTAGGACCCGGAGAGCACGACCGGCACGCTCACCCGCGGGTCGGCGTCGAGCGCGGCCAGCCTGAGCTCGTCGAGCTGGCGGGCGAGGTCGGCGAGCGCGAGTCCCGGCTCGGTCAGCACGCGGGCGCCCGCGATGCTGAGCGCCAGCGGCAACCCGCCGCACAGGTCGATCAGCCTGGTCGCGGCCAGGGGTTCGGCGCTCAGCCTCGTCGTGCCGATCAGCCCGGCCAGCAGCGCGCCCGCCTCGTGGTCCGTGAGCACGTCGAGGCCGATGGCCGACGGCGACGGCAGCCGGTGGCGGCTCGTCACGAGGACCCGGCAGGTCGTGCCGCCGGGGAGCAGCGGCGCGACCTGGGCGGCGTCGGCGGCGTTGTCGATCACGAGCAGCATCCGTCGTCGTGTTGCGACGTCGCGGAACAGCGCCGCCCTCGCGTCCCTTCCTGACGGGACGCGGTTCGCGTCGACGCCGAGCGCGGGCAGGAAGCCGCGGATGGCGACGTCCGGGTCCATCGGCGTCTCGTCGGGGCTGAAGCCGCGCAGGTCCACGAACAGCTGGCCGTCGGGGAAGCGGTGCAGGTTGCGGTGCGCCCAGTGCAGGGCGAGCCACGTCTTGCCCATGCCGCCGGCGCCCGCGATCGTCGCCACGGCCGTGTCCCGCAGCGCGTCGTCGAGCTCGGTGAGGTCGTGGTCGCGGCCGACGAACTTCGCCGGCGCCGACGGGAGCTGGCGCGGGACGGCCTGGAGAGGTTCGCCGATCAGCAGTTTCTCGTGCTGGTCGCGGAGAAGCGCGCCGGGCTCGGTGCCCAGTTCGGCCTTGAGCCGGGCGCGGACGGCGCGGAACTCCTCCAGCGCCTCGGGGACCCGTCCGGCCTGGGCGAGGGCGCGGAGGTGCTGGGCGGCGACCCGTTCGTCCAGCGGGAACCGGGCGGCGCGGGCAGCGATCGCCGCGAGCAGCTCGGGGCCCCGGCCGAGACCGAGCCGGGCGTCGACCAGGGCCAGCTCGGCCTCGGTGCGTTCGCGGACGAGCAGGTCGCGGGTGAGGTCGGCCCAGTCGCCCGCGACGCCGGTGAGCGGTTCGCCGTGCCACAGGCCGAGCGCCTCGGTGAGGACGCGGGCCTTGGCGTCGTCGTCGAGCGCTTCGGCCTCCCCGCGGAGCTTCCGGAACCTCATCAGGTCCACAGAGGACTCCTCGGCCTCCAGCGCGTACCCGGCCGGGGTGGCCGTGAGCGTGACGCCCAGGGCGTGCCGGAGCCGGGACAGGTAGCTGTGCAACGTGGCCCGTGACCGCGCGGGCGGGTCGGCGCCCCAGACCCGTTCGGTGAGCCGGTCGACCGCGACGACCCGGCCGACGTCGATCGCGAGCGCCGCGAGGACGGTGCGCTGCCGGGCGGGCCCCAGGTCGGCGGGCCGCCCGCCGACCCGCGCGCCCACCTCGCCGAGCAGGGCGATCTCGAGGGTCACGGTCCGATCAGCTGTCCTTCTTCGCCGTGAGCAGCGAGACGACGGCCAGTCCCGTGTTGACGGCGGAGATGATCGTGGTCAGCTTCGCCGCCTTGGCCGGCAGCTCACCGCGCCTGCCGGCGTAGACGGCGGCGGCGGTGTCCGTGGCGTGGATCAGCACGGCCTGCTGGAGCACGCGACGGGCGTTCGCGTCGGAGCTCTTCAGGGTCAGCAGGTCGACGCCGAGCACGAGCGTGCGGATGCCGAACATGCGTGCGGGGTAGACGAACCGCCTGTCGTCACCCAGTTCGTCGCCGAGGCTCTTCGCCATGCGGTCGGCGGCGAACAGCCCCAGCGCGCCGTTGAAGATCCGGACGCAGGCCAGTGTGGTCCGCGTGACATCGCCCAGCTTCATCTTCCGCCACCTCGTTGTTGATCTCCGGTCCTCGGGGAGTCTAGGAGAGCCGGTCGGCGAGCCACCGCTCCACGTCTTGTCGCGCGGCCCGCGCCATGGCCGTGTCGCGGCGGGTGAAGCCGTGCCGGGACTCCGGGTAGACCTTGAGGTCGACCTGCCCGCCCGCGGCGATCGCGCGGGCGGCCAGCGCGAGGTTGTCGTCGAGCAGCACGTCCTGGTCACCGACGACGATCAGCAGCGGAGGCAGGCCCCGCAGGTCGGCGTAGACGGGGGAGAGGTCGGGATGGGTGCGGTCGGGCGCGCTGCCCGCGTAGGCCTCGATGAAGTACTCGTCGGCGATCTTGCGCCCGGCCGGGGTCTGGCCGCTCAGGTCGTAGGTGCCGAACTGCAGGGCCGCCCCGGCGAACGCCGCTCCGCTGCCCTTGTCGCGCAGCCGCAGCAACGTCGTGACGGCGAGGGTCGCTCCGGCCGAGAAGCCGCCGATCACCAGCAGGTCGGTGCCGAACTCCCGCCCTGCGTCGGCGATGAGCCAGTCCGCCGCGGTCTCGGCGTCGTCGGGTGCGGCGGGCCACGGGTGCTCGGGCGCCAGGCGGTAGTGAACGCTCACAACCACCGCTTGGAGAGCCGTGGCGAGCTGCTGGTTGCGGGCGTCGTCGTCCGCCGCGGAGCCCAGGTAGAAGCCGCCGCCGTGGAAGTCGAGGTAGACGCCTCGTGCGTGACCTTCGGGCCGGTGAACGCGCACAGGAACCTGCCTGCCCCCGGCCTCGACGACGATGTTGTCGTCCGGTTCCGGGGTCCTGAGCTCCCGCACCTCGGCCAGGCTGCTCGGCCCTCTGCGCACGCCGCGGTCGGCGTTCGACCTGCGCGCCTCCTCGACGTGCGCGGCGAGCCGGGGGTCGGCGAAGGTCTGGAGGTCCATGCGCAAGTCTTATCGTGTGGGCATGAGCCGGGGCAGGGCGGCTGCGGTGCTGCGCAGGAAGTTCGACAGCGCGTTCGGCTGGACGGTGTCGCTCGCGGCGCTGGTCACGTCCGCGTACGTGCTGCTCAACCCGTTCCCGGGCAACGGCTTCGGCCAGCAGTTGGAGTTCGTGGCGATCATGGCGCCGCTGACCTGGTTCATGTGGATGGTCGGCGCGCACGCGGTCGTCGAGGTCCACGACTCCGGCGTGCTGGTGGTGAACTGGTTCCGCCGCTACTGGGTGCCGTGGGCCTCGCTCGCGTCGGTCGAGGCGACCCGCGAGGTCACGCTCGTGACCACCTCCGGCGAGCGGATCAACGTCACCGTGGGCGCGTTCTCGGCCGCGAGCACCCTGCGGGGCAACCGGATCCAGGCGGAGATCCGCGAGACGATCGAACGACACCGCCCCAGCCCGCCACCAGAGGACTCCTCCGGGGTGCGCAAACAGATCGACCTGGCGCCGTGGCACTTCGCCGGCGTGGTGGCCGTCCTGGTCGTTAGTGCCCAATTGGGACTGTGGATCGCGTGATTCCTTGTAACGAAGTGGCTCCTGTCCGAGACAATGCCGGGCATGACGACTGGCGGTAGTGGTCACTGGAAGTGGATCTCCGCGGCACTCGGGGTCGCCTTGGCGGGCGGCACGGCCGTACTCCTCAGCGAACTGAGGGACCCCGGCGAACCGACAGCGGGCGACGCCCCACCCGCCACCTTTCCCACCAGCACCACGCCCGCCGAGGAGTGGTACGACCTCACCGCGCACGAGCCGGTCGAGTCCGGCACGGGCCAGGAGGTCGTCGGGTCGATCGTCATCGGCAAGGAGACCTACCCGCGCGGCCTGCGCGGCGCCGGCGTCGCCCCGGCCAACTACCGGAGCTGGCTCATCAAGAACAGGTGCTCGCGCCTGTCCGTGTGGGTCGGCAAGGACGGAGCCTCGGCCGGCGAGGGCTCCGGCCAGTTCGTGATCAAGACCGACGGCGTCGAGATCGCCACCCGGCAGGCCGGCGCCGGAGACGCCCCGCAGCACGTCGAGATCGCCCTCGCGGACGTCGACCTGCTGACGTTGCAGGACGTGCGCGCCGCCAGGGACGCCGACAACGCGTGGGGCACCCCGAGGGTGTACTGCGCCGCGGCCCCCGGTACTCCCGTAACGCGCTGATCACTTTCGCCGACAGACGGAACAGCGGTCCTCCGCCGTCGTCCACACCGGACGACGGCGGGAAGTCGTTTCGTGCCAAGCAACTGCAGAGCGCGGCGGGCCGCGGGACGTGTCGGGTGGACGGTCGGGGGCGGAATAGTGGCGCGCGGGCACCTGCTGGCGATGTTGTTGCTGCTCACGGCGTGCACCGCCGAACCGGCCGCGGAGGAGCCCGCACCGGCGGCGCCGACGCCGACGTTCACCGCTCCGACGCTGGTCGGCAAGGTCGTGCCGCCGCAGGACGTGCTCACCGTGGTCCGCGACGTGATCGACGGCCGCACCGTCGAGTTCGTCGACGGCACGCGGGTGCGCATCGCCCTGCTGGCCGAGCCCAAGGAGTGCTTCGCGAAGAGCGCGCTCGACTTCGCCAAGTCGACGCTGCTGGCGACCTCCGTCCGGTACACCGTGCTGACGCTCGGCGAGGTGAACCTCGAACTGGAGGACGGCACCGACTACGCGGTGCTCGCGGTGCAGCGGGGCGCCCTGCGGCCGGAAGGGGTGGACGGCGGGCCGCTGATCGCCGCGCAGGAGGAGGCGAAGGTCGGCAAGCGAGGGCTGTGGGGGCCGCCGTGCGAGGGGTCGGACACGCCCAAACCGACCACGACAACAACGACTCCGCCACCACCGCCGCCGACCACCACGACCCCGCCGCCGCCACCTCGACCAGCGAAGGCGTGCTCCGTCTCGTACCGGATCACCGGGCAGTGGCAGGGCGGGTTCCAGGCCAGTGTGATCGTGCGCAACACCGGTACCGAGAAGGTCACCAACTGGTCGCTGCTGTGGTCGTTCTCGAACGGGGAGAGCGTCCAGAGCGCGTGGGACGCCTCCGTGCGCCAGTACAGCTCGCTGGTCAGCGCGACGAACACGAGCTACAACCAGCAGATCGCGTCCGGCGGATCGGTCCAGTTCGGGTTCAACGGCAACGCCCGCAGCGGTGCGCGGCCGCCGACGGCGTTCGTGCTCAACAACGTGAAGTGCGCGATCGAGTAGAGATCAGCTCACGGTCGTACGTCGTGATCGTCCTTCAGGACGACTCGCGATGACTCCGAACGGCCGTAGGTTCGGCGCATGCTCACTTCGCTCGCCCTGTCCGACCAGAACGCGGGATGGCTCGAGGGAGGCCTCCTCGTCCTCGTGGCGCTGGGCGCCGTGGCCCTCCTGGTGTTCTGGATCGCCGCGTTGTTCAGCGTGCTGGGCGCGCCGATCGGCTGCGGCGCGAAGATCCTCTGGCTGCTCGTCGTGTTCGCGCTGCCGTTCCTCGGCAGCCTGCTGTGGTTCGTCGTCGGGCGCCGGATGACGCCGGTCAACTACTAGTCCACAAAGGACCAACTGTCGAACGTCACAAGGGCGTTCGACAGTTCTGTTCGACGGCATTCGACTGCGTTCGACGGTCGTGCTTGACGCTCGTGGTGCACCGATGCAGACTCCGGAAAGCGTTTTCCAGACGACGGGGTCAGGAGCACATGAGCGCTCTCGACGAACTGCGGCACCTCCGCCGTGACGGCGTTCAGGTGCGCAAACGCGACAACAAGGCGGCGTTCTGGTTCCTGGCGCCGTGGTTCGCCGGGCTGCTGTTCATCACGATCGGGCCGGTGCTCGCGTCGTTCGGGCTGGGCTTCACGCGCTACAACCTGATCCAGCCGCCGAGGTTCATCGGGTTCGACAACTTCGCCCGCGTCCTCACCGATCCGCGCCTGCACAACGCGTTGCGGGTCACGTTCACCTACGTGCTCGTGTCGGTGCCGCTGCAACTGGCGTGCGCGCTCGGGGTCGCGTTGCTGCTCAACCGCGGGCTGCGCGGGCTCGCGTTCTACCGCTCGGCGTTCTACCTGCCGTCCCTGCTCGGGTCGAGCGTGGCGATCGCGGTGCTGTGGACCCAGGTCTTCGGCACGGACGGGCTGGTCAACCGCGTGCTGGGGTTCTTCGGCGTGCAGGGCAAGGGGTGGATCTCCGACCCGGACACGGCGTTGTCGACGCTGATCGTGCTGAACGTGTGGACGTTCGGCTCGCCGATGATCATCTTCCTGGCCGGGCTGCGGCAGATCCCGCAGGTCTACCACGAGGCCGCCGCGATCGACGGCGCCGGCCGGTGGCAGCGGTTCTGGCGGATCACCCTGCCGCTGCTGTCGCCGATCCTGTTCTTCAACCTGGTGCTGCAGATCATCCACGCGTTCCAGTCGTTCACGCAGGCGTTCGTCGTCTCCGGCGGCACCGGCGGGCCGTCCGACTCGACCATGTTCTACACGCTCTACCTGTACCAGCAGGGTTTCAGCCGGTTCGACATGGGTTACGCGTCGGCGCTGGCCTGGTTCCTGCTGCTGATCATCGCGGCGTTCACGGCGATCAACTTCTGGGCGGCGAAGTACTGGGTCTTCTATGACGACTAGGACGCTGTTCAAGCACGCGGGCCTGGTCGTGATCGGGTTCGTGATGCTCTACCCGGTGCTGTGGATGGTCGCGAGCTCGCTGCGACCCGACGACGAGATCTTCCGCAGCCCCGGCCTGGTCCTGGACGGCCTGCGGACCGAGAACTACACCGAGGGCTGGAACGCGCTCACGCCGTCGTTCGGCACCTACCTGGTCAACTCGAGCGTGCTGGTGCTGGGCTGCATCGCCGGCAACCTCGTGTCGTGCTCGATGGCGGCGTACGCGTTCGCGCGCCTGGACTTCCGCGGCAAGCGGTGGTGGTTCGGGATCATGCTCGGCACGATCATGCTGCCGATCCACGTGATCATCGTGCCGCAGTACGTGCTGTTCTCGAACATCGGCTGGGTCAACACGTTCCTGCCGATCATCGTGCCGAAGATCCTCGCCACCGACGCGTTCTTCGTGTTCCTGATGGTGCAGTTCATCCGCGGGCTGCCGCGCGAGCTCGACGAGGCCGCCCGCATCGACGGCTGCGGGCACCCGCGGATCTTCCTGCGGATCGTGCTGCCGCTGATGAAGCCCGCGCTCGCGACCACGACGATCTTCACGTTCATCTGGACCTGGAACGACTTCTTCAGCCAGTTGATCTACCTGACGGACCCGGACCTCTACACGGTGCCCGTCGCCCTGCGCTCGTTCGTCGACTCGACGGTCGCCACGTCGTGGGGCTCGCAGTTCGCGATGAGCGTGGTCTCGCTCCTCCCGATCTTCCTCGCCTTCCTCGTCGGCCAGCGGTACCTCGTGCAGGGCATCGCGACCACCGGGGGCAAGTAGCCGAAAGGACAGCTCATGTTCAGAGGTGTTCGCCGCGGTGTCACGTGGGCGGTGCTGCTGTCGCTGACCGCGTCCCTGGCGGCGTGCGGGTCCGGTTCCGGCGCGGGCGGTGACCTGACCACGGAGAAGGTCACGCTGCGCTTCACCTGGTGGGGCGCGGACGACCGGCACAAGCGGACGCAGCAGGTCATCGAGATGTTCCAGCGCAAGCACCCGAACATCACCGTCAAGGGCGAGTTCAAGGAGTGGAACGGCTACTGGGACAGCCTCGCCACGACCATGGCGGCCAACGACGCGCCGGACGTCATGCAGATGGACGAGCTGTACATCGCCTCCTACGCCGAGCGCGGCGCGTTGCTGGACCTGAAGGAGGCGGGCAAACACCTCGACACCGCGAACTTCGACCAGAAGGCGCTCGCCACCGGGGCGATCGGGGGCAGGCAGTACGGGCTGCCGGTCGGGCTCGGCATGTACTCGATCATGGCGAACCTCGACCTGCTGGCGAAGTACCAGATTCCGGTGCCGGACGACACCAAGTGGTCGTGGGACGACCTGAAGCGGATCGGCGACCAGGTGTCCAAAGCGGCCGGCGGGGCGGCGTTCGGCGTGCAGTCGCCGGGCATCAACGACGCGGCCGGGCTGAGCATCCGGGCACGTCAGCAGGGCAAGGCGATGTTCGACGCGGACGCCAAGGTCGTGCTGCCCAAGGAGATCGCCCGCGACTACTGGCAGTACATCCTCGACCTGTCCAAGACCGGCGTGGCGGCGCCGCCGTCGGTGACGATCGAGAAGGCCTCGGCCGGGCTCAACCAGTCGGCCACGGCGACCGGCACCGCCGCGTTCGGCCTGTGGTGGAACACGCAGCTCACGGCGTTGACGGCGGCCAGCGGTGCCAAGCTGAAGCTGATGCGGCTGCCCGGCGAGACGCAGGGGACGGCTCCAGGCGCGTACTACAAGCCGTCGATGTTCTGGTCGGTGTCGGCGCGGTCGGAGCACCCGGCCGAGGCGGCGGCGTTCGTGAGCTTCCTCGCCAACGACGAGGAGGCCGCGAAGATCCTGCTGACCGAACGCGGGGTGCCCGCCAACCAGAAGATCCGCGAGGCGATCGCCGGTCAGCTCAAGGACACCGACAAGGCGGCCAAGGAGTACCTCGACACCGTGCCGGTGAGCGACCCGCCCAGGATCACCCCGAACGGGGCCAGCACCCTCGACACGATCCTCAAGCGGCACACCGAGGACGTGCTGTTCGGCCGGACCACACCGGACGCGGCCGCCGAGTCGTTCGTGCGGGAAGTCCAGTCCGAAGTGGACGCCGCCAGGTGAGGCGCGCGGCCGTCGTCGGCACGGGCGGGATCGCGGCGGCGCACGCCGAGGCGTTGCGGGAGATGGGAGACCGGATCGAGCTGGTGGCCGTCGCGGACGTGGACGAGGCCCGTGTGGGGGCGTTCGCGCGGGAGTGGGACGTGCCCCGGACGTATCCCGGTCTCGCGGAGATGCTCGACGCGGAGACCCTGGACCTGGTGCACGTGTGCACACCACCGCGTGATCACGTGCCGCTCGCGCTGGACTGCCTCGCGGCGGACGTGGACGTGCTGGTGGAGAAGCCGCCCGCGATGTCGCTCGGCGAGCTCGACACGTTGATCGCGGCCGAACGCGCGTCGGCGGGCCACGTGGCGACGGTGTTCCAGCACCGCTTCGGCCCGGCCGCGTTGCGGTTGCGGCGGCTGATGGCGGAGGGGGTGTTCGGACGGTCGCTCGTGGCTCGGTGCGACACCCTCTGGTACCGCGGTGACGCCTACTTCGAGGTGCCGTGGCGAGGCACGTGGGCGAGTGAAGGTGGCGGGCCGACGATGGGGCACGGCATCCACCAGTTCGACCTGCTGCTGTCGATTCTCGGGCCGTGGCGGGAGATCCGGGCGGTCGCGGCGCGGCAGGCCCGGGCGGTGCAGACCGAGGACGTCTCGATGGCGCTGGTGACGTTCGCCGACGGCACCCTCGCGTCGGTGGTGAACTCGCTGCTCTCGCCGCGCGAGACCTCGCACCTGCGGCTCGACTTCGACCGCGCGACGGTCGAGGTCGAGCACCTGTACGGCTACACCGATGCGCACTGGACGGTCACGCCGGCGCCGGGCCATGAGGACGTCGCGCTGCGGTGGCAGGAAGGGCGTTCGGCCGTCGTGAGCGGGCATCGGTGCCAGTTGGAGGCGTTCCTCGACGCGGTGGAGCGGGGTGCGCCGCCGCCGGTGACCCTGGCCGAGACCCGCCGCACCATGGAGTTCGTGGCCGCGCTGTACGCGTCCGCGTTCACCGGGAACGTCGTGAAGGCGGGGGAGATCGGCGCGGACAGCCCGTTCTACGCGACGATGGAAGGCAACGGTGCCCCGTGGAGCCGGTGATCGAGTACGACGACGAGGTGTTGACCGCTTGTGCGGGTGGTGTCGAACTCTTCCGGTACGTGCACCGCCCGTCGACGCCGGCCTTCGAGGGCCCGAAGCCGTACCTGCACCCGGTGCGCACGCTCGCCGGTGACGTGGTGACGGCGTTCCGGCCGCACGACCACCGCTGGCACAAGGGCGTGCAGATGACCGCGACCGACGTGTCCGGCGAGAACTTCTGGGGCGGCGTGACGTACGTGCGCGACCAGGGGTACGTGGCGCTGCCGAACGTCGGGACCATGCGGCACGAGGAGTTCGCGGTCGACGGGGCCAGGGTCGGCGAGGTGCTGTCGTGGTTCACCGAGGCGGGCGAGCGGTGGATCACCGAACGGCGTGCCTTCGCCGTGCGGGACGTCCGCGCCGATTCGTGGACGCTGGAGTTCGCGACCTCCCTGACGAACCTGCGCGCGGAGCCGTTGGTGTTCGGCAGCCCGACGACGAACGGGCGTGAGCTCGCCGGCTACACCGGGTTCTTCTGGCGCGGGCCCCGGTCGTTCACCGGGGGCGAGGTGCTCGCGGCCGGCGGGGGAGCGGGGCAGGAGCTGATGGGCTCCTGTGCCGCCTGGCTCGCGTTCGTCGGTCAGCACGACGAGGTGGATCGTTCGTCGACGTTGGTGTTCCTGGACCATCCGGAGAACCCCGGCACGCACTGGTTCGTGCGCAGCACGCCGTTCGCGGCGGTCAACCCGTCGTTCGCGTTCCACGACACCGTCGGGCTGGAGCCGGGCGGGACGCTGAACCTGCGTTACCGGCTCGTGGTCGGCGACGGCGCGTGGTCGCGGGAGCAGATCGAGTCCTGTGTGGAGGAACATCCGTGGTGACGCCGTTTCCCGGCGGGGTCGGGATCTCCGGCCTGCGTGTGTACGACTGGCCCGCGGTGGACGGGGTGTGCGGCGGGTCACCGCACGTCCACCTCGCCTGTTCGGAGGCCTACTACGTGATCGCGGGCACCGGCAGCGTGCAGACGCTGACCCGGTCGGCGTTCGTCGAGACGCCGTTGAGCGAAGGAGTCGTCGCCTGGTTCACGCCCGGCACGATCCACCGGCTGGTGAACGACGGCGACCTGCGGATCATCGTGATCATGCAGAACAGCGGCCTGCCGGAGGCGGGTGACGCGGTGTTCACGTTTCCGTCCGAGGTGCTGGCGGATTCCGTGCGCTATGCGGAATGCGCGCGGGCCGATGACGAGGAGTCGGCGCGGAAACGCCGGGATCTCGCCCTCGAAGGGTTTCTGGAGTTGCGGCGGGGGAAGCCAGCGGCGCTGGAGTCGTTCTACCGGGCCGCCGTGCGGCTGAAGCAGGACGGCTTGGACGCGTGGGAGAAGCGCTGGCGGGAGGGTGCGCTGGCGTCGGCCGAACGCACCGGTGAGCACCTGGAGCGGTTGCGCGACGGGGACATCGGACATCTGGTGGAGGCGGACGTCCAGGTGACGCACGGGAAGGGGCCGCGGCTCGGCATGTGCGGGCGGCTCGACGTCTTCTGATCGAATTCGAGTCGAACTCCTCCGCGGCCGGTGCGTTCGATTCGTTCGACGCTAGCGTCTGATGCATGAAACGTTTCAATTCTCTAGTGCTGGCAACGGTTCTGGCACTGGGTGGCGTTCCGGCGGTCGCGGACGAGCCACCCGAACGCGGGCTCATCAGCATCAGGTCCGTGCACGGCAACGGGAACTTCGTGTCGTGGCGGCTGCTCGGGTCGGACGCGGCCGACGTGGCGTTCCACGTCTACCGCGACGGCGTGCGGGTCAACCCGGCGCCGATCACGACCGCGACGAGCTTCCTCGACGAGGGTGCTCCCGCGACCGCGTCCTACTCGGTGCGAGCGGTGGGCGGAGGCGTGGAACCGGCGGCGGCCACGCGGTCCGTCGGCACCCTCGCGACGAGCAGGGACGTTCCACTGCAGATCCCGGCCGGCGGGACGACGCCGTCGGGCGAGTCCTACACCTACGTGGCCAACGACGTGTCGGTCGGCGACCTGGACGGTGACGGCGAGCAGGACCTGGTGCTGAAGTGGGATCCCACCAACGCCAAGGACAACTCGCAGTCCGGCTACACCGGCAACGTCTACCTGGACGCGTACCGGTTGAACGGCACCAGGTTGTGGCGGATCGACCTCGGCCGCAACATCCGGGCGGGCGCGCACTACACGCAGTTCCAGGTGTTCGACTACGACGGGGACGGCCGGGCCGAGGTGGCGGTGAAGACCGCGGACGGCACCCGGTCGGGCACCGGTCAGGTGATCGGCAACTCCGGCGCCGACCACCGCAACAGCAGCGGGTACGTGCTGGCCGGGCCCGAGTACCTGTCGGTGTTCCGCGGTACGGACGGCGCGGTGCTCGACACCGAGAACTACGTGCCGCCGCGCGGGACCGTGTCGTCGTGGGGTGACAACTACGGCAACCGGGTGGACCGCTTCCTCGCCGGAACGGCCTATGTGGACGGTTCGCGGCCGAGCATCGTCATGGCCCGCGGCTACTACACCCGCAGTGTGATCTCGGTGTGGGACTTCCGGAACGGCCAGCTGACGCAGCGGTGGACGTTCGACTCCGCCACCCAGTCGAACCGCTCGGCCTGGGAGGGCAAGGGCAACCACCAGCTGTCGGTGGCCGATGTGGACGGTGACGGCCGCGACGAGATCGTCTACGGCTCGATGGCGATCGACGACAACGGCCGCGGCCTCTGGCAGAACGGCACCCGGCACGGCGACGCGCTGCACGTCGGCGACTTCATCCCGTCCCGGCCCGGCCTGGAGGTCTTCAAGCCGTCCGAGTCCACGACGGACCTCGCCCACTGGATGGGCGACGCGCGCACCGGTCAGGTCATCTGGAGCGCGCCGTCGTGCGGGTGCGACAACGGTAGGGGAGTGGCGGCCGACATCTGGGCGGGCAACGCCGGTGCCGAGGCGTGGTCGGCCTCGGTCGGCGGGCTGCGCAGCGCCACCACGGGCGCCCAGGTCGCGGCCCGCAAGCCGGGGTCGATCAACTTCGTCATCTGGTGGGACGGCGACGCGCAGCGCGAGCTGCTGAACGGCACCACGATCGACAAGTACGGCCCCGACGGGGACACGAGGCTGCTCACGGGCTCCGGCGTGGCCTCCAACAACGGGACCAAGTCCACGCCCGCGCTATCCGCCGACATCCTCGGCGACTGGCGCGAGGAGGTCGTCTGGCGGACGAGCGACAACCGGGCGTTGCGCATCTACTCGACCACCGAGCCGACCTCGATCCGGCGTGTGTCGCTGTTGCAGGACCGGCAGTACCGGCTGGCCGTGGCGTTCCAGAACACCGCCTACAACCAGCCACCGCACCCGAGCTTCGCGTCACCGTGAGGACGGCGGGCCCCGCGCCCGGCGAGCGCGGGGCCACCCGGTCAGGCCGGCACGAAGATCACGCCGAGCCGGTCGACCTCGTCACCCGAGCGGCCGGTGAACCCGGCGACCCGCCACCCGGCGGGGGCGGTGAAGGTGGCCGTATCCCCGGTCGGCTGCCCGGCCGAGAGGACGCGGCCCCGGCTCGTGGTCAGGGCGGCCGAGAACACCCGAGTCCGGCCGTTGTGCCTGCCCTGGCTCAGCTGCACCGACACGAAGTGCTCGCCCGGGTCCAGCGTGAGGCTCGTCGCGGTACCACCTCCGCCGCCGTGCGTCAGCGTCGTGCCGTCGTAGGAGGCGGAGATCTGGTCCAGACGGCTGCCACCGCGCAGGCTCAGCGTCCTCAGTGGACCCAGGTCGGCCGCCGCGAGGTCGGTGAACGGAGTGCCGTGCGGCCCGCCCAGTTCGGCGCTGAGCCGGATGTCCCCGTCGGCCGTCCAGTCGAACCGGGCGGCGATCGGGTAGTGGTCGGACAGGGGCCTGCCCGCGGCGTCGAGGAACACCGCGTTGTCGTTGCGGTAGTCCCTCGCGGTCAGGGTGATCTGGCGGTTGCCGCGGTAGAGGATCTTGTCGACCACCTCGCAGGAGTCGGTGACCGCCGCCGGGTCGCACACGAGCGCGGGGCTGCCCGCCGCAGGCGCCTGGCCGCCTCGTTCGAGCTGGACCCACGCGTCGGTGAGACCGTTGGTCGTGACCAGCTCGCGGATGTTGTCGTCCGCGCGGGTGTAGCGGGTGTTCGTGTCGCCCAGGACGATCACGGCCTGGCCGGCCGAGTTCGCGGCGACGTACCGCGACAGCTGCGTGATGTTCGCCCGGCGCGCGGCGAGGTCCGCGGGCTCGGTGCCCGCGTTGGGGTGCAGGTTGTACAGGTCGACGCTCACGCCCTCGGCCAGCGCGATCCGCTGGAAGGTGAACCCCTTCGGGGTGAGGCAGTCGGTTCCGTTGCAGGACGACCACTTCGTGCGTTCGAGGTCCTGGTAGGGGCGGTGCGACAACGTGTTGAGGCCGCTGCCGAACGGGACGCCTCCGCTCGTGGGAGTGCGGTGGGCGTGATTGTCACCCGCGTACAGGGCCGCGTGGTAGTTGAAGTCCTCCTGGACGGCGACGACGTCGTAGGGGGCGAGCCGGGGGCTGATCAACGGGGTGTTGACGGCGGGATCGCCGGACGACAGGGGTTCCGGCAGCCCGGCCACGTTGTAGGTCAGGACCTGGAAGCTGCCGCCGGTGCCGGGCTGTGCGTGGGCGACGGCGGGGACGGTGCTCAGCGCGACCGCCAGGACGAGCATGCGGGTGAACGTCGACATTGCCGCTCTTGGCTCACTTTCCACGGTGCAGGGGGATGTGGGGGAGCAGTGCTCGGCGGAGGAGCGCTGCGATCTTCCAGCCGGGAACGGGGCCGGTCAACGGTTCGACCGCACCAGGCGGGGAATTCGACACCGCGTTCGACAGGTTCGACGTCGCCGGAAATGTTGTCCTGCAAGACAAGCCGACGTCAGCAGGTCAGCGCACCCCGGTGGGCCACTCGGCGGTACGTCCGCGATCCGCCCGCTGCCTACGGTTTCGAAATCCGGGAGCGCTCCCAGAATCCCTTCGCAAACCCCAGGAGACCGTCATGACCTTGAGACTCCTCCGAGCGGTGGTGGCCGGACTGCTGCTCGCGGCCTGCGTGGCCATCGCTCCCGGCGCCGCGAGCGCCGCCGCCCCCACCCGGATCATGGCGCTCGGTGACTCGATCACCGGTTCACCCGGCTGCTGGCGGGCGTTGCTCTGGAAACACCTGCAGGACACCGGGCACACGAACGTCGACTTCGTCGGCTCGCTGCCGGGCGACGGCTGCGGCTTCGCCTACGACGGCGAGCACGAGGGCCACGGCGGCTTCCTCGCGACGAACATCGTGCGGGACAACCAGTTGCCGGGCTGGCTCTCGTCCGCCCGGCCGGACGTCGTCCTGATGCACCTCGGCACCAACGACGTGTGGAGCAACGTCCCGGCGAGCACGATCCTGGGCGCCTACACGACGATGCTCGGCCAGATGCGGGCGAGCAACCCCGCGATCAAGCTGGTGGTCGCGCAGATCCTGCCGATGACCCCGGCGAACTGCTCGGCGTGCGCGCAGCGGGTGGTCGACTTGAACAGCGCGATCCCGGGCTGGGCGCGGGCGAACAGCACGTCAGCGTCGCCGATCACCGTGGTGGACCAGTGGACCGGGTTCAACACGGCGTCCGACACGGGTGACGGCGTGCATCCGAACAGCACGACGGGCATCCAGAAGATCGAGAGCCGCTGGTACCCCGCCGTCGTCGCGGCGCTGGGCTCGTCGGCGGCCGTCGGCCTGCACGTCGAGGGCACGCGGGTGGTCGAGGCGAACGGGTCCGCGTTCGTGATGCGCGGGGTGAACCACGCGCACGTCTGGTACCAGAACCAGACCAGGGCGTTCGCGGACATCAAGTCCTTCGGCGCCAACACGGTTCGCGTCGTGCTCGGCAGCGGCCAGCGGTGGGGACCGACGCCTGCGTCCGAGGTGTCGAGCGTCATCTCGCTGTGCAAGCAGTCCCGGCTGATCTGCGTGCTGGAGGTGCACGACACCACCGGGTACGGCGAGCAGAGCGGCGCCGCGTCGCTGGACCAGGCGGCAACCTACTGGATCGGCGTCGCCTCGGCGTTGCAGGGCCAGGAGAACCACGTCGTGATCAACCTGGGCAACGAGCCGTTCGGCAACAACGCGCAGGTCAGCGCCACGTGGGCGAGTGCGACCAGCAGTGCGATCAGCCGGTTGCGCGGGGCGGGGCTCCAGCACCTGCTGATGGCCGACGCGCCGATGTGGGGTCAGGACTGGGGCAACATCATGCGGGACAACGCGGCGTCCGTGCTGGCCGCCGATCCGTTGCGCAACACCGTGTTCTCCATCCACATGTACGGCGTCTACAACACGGCGGACAAGGTCAACGCGTATTTCGACGCGTTCCGGACCGCCGGGCTGCCGCTGGTGGTCGGCGAGTTCGGGCACAACCACAGCGACGGCGACCCGGACGAGGACACGATCATGGCTCAGGCGCAGGCCCGCGGCCTGGGGTACCTCGGCTGGTCGTGGAGCGGCAACAGCTCCGACGTCGGCTACCTGGACATGGTCAACTCGTTCAACCCGGCGAGCCTGACCTCGTGGGGTGAGCGGTTGCTGAACGGCGCCAACGGTGTTCGCCAGACCTCGCGGGAGGCGACGATCTACGGCGGCTCGGCGGACACGCAGGCGCCGTCCACGCCGGGCACCCCGGTGGCTTCGGGGGTGACGTCCTCCGGACTCTCGCTGACCTGGGCCGCGTCGACGGACAACGTCGGCGTGACCGGGTACGACGTGCTGCGGGCCGTGGGCAGTGGTTCGTTCGCCCAGGTCGGTTCTTCCGCGACGGCGTCGTTCAGCGACTCCGGCCTGAGCCCGTCGACGACCTACCGGTACCAGGTGCGCGCTCGTGACGCGGCCGGCAACACGTCCACCGCCTCGGGCATCGTGTCGGCGACCACGAGCGCGGGCGGTGGTGGCGGCGGGTGCAAGGTCGGGTACTCCGCCCAGAACTGGGGCGGTGGCAACGGGTTCACGGCCAGCGTCACGATCACCAACACGGGTGTTAGCGCTATCAACGGCTGGACGCTGACGTTCAGCTACGCGAGCGGCCAGAAGGTGACGCTGCCGGGCTGGGGTGCGACGTTCGCGCAGTCCGGCGCGGCCGTGAGCGCGACGAACCTGACGTGGAACGGCACGCTCGCGCCGAGCGCGTCCACGAACATCGGGTTCAACGGCACCTACAGCGGCTCCAACCCTGCGCCGACCTCGTTCAGCCTCAACGGTTCCGCCTGCACCACAGGTTGACATTTAAACGATACAACCAGCCTGTCCGATTCCGGACAGGCTGGTTCGGCCTGCCTTGACACGGTCGTCGCCTGCCCAACACCCTGGCTGTCGCCTCAGGAATTGAAACGTTTCATCCAGCGACGAAGGTGGAGATGACGTGCGGCGACGGGCGTTCCTGAAGACATCGGCGGCCGGGCTCTCGGTGACCGCGCTCCCCACGGGGGTGGCGGCGGCCGAGCCGGACCACAAGGCTCGCGGGATGAGGGTCGAGCGCACGACCGTCGAGTACGCCGAGACACCGCTGGGCACCGACGTGGCCAAGCCGCGACTCGGGTGGGTGCTGGCGGCGGACGGCACCGGGGCGCGGCAGACCGCGTACCAGGTCGAGGTCGGGACGGCGCCCGGACGTGCGGACGTCTGGCAGTCCGGCCGCGTCGCTTCCGAGCAGACCACCGGAATCGCGTTCGGCGGCAAGGACCTGAAGCCGCGCACTCGCTACCACTGGCGCGTGCGGGTGTGGGACGGCGCGGGCAGGCAGTCGGCGTGGAGCACGACCTCATGGTGGGAGACCGCGCTGCTGGGCACCCCGTGGCAGGCGCGCTGGATCGGCGCGACGGACACGGCGATCGACTTCACCGGCGCCCGCTGGATCTGGTCGGCGACGACCCCGGCGGAGAGCAGGTGGTTCCGCGCGTCTCTCGACCTCCCGGCGGACGCGGTGCGGGCACGGTTGGTCGCGACCGCCGACGACGACTTCACGTTGTACGTCAACGGGACCGAGGTTGTGAACGTTCCCCAACAGGTGGACGTCTGGAAGGTCGGTCAACGCGCCGACGTGACCCGTCTGGCCGGCCGTCGGATCATCCTGGCCGCGCGGGCGACCAACCGCTCGGCGGGCCCGGCCGGGTTGCTGCTGCGACTGGTGGTCGAGCTCGCCGACGGTCAGCGCGAGATCGTCACCGGACCGGGCTGGAAGGTCGCCGACACCGAGCAACCCGGCTGGCAGGCACCGGACTTCGACGACTCGTCCTGGACCCCGGCGACCGTGCTCGACCCGTACGGCCAAGGCCCGTGGGGCGCGAACGTCACAGTGAAGGAGCAGCCCGCGCCGTTGCTGCGCCGGGAGTTCACGCTCACAAAGCCTGTGTGGCGGGCCAGGCTCTACGTCAGCGGTCTGGCCTACCACGAGACCGAGATCAACGGCCGCCGCGTCGGTGACCGCGTGCTCGATCCCGGTTTCACCGACTACGACAACACCGTGCTGTACGCGACCCACGACGTGACGAACCTGGTTCGTCGCGGCGCCAACGCGATCGGCGTGACGCTGGGCCGTGGCTTCTACGGCATGAAGACGCCGAACGTCTGGCGGTGGGAGCGCCCGCCGTGGCACGACGAGCCGAAACTCCTGGCACAGCTGGAGATCGACCACCCCGACGGCACCCGCACGGTGGTGAGCTCCGACGAGCAGTGGCGCCTGACCGACGGCCCCACGACCTCGAACTCGCTCTACACCGGCGAGACCTACGACGCCCGCCTCGCCCCACGCGACTGGACTCGTCCCGGTTTCGACGACAGCTCGTGGCAGCGCACGACGCTCCGCCCGGCGCCTCGTGGAGTGGTGAAAGCCCAGGAGCACGAGCCGATCCGCGTGATCGAGTCGGTCACGCCGACCGTGACCCAGCTCAGGCCGGGCGTGTTCGTCGCCGACATGGGCCGCACGATGTCCGGCTGGACCCAGCTCACCGTCACCGCCGCGGCCGGGACCGTGGTCCGGCTCAAGCACGGCGAGACCCTGAACTCCGATGGCAGCGTTCACATGGAGAACGGCCACGTCAGCGGCGGCCGCATCCAGCTGGACGAGTACGTGTGCGCGGACGGCACCGGCACCTGGGAGCCGAAGTTCTCGTACAAGGGCTTCCGGTACGTCGAGGTGACGGGGCTCTCGGCGGCGCCTCGCCTGGTCGGCCGCCTGGTGCACTCGGACGTGCCGCGCGCGAGCGCGTTCCGCTGCTCCGAGCCGCTCTTCGAGCAGTACGACGCCGCGATGCGCCGCACCGTCGCCAACAACCTGCACGGCATCCCCACCGACACCCCGACCTACGAGAAGAACGGCTGGACCGGTGACGCCCAGGTCGGCGCCCCGTCGATGCTGGCCGAGTTCGGCATGGCCCGCTTCTTCACCAAGTGGCTGGGCGACCTCGCGGACAGCCAGGACACCGCGGGCCAGATTCCGGTGATCGTCCCGTCCGGCGGCTGGGGCTACCGCGAACTCGCGCCCGCTCCCGAGTGGACGACCGTCTACCCGTTCGTGCTGCGGGAGATGTACCGGATCTACGGCGACTCCCGCCTGCCGGCGCAACACTGGCCGGTGCTGACCCGCTATCTGGACTGGGAGATCGCCAGGCTGCGCGACGGTCTCGCCGTCACCGCGCTCGGCGACTTCCTCCCGCCGGGTTCCGGGGGCATCCCGCCCGAGGACACCCGCCTGACCGCTACCGCGTACCTCTACCGGGCGTTGCTGCACACCGCCGAACTCGGTGACGTGATCGGGAAGCCGGTCCCGCGTTATCGGGAGGTGGCCGCGTCGTTGCTGGCGGAGTTCAACAGGACGTTCCTCGACGGCTACTACCGCACCTCCCGCGACCCCGACTACCGCCAGACCTCGAACGCGATCCCGCTGGCGTTCGGCATGGTGCCAGCGGGCTCGATCCAGACCGTCGCCGACAAGCTGGCCGCCGAGATCCGCTCGAACGGCAACCACGTGAACGTCGGCTGCCTGGGCGCCAGCGTCCTGCTCCAGGCGTTGAGCGACAACGGCCACGCCGACGTGGCGCACGCCATGGCCGTCGAACGCTCGTACCCGAGCTGGGGCCACTGGTTCAGCAACGGCGCCGACACCATGTGGGAGATGTGGGACACCGGCACCCGCTCCCGCAACCACTACTTCAAGGGCACCATCGCCCAGTGGCTCTACGAGCACGTCGCCGGCCTGCGACCGGGCGACGAGGGCTTCCGGACGTTCGTGGTGCGACCGACCGCGACCGAGCTGTCGTGGGCACGCCTGGAGTTCGACAGCGTGCGCGGCCGGATCGTCGTGGCGTGGACGAAGGTCGACGGCAAGCTGCGCCTGACCGTCGAGGTGCCGGTGGGGTCGACCGCGGAGGTGCACGTCCCCGGAGCCGGCGTGCGGACCGTCCCTCATGGACGGTGGGAGTTCAGCGGAGCCGTCGCGCCGGCCGGCCCGCGCCCTCGGTGAGCAGCGCGGCGTCCACCGGCTGACGCGACAACCGCGCGTAGGAGGTTCGTCCGGGCGAACCGGGATCGCGGCGCAGGACGTGGATCGCGCCGGCGACCGTGGAACGCACCTACCGCCTGCACGCAGACCGCGCCCGGCTGGGCGTCGCCGACCAGGCCGCTGGCGACCTAGGAGTGACGCTGTCCCCCGTGAGAGCTACGCCGAGGTGTCCTCTCCGGCGGGATTCCCCGAACCGCCCGGCTCCCTAGCGTTTGCGGTGTCCCCACAGGCCACCTCAGGAAGTCGGAGTCATGGAGCTCAGTGCCTTTCGGTTGCGCAGGTTCAGGTTCCCGATCCTCTTCGTCGTGCTGTTCGCCGTGATGCTGGCGGTGGTCGGCATCGACACCCTCGTCGCGCCGGTGCCGTTGCTGGCGTTGCCGGTCGGCATCGGGCTCGCCGCGCTCGGGATCCTCTGCTACCGCACGCTCTCGCGGTTCGTGGAAGGGCGGAGCGAGCTGCCGGAGCTGGCGGGGGACCGGTGGCGCGGGCTCGGCAAGGGGGCGGCGCTCGGGTTCGGGTTGTTCTGCGCGTTGATGGTGTTGATCGCGGTGTTCGGCGGGCTGGGCGGGATGGAGTGGCACTCGTTCCTGGGTTTCCTCGGGCTCGGCGGGATGATGTTCAGCGTCGCGACCATGGAGGAGTTGCTGTTCCGCGGGGTGCTGTTCCGCGTTTTGGAGGAGCGCGCCGGGACGGTGGTGTCGTTGGTGGTCTCGTCGTTGTTGTTCGGGATGACGCACCTGGTCAACGTCAACGCCACGTTCTGGGGTGCGCTGTCGATCGGGCTCACCGGTGGCGCGATGCTGGCCGCCGCGTACGTGCTGACGCGGTCGTTGTGGTTCCCGATCGGCCTGCACTTCGCCTGGAACTTCACCCACGCCGGGGTGTTCGGCATCGCGGTGTCCGGGTCCGAGGACGTGCCGGACGGGCTGCTGCGCACGACGCTGGACGGGCCGACGGTGCTCACCGGTGGGTCGTTCGGGCCGGAGGCGAGCTTGTTCGCACTGCTTGTGTGCTCGGTGGCCACGGTGGTGATGCTGCGCCGGGCGACGAAGCAGGGGCAGGTATTGCGCCGAGGTGCAAAGGCTCGTTAGTGGGCGGGCCGGCGTTGTTGACTGCCGCCCATGGGTTCAAGACGCTTCAGCAAGTTGGTCAGCCGGGTCGCGGTCGCTGCGGTGGCCGCGCTCTCGGTCGTCACCGTGAACACGCCGTCCGCCGGGGCCGCCGCGCAGGAGTTCATCTACTCCGGCCAGGACTACGGGTACGCGGGGGCGACGTTCGACTGGACCGGGCGGAGCTCGGTCGGCAACATCGACCTGATCGTGTCCGACTGGGGATGCGACGCCAAGCCGGTGTACGCGTACTTCCTGTTCTACAACGGGTCGTTGACGCCTGACTCGACGCCCACGCGGCGGTACGACTACTCCGGTTGCGACAAAGAGGACTACTCGACGTACAACAACCTGACGTGGTCGATCAGCGGCGACTCGATCACGTACATGGGTGTGGTCGTGTGTCGTGACGCGTTCAACGGGCCCTGCAAGGTCGGTGGGCTGTCCGGGCGCAACCCCTACGCGTGACGCGTCACCGCGGGAGGTAGCGCCGCAGTGGCTGGGACTCCCGCACCAGTTTTCTGAGGTCCGCGAGCGTGCCGTGAGCTGCCCCCACGGCACGGGCCTGCACGAGGACGTTGCCCAGCGCGGTCGCTTCCGCCGGGCCGGCGATCACGGGCAGGCCGCACGCGTCGGCGGTGAGCTGGCACAGCAGTTCGTTGTGCGAGCCGCCGCCGACGACGTGCACCGCGTCGATCTCCTTGCCGGACAGGCTTTGCGCGTCGACGATCGCGTCCCGGTGGGCCAGCGCCAGACTGTCCAGGATGGACCTCACGGTCTCCGGACGGGTCAGGGGCCTGCCGCACACCCGTTCGATGCGGCCGGGCATGTCGCCGGGCGGGAGGAACGCCGGGTCGTTGGCGTCGAACACCACGCCCTCGGCGACAGCGGCCTCGTGCAGCAACGGGGCCAGGTCGGCGTTCCAGGTGCGCAGGCACTCCTGGAGCAGCCAGAGGCCCATCACGTTGCGGAGGTAGCGGATCGTGCCGTCCACGCCGCCCTCGTTGGTGAAGTTCGCGGCTCGGCTCGCCTCGGTGAGCACGGGGGCGTCGAGCTCCACGCCCACCAGGGACCAGGTGCCGCACGAGATGTAGGCGAAGCGGTCGTTCTCGGCGGGCACGGCGACGACGGCGGAAGCGGTGTCGTGCGACCCCACCGCCGTCACCGGGATGCCCTTGAACGTGCCGGCCGGGTCACCTGGACGCCGCAGGTCCGGGAGCAGGCCTGGTGGGAGGTCCCGGGTCAGGGCGGGCGACCACTGTCCTGTCCGGACGTCGATCAGGCCCGTCGTGGTGGCGTTGGTGTACTCGGTGCCGCACTGGCCGGTCAGCCAGTAGGAGAGCAGGTCGGGGACCAGCAGGAGCCGGGACGCCTGGGGGAGCAGGGGTTCGGCCATGAGCTGGAACATCGTGTTGAACGGCTGGAACTGCAGGCCGTTGATCTCGTACAGGCCGGGCCTGGGCTCGATGCCGTCGGTGCGGGAGTCCCGGTACGCCACGGGGTTGGCCAGGAGCTCGCCGGACGCGTCCAGCAGGCCGTAGTCGACCGCCCAGCTGTCGATGCCGATGCTCGACACGGTTCCCGCGCGTCTCAGGCCGGTCAGGACCTCGTGGTAGAGCGCGGGCAGGTCCCAGCGCAGGTGGCCGGCCCGGTGCACCGGGCCGTTGGGGAACCGGTGCACCTCCTCGATGTGAACGTTGCCATCGGCGATGGCGCCGCGCACGACGCGGCCGCTGGACGCGCCCAGGTCGACGGCCGCGACCGTTCTCATCGCAGGAACGCCGCTGCGACACCGGCGTCGACCGGCACGTGCAGGCCGGTCGTCAGGGACAGATCGCCCGCTGTGAGCGCGAACACCGCTGCCGCGACGTGTGAAGGCAGCACCTCGCGCTTGAGCAGGGTGCGCTGGGCGTAGAACTCGCCCAGCTTCTCCTCGGGGACGCCGTAGACGGCGGCTCGCTGGGCGCCCCAGCCTCCCGCGAAGATGCCGGAGCCGCGGACCACGCCGTCGGGGTTGATGCCGTTGACGCGGATGCCGTCCTCGCCCAGTTCGGCCGCCAGCAGGCGGACCTGGTGGGCCTGGTCGGCCTTGGCCGCGCCGTAGGCGACGTTGTTCGGGCCGGCGAAGACCGCGTTCTTGCTGGAGATGTAGATGATGTCGCCGCCCATGCCCTGGTCGCGCATGACCTTCGCGGCCCGCTGGGAGACCAGGAACGAGCCCTTGGCCATCACGTCGTGCTGGAGGTCCCAGTCGGCCTCGGTGGTCTCGGCCAGCGGCTTGGAGATGGACAGGCCGGCGTTGTTGACGACCAGGTCCACGCCGCCGAACGCCAGCGTCGCCGCTTGGAACGCCTCCAAGATGCCCTCGGCCGAGGTGACGTCCACGGTCACCGGTACCGCGACGTCGGCGGAACCGATGCCTTCGGCGACCTCACGGGCGCTGTCGGCGTTGCGGTCGGCCACGACGACGCACGCGCCCTCGGCCGCCAGGCGCTCGGCCACCGCCCGGCCGATGCCCGAGCCACCGCCGGTGACCAGCGCGACGCGGGTGGCGAGGGGTTTCGGCTTCGGCATGCGCTGGAGCTTGGCCTCTTCGAACGACCAGTACTCGATGCGGAACTTCTCCCGCTCGTCGATCGGCGCGTAACGGGAGACCGACTCGGCGCCCCGCATCACGTTGATGGCGTTCACGTAGAACTCTCCGGCCACGCGCGCTGTCTGCTTGTCGCGGCCGAAGCTGAACATGCCCACACCTGGGACCAGCACGATCGCCGGGTCCGCGCCGCGCATCGGCGGACTGTCGGGCGAGGCGTTGCGTGCGTAGTACGAGCGGTACTCCTCGCGGTACGCGTCATGGAGTTGCTCCAAGCGCGTGACGACGTCCGTCAGGGGAGCGGTCGGGGGCAGGTCGAGGACCAGCGGCCGGACCTTGGTGCGCAGGAAGTGGTCGGGACAAGACGTGCCGAGCGCCCCGAGTTCTGGATGCCGTTGCCGGGACAGGAAGTCCAGCACGACGTCCGAGTCGGTGAAGTGGCCCACCTGCGGGCTGTCGGTGGAGGCCAGGCCGCGGATCACCGGTGCCAGGTCGGCGGCCCGCGCCCGTCGTTCGCTCCCGGACAGCGGCTCGTGCACCACCGGCCCGAACGGCTCGGCGCGGCCGTGCTCGTCCAGATACCGCTGCGCGGATTGGATGATCTCCACCGAGTGCGCCTCGCACTCCTCGCTCGACGCGCCCCACGCCGTGATGCCGTGCCCGCCGAGGATCACGCCGATCGCCTGCGGGTGGTCGCGCCGGATCGCCGCGATGTCCAGTCCCAGCTGGAAACCGGGGCGCCGCCACGGCACCCACGCCACGCGGTCGCCGAAGCACGCCTTGGTCAGCGCCTCGCCGTCCGCCGCCGTCGCGAACGCGATGCCCGCGTCCGGGTGCAGGTGGTCGACGTGCGGGGCGCCGACCAGGCCATGCATGGCCGTGTCGATCGACGGCGCCGCGCCTCCCCTGCCGTGCAGGCAGAAGTCGAACGCGGCGACCATCTCGTCCTCGCGGTCGACCCCCGGATACACGTCCACCAGCGCGTGGAGGCGGTCCAATCGCAGCACCGCGAGCCCGGCCTCCCGCAACGTGCCCAGGTCACCGCCCGATCCCTTGACCCACATCAGGTCCACGGGCTGCCCGGTCACCGGGTCGACAGCCGATCCCTTGGCCGAGGTGTTGCCGCCCGCGTAGTTCGTGTTGCGCGGGTCGGCACCGAGCCGGTTGCTTCGCCCCAGCAACGCTTGGACCTGCTCCATCACGCACCCCACCCGGCGGCCTCGCCACCGACTCGTTCCGCGACGATCCGCTCGGCGTACCCGGACCGCCGGTACGCGGCCGTCGGGTCGGGATCGAGGCCCATGTCCTCCCGCAGTTCGCGCAGGAGCGGCCGCACATCGGTGTTGTACGCGTCCATCAGCACGGCGTTGGCCTCCAGCACGTCACCGGCCTGTTGGGCGGCGTCCAAGGCGTTGTGGTCGACGAGCAGGGCCTTCGCGGTGGCCTCCTGGACGTTGAGCACCGACCGGATGATCGCCGGGATCTTGGGCTCCAGGTTGTGGCACTGGTCGAGCATGAACGCGATGCCGGCGGCGGGCTTCAGCGCGTCCGCCAGCACGATCTCGTGCATGATCCGGAACAGCTGGAACGGGTCGGCCGCGCCCACCATCAGGTCGTCGTCGGCGTAGAAGCGCGAGTTGAAGTCGAACGCGCCGAGCTTCCCCGCCCGCAGCAGGAACGACACGATGAACTCGATGTTCGTGCCGGGCGCGTGGTGCCCGGTGTCGATCACGACCTGCGCCTTCTCGCCCAACTGCTGGCAATGAGCGAACGCCGTGCCCCAGTCCGGCACGTCGGTCACGTAGAACGCGGGCTCGAAGAGCTTGTACTCCACCAACATCCGCTGGTCCGGTCCCAGCCGGTCGTAGGTCGCGGCCAACGCCTCGGCGAGCCGGTCCTGACGGGCGCGGATGTTGTCCTGACCGGGGTAGTTCAGGCCGTCCGCGAACCACAGCTTGAGGTCGCGCGACCCCGTGGCGTCCATGATGTCGACGCACTCGAGCAGGTGACCGAGAGCCTTGCGCCGCACGGCCGCGTCGGGGTGGCAGACGCTGCCGAGCTTGTAGTCGTCGTCCTGGAACACGTTGGAGTTGATGGCCCCCAGCGAGACCCCGCGCTCGCGGGCGTGCTCCGCGAGCTTGCCGTAGTCGTCGACCCGGTCCCACGGGATGTGCAACGCGACCGTCGGCGCGACGCCAGTGAGCTTGTGCACCACCGCCGCGTCGTCGATCTTCTCGTACGGCGTGCGCGGAACTCCCTGCTGTGCGAACACCTTGAAGCGGGTGCCCGAGTTGCCGTACGCCCACGACGGCGTCTCGATCCGCTGCTCGCGCAGCGCGTCCTTCACGCTCATTTCGTTCTCCCCAAACTCAATCGAGGTGGAAGACCTCGTCGAGGGGCCGCATCCGTTCGTCGGCGTTGCCGTCACCGACGAAGAACTCCGCCATCTCGTGCTGCCAGCGCGCGTTGACCTCGGTGCGGGCCATCTCCGCGAGCGCCGCGTCGAAGTCGTCGCACTCGAGGTAGCCGACGAGCAGGCCGTCCTCGGCGAGGAAGAGTGAGTAGTTGTGCCAACCCGCCTCGGTGAGGGCAGCCCGCATCTCCGGCCACACCTCGCGGTGCCGCGCCCGGTACTCGTCGAGCCGGTCGGCGCGGACCCGCAAGGTGAAACAGACGCGCATGGTCAGAAGTCGAACTGGTCGATGTTGTCCTTCGTGAACACCGTCGGCGGGCCGAGCACGACCTCGCCCTTGGCGCCGATCGTGTAGTCACCGAGGTCACCCGCCTTGTACTTCTCGCCCTCGGCGCCGGTGATCTGCCCGGACGCGAGCGCGGCGGCGGTGTAGGTGGCGAGGTAGCCGAGCTTGCTCGGGTCCCACAGCGCGAACGACTTCACCGTGCCGTCCTGCACGAACTTGCGCATCTGGTTCGGCGTCCCCAGGCCCGTGAGCTGGACCTTGCCCTTGTACTCGCTGGAGCTCAGGTACCGGGCGGCGGCCGCGACACCCACCGTGGTCGGCGAGATGATGCCCTTGAGGTTCGGGTGCGCCTGCAGCAGGCCCTGCGTCTTCTGGAACGACGTCTGGTCGTCGTCGTTGCCGTACGCGGTCTCGACGAGCTTGAGCCCTGAGTACTCGGGCTTCGCGAGCTCGGTCTTCATGACCTCGATCCACGCGTTCTGGTTGGTGGCGTTGGGGGTCGCGGACAGGATCGCGATCTCCCCGCTGCCGCCGACCGCCTCGGAGATCAGCTTCACCTGACCGGCCGCGATTTCGTTCGACGTGGCCTGGTTGATGAACACGTCACGCGCGTCCGGTGCCGCGTCGGAGTCGAACGTGACGACCTTGAGGCCTTGTGAACGCGCACTCTTCAGCGCGGGAGCCACGGCGTTGGCGTCGTTGGCGGAGATCACCAGCGCGTCCTGCTTCTGCTGCGCGGCGGTGTTGATGTAGGTGACCTGGCTGCTCGCGGCCGCGTCAGACGGCCCGGTGGGCTTGACCTCGGCCTTGATCGCCGTGCCCGCCTGCTCCGCGCCCTTCTGCGCCACGGTGAAGTACGGGTTGTTGACCTGCTTGGGCAGGAACGTGATCTTCAGGCCTTCCTTGAGGGGCGCGTTGGGGTCGCCCTTCGCGGCGTTCGTCGCGCCACCGGTGTCGTTGTTAGCGCTCTCCTTCGTGGTGCCACCGCAGGCGGTGAGCGCGACGGCCCCGGACATCACCAGGGCGAGCACTAGGCGTGTTTTCATGTCGAGGCCTTTCGCAGAGTTCCAACGCGGCGGGTGATGGAAGGGGCGAGAACGCTCACAAGAAGCAGCAGTCCGGTGACGATCGTGAGGACCTCGGTCGAGGTGTCCCGGAGGATCAGGAGGTTGCGCAGCCCGCCCAGCAGCAGCACGCCCGCGAGCACGCCGAAGAGCGTTCCCCGGCCGCCGAAGATGGACACGCCACCGAGCAGCACGGCGGCGACGACGGCCAGTTCGAGCCCGAGGCCGTTGTCCGCGCGGGCGCTGGAGAAGCGGAACGTGTAGACGATGCCGGCGATCGCGGCCACCGCCCCGGCGAGCACGAACAGCGTCAGCTTCACGCGCTTGACCCGGATGCCGGAGAAGCGCGCGCCCTCCTCGTTCGCGCCGATCGCGTAGACGGACCGGCCGAACGAGCTGGCGTGCAGCGCGACGCCGAACAGGATCGCGAGGGCCACCGCCAGCACGATCGGGTACGGGATGTCGGTGCCCGGCACGGGCGTGGTGCCGAACGACGTGTAGCTGGCCGGGAAATCGGCGACGGCGGTGTCACCCAGGACCACCAGGGCGAGGCCGCGGTAGAGGGCGAGCGTGCCGATCGTGACCGCGAGGCTCGGCAGGCCGAGTCGCGTTACCAGCAGGCCGTTGAACGCTCCGGCCAGCGCGCCGACCACGATGACGGTCGGCAGGATGGTCTCGAGCGACCAGCCCGCGTTCCACAGCCAGCCGATCAACGCGCTGGAGAGGCCCAGCACCGACGCGACGGACAGGTCGATCTCACCCGCGACGATCACCAAGGTGAGCGGCAACGCGATCAGGGCGATCTCGCCGATGTCGAGGCCGAGGTAGAAGAGGTTGCCGCCGGACAGGAACGACCCGTCAGTGCTGATCTGGCCTGTTAGCGCTACCACGATCAACAGGAACACCAGTGCGGTCTCCCACCGCAGGAGGTTACGCATGGCTGGTCCCTTCCGTGCGGCGCAGGGCTTTCGCCAGCCGCAGCGCGAGGAGCCGGTCGACGGTGATAGCGCTCAACAGGAGCGCGCCCGCGATGGCCTGCTGCCAGAACGCCGGGATCTGGAGCACCACCAGGCAGCTGGTGATCGTGCCCAGCAGGAGCGCGCCGAGCGCGGCGCCGGTGACCGTGCCCGAGCCGCCGAAGATCGCGACACCACCGACCACGACGGCGGCGACCACCTGGAGCTCCAGTCCGGTGCCCGCGGCGGCGTCGACCGTGCCGTAGCGGGCTACCCAGAGCGCGCCGGCCAGGCCCGCGATCGCTCCGGACAGGACGAACGTGGTGAGCGTTCGCCTCGCCACCGGGATGCCGGCGAGAGTGGCGGCCTCGGGGTTGGAGCCGATGGCGTAGAGCTCCCGACCCGAGCGGTAGGAGCGCAGGTAGACGGCGGCGACCGCGATGACCACGACGGTGATCAGCACGAGGATCGGGATGCCGAGGATCCGGGCGCTGCCGAGGTTCAGCAGGGCGTCGGGGAGGTTGGAGGCGTTGACCTGCTTGCCTTGGGCCAGCGCGAAGTCGACGCCGCGGAACACGTAGAGCGTGCCGAGGGTGACCACGAGGCTGGGGACGTTGCCCAGCGCCACCAGCAGGCCGTTGAGCAGGCCGCAGGCCAGGCCGACCGCGACGCCGAAGCCGATGCCCAGCAGCAGCGGGGTTCCGGGGTTGTCGGCGAAGTGCTGGGCGGTGAGGAACGCGGACAGGCCGAGGACCGAGCCGACGGACAGGTCGACGTTGCGGGTGACGACGACGAGGGTCTGGCCGACGGCGAGCAGCGCGACGATCGAGGCGTTGAGGAGGAGGTCGCGCAGGCTCTGGGGCTGGATGAAGCGCGGGTTGACGATCGCCGTCGGGATGACGACTAGGGCCAGGGCGACGACGATGCCGAGTTCGCGGACGCGGCCGACGCGGGTGGAGAGGCGGCGGGCGGCGGTGCGGCGCGAGGTGGGTGGGGTGGAGGTGGGGGTGAGTTGGGTGGTCATGAGGTCACCGCCGGCTGGGCGGTGGCGGTGCTTTCGAGTCGTGTGGTCATCCGGCCGCCACCTGCCCTGCCGCTGCCAGTGCCACTCGTTCCTCGGTCGCTTCGGCCCGTTCCAGTTCCTCCACCAGGCGGCCCTCGTGCATCACCAGAACGCGGTCGGCCATGCCGAGCACCTCCGGCAGTTCCGAGGAGATCATCAGCACCGCGACGCCCTGCCCGGCGAGGTCCGACAGCAGGCGGTGCACCTCGGCCTTGGTGCCGACGTCGATGCCGCGCGTGGGTTCGTCGACGATGAGCACGGAAGGGTTGCGCGCCAGCCACTTCGCCAGCACGACCTTCTGCTGGTTGCCGCCGGACAGCACACCCACCGGGTCGCTCAGCCGGGCGAACTTCAGCCGCAGCTTCACCGCCCAGTCCTGGGCCAGGGCGCTTTCCGAGCGGCGGCGCAGGAGGCCGAACGTCGACAGGCGGCCCAGCGAGGCGAGGGCGGTGTTGCGTTCGATGGACGCGTCCATGACCAGGCCCTGCTGGCGGCGGTCCTCCGGCACGAAGCCGATGCCGGCGGCCATCGCGGCGGTGGGGGAGCCGGGCTTCAGGCGGCGGCCGTGGACGTGCACGGAGCCGGCGTCGGGGCGGTCGATGCCGAAGATCGCGCGGGCCACCTCGCTGCGGCCCGCGCCCACCAGGCCGGACAGCGCCACGATCTCGCCCGCGCGGACGTCGAACGACACGTCGGTGAAGACACCTTCTCGCGTCAGGCGTTGGACGGACAGCAACGTCTCGCCCGCGGTGGTGTCCTCCTTGGGGTAGAGCTGGGAGAGTTCGCGGCCGACCATGCGGCGCACCAGGGAGTCCGGGCTCTCGCCGTCCAGGGGGCCGGACCAGACGAACTCGCCGTCGCGCAGGACCGTGGCGCGCTGGCAGAGCTCGAAGACCTCGTTCAGGCGGTGGGAGACGAAGAGGACGGCGGCATCCTGTGCGCGAAGTGCTTGTACGACGCCGAAAAGCCGGTGGACCTCGTGGGCCGACAACGCCGCGGTCGGTTCGTCCATGACGATCACGCGGGCGTCGAACGAGAGGGCCTTGGCGATCTCGACGAGTTGCTGGTCCGCAATGGACAGTCCACGGGCCGGGCGGGCCGGGTCGAGGCGGACTCCCAGGCGGGAGAACAGGTCCGAGGTGCGGGCGTGCATCTCGGCGACGTCGATGCGGCGGCCGAAACCGAGGGGCTGGCGGCCCATGAAGACGTTCTCGGCCACGGAGAGGTCACCGAAGAGGGTCGGTTCCTGGTAGATGATCGCGATGCCCGCGGCCAGGGCGTCGGCGGGGCCGGAGAAGCGGTGCGGAGCGTCGTCGACGAGCACCTGACCGGCGTCCGGGCGGTGGACTCCGGCCAAGGTCTTGATCAGGGTCGACTTGCCGGCGCCGTTCTCGCCGAGCAACGCGTGGGCCTCGCCCGGCAGCAGTCGCAGCGACACCCCGGACAGCGCGCGGACGGCGCCGAAGGACTTGCTCACCTCGTCCAGTGCCACCACGGGAGGTCGGTCCACGTCCGTGTCTCCTCGATGTTGAAACGTTTTAACACCTGAGTTACGTGCACTCTGGGTGCGGCGAAGCGGCATGTCAAGATGCAGGAGGTACGATTCGTTGTCACGTTTCAACAAAGGAGCCGCCCGTGAAGCCGTCAGTGGGCATCCGCGAGGTCGCGCAGCACGCCGGCGTCTCCAACGCGACCGTGTCGAACGTGCTCAACCGGCCCGACGTCGTCGCTCCCGCCACCCGGCAACGGGTGCTGGCGGCGATCGAGGAGCTCGGGTTCGTGCGCAACGAGTCGGCGCGCCAGCTCCGCGCGGGCCGCAGCCGGGTGCTCGCCTACGTCGTGCTCGACGCGGCGAACCCGTTCTTCACGGACGTGGCGCGCGGGGTGGAGGACGCGGCGCGCGAGGCGGGCTTCGCGTTGTTCCTGTGCAACAGCGCCTCGGACGGGGGACGGGAACGCGAGTACTTGGAGCTGCTCCAAGAACAACGCGTCGAGGGCATCCTGATCACGCCCGTCGACGCCGACAACGCCCAGCTCGCCGAACGCGGCACGCCCGTCGTGCTGGTCGACCGCGAGGCGACGGACGGCAGCAGGTGCTCGGTCGCCGTGGACGACGTCCTCGGCGGTGAGCTCGCGGTGACCCACCTGATCGAGAACGGCCACACCCGCATCGCGATGGTCGGCGGGCCGTTGTCGATCCAGCAGGTGCGAGACCGGCGGGAAGGCGCGATGCGAGCGCTCACAACCGCAGGGCTCCCCGCAGACGCGCTGACGTTCCTGGAGACGCGCGGACTGCAGGTCGCCGAGGGCCGAGGGGCGGGGGAGCGGCTCGTCGGGCTGCCGGCGTCCCGGCGGCCCACCGCGGCGTTCTGCGCGAACGACCTGCTCGCACTGGGCCTGCTGCAGTCGATGACCCAGCAGGGGCTGCGCGTGCCGGACGACCTGGCCGTCGTGGGCTACGACGACATCGAGTTCGCCGCGGCCGCCGCCGTGCCGCTCACGTCCGTGCGCCAGCCACGCGACCAGCTCGGCCGCACGGCCGCCCAGCTGCTGCTCGCGGAGAACGAACCGGACCACGAGCACCGGCACGTGAAGTTCCAGCCGGAGCTCGTGGTCCGCGCGTCGACCGCGATCAAACGTTAACGGACGAGCATCATTTCGCGGTCTTCCTCGACGGCATTCGAACTGTCCGGCGCGAGGAACACGTTCAGCGACGCGGAAGTGAACGCGACGCCCTGGCGAAATGCTTTCGTGCGCGACACCACGGTCACGTCGACCTTGTGGTAATCGCCGGTGCACGGAACGCTCGGCGTGTACTTGTCACCCACCGCCAGCTCGCCGCGCACGTTCTGCGTGACCTGCACCCACAGCGACCCGGTCGCGCCGTTTGCGCACATCACGCGGGTGGGCACGACGACGGCGACCCCGCGCGCCTCCAGTCTGGCCTGCGGCTGCAACGCCACCGCGGCGTCGACCTGAGCCGCGGCCGCCGGCAAAGCGGTGGCCAGTATCGCGGTCGCGGCCAGGACGATCGCGGAAATTGCACGCACGATTCTTCACCTCGTTCTCGTGGAAGGGCGGATGCGGCCGCAATCCGACATTAACGAGAACGACCGAAACGTGGCGAGGGGCCATTGATCGCCGTCCTGCCCGGCACCGGTTTCCCGGCTCGGCGACTTCTCGCGGTTGGATCACCGAGCGGGTGGGCACCCCTGTGCAGTCCTGCCCGCGCCGAAAGGTCCAGCCATGCCGACGGACAGTGTTCTGCTCGCCGACCGGTACCGGCTGGGCGAAGTGCTCGGCACGGGCGGCATGGCCGTGGTGCGCCGCGCCACCGACACCCTCCTCGCGCGCGACGTGGCCATCAAGCTCTTCACCCACCCGGCAGACGCCCGCCGGTTCGACAGCGAGATCCGCACCCTCGCCGGCCTCTCCCACCCGGGCTTGATCGCGATCTACGACGCGGACCTGGAGGCCGAGACCCCGTTCGTGGTGCTGCAACTCGTCGAAGGCCGCACTGTGCGCGATCACATCGACAGCGGCCCGCGCTCGGCGGACGAAGTGCGCCAGCTGGGCGCGGCACTGGCCGACGCACTTGCGCACGTTCACACCCGAGGGTTCGTCCACCGCGACATCAAGCCCTCCAACATCCTGCTGGACGACGAGGCCCTCCCGCGGCTGGCCGACTTCGGCCTGGCCCGAGCCACCGGGGGCGCTCACATCACGCTGACCGGCCAGGTCGTCGGCACCGCCGCCTACCTGGCACCGGAACAGGTGCGCGGCGAGGAGGTCACGGCCGCGGCGGACGTGTACGCGCTGGGCCTGGTGCTGCTGGAATGCCTGACCGGCCGCCGCGAGTACGAGGGCGCGGAGATCGAGGCGGCCGTCGCCCGCCTGCACCGCCCGCCCGTGATCCCCGACGACCTGCCGTTCGGCCTGGTGCGCCTGCTGTCCCTGATGACCTCGCTGTCCCCGGCCCGCCGCCCGACCGCGCTGGAGTGCGCGGAAGCCCTGCGCGCCGAAGAAGAACCACCGACCGTCGTGACCGAACCGCCGACGGTGATCACCGAGCCCCCGACCCTGGTCACGGAGCCGGTGTCCCGCCGCCCGCGAGGAATGACCGCGCTGGCGGTGGGCGCCGTGCTCGTCGCCACGGTCAGCACAGGACTCCTGGCGATGGACCGGACTTCAGCACCGGCCTCGGAAGCACCAGCCCAGGCGCCCGCGACGTCCGCGCCGAGCACTACCGAGCAGGCGGTGGTGCCGGTGGTCAACGAGTCGACGGTGCCGCCCGCGCAGGCAGTGCCACCCGCGCCGGCCGGGAGCAAGGGCGACAGCGGCAAGGGCAAACCGCCCGAGAACAAGCCACCCGAGATCAAGCCGCCCGACAAGGGGAAGGGCGGCAAGGGCCACGGCTGACGGTCAGTGCTTGTCCTCCCGGCTGCCCCGCAGCGAGCCGGGGTGGGCCTTGGCCGACGGGTCGTTGCGGGTCTTGACGAGGCTGGCGACCGTCACGACGACCAGGATGCCGATGATCACGCCCAGGCTGAGCGGCGTCGGCACCTCCGGCACGCTGGCCGAGATGTCCACGTGGGCCCAGTGCAGGATCAGCTTCACACCGATGAACGCGAGGATGATCGCGAGTCCGGCCGACAGGTAGACGAGACGGTCGAGCAGGCCCTTGACCAGGAAGAACAACGCGCGCAGGCCGAGCAGGGCGAACGCGTTGGCGGTGAAGACGATGTAGGGCTCCTCGGTCACGCCGAACACCGCGGGGATCGAGTCGAGGGCGAAGAGCAGGTCGACGCCGCCGATGGCGACCAGCACCACGAACAACGGCGTGGCGAGGCGCCGGCCGTCGACGCGCGTGAAGATCTTGCCGCCGACGTAGTCGTCGGTGACGGGGATGAGCTTGCGCGCGGTCTTCACCACGACGTTGTTCTCGACGTCCGGGTCCTCGTTGCGGTGCCGGAACAGCTGCACGGCCGTGAAGATCAGCAGCAGGCCGAACAGCAGGAACATGAAGGAGAACAACGAGAGCAGCGTCGCGCCCACCGCGATGAAGATGCCGCGCATGATCAGCGCGAGGACGATGCCGAACGTCAGCACCTTGTGCTGGTGCTCCTCCGGCACGAGGAACGTCGTCATGATGATCACGAAGACGAAGAGGTTGTCGACCGAGAGGCTCTTCTCGACGATGTAGCCGGCGAAGTACTCCGCGCCGAAGCCGCCGCCGTACGCGCTCGCGAACCACACGCCGAAGCCGATGGCAACGAGGATGTAGAACACCGACCAGAGCGTCGCCTCGCGGAACCCGATGCGGTGCGGCCGCCACGCCGCCAGCACCAGGTCCACCGCCAGCAGCGCGACGATCACGCCGATCGTCAAAGCCCACGTCAGTCCGCTGATCTCCAGCACCACGAACACCCCTCCGGCGGCCCGATCCGTCCGCAGTGGACGCTACCGGGCCGGGACGGGGGAATCCGCTAGGCGAAGTCGGGTGTCGTCACCCGATCGAAGCCGACCAGACGCGCAGGGCCGGTCATGGCGAGCTTCAAAGCGGTGTGGATGGTGGCGCTCGACGTGCCGACGTGCAGTTCGACGTCGCCGGGGTCGACCTGGCGGTGGCCCGCGCGGCCGGTGTACGAGACCAGGTCGGCGTGCAGGCGGGCGGTGACCGTCCTGGTCCGGCCGGGCTCCAGGTCCACCTTGAGGGCGCCGATCAGCTGCCGGACCGGGCGTGCGACCTCCGCCACCGGGTCGTGCAGGTAGATCTGGACGACCTCGGTGGTGGCGATGTCCATGTCGTTGCGCAGGACCACGTGCACGCGGGCGTGGCCGTCGGTCGGCCACTCGCGTTCCTCGCAGCCGGCGGTCACCCAGGTGGCCGGGGCGTAGGAGAGGCCGTGCCCGAACGGGAACAGCGGCGTCGGGTCGACCGTGCTGACCTCGGTGCGCCTCGCCAACTGGGCCGCGAGGTACGTCGAGGGCTGGCTGGAACCGGCGCCGGGGAAGCTGACCGGCAGCCGGCCCGACGGGTTCACGCGTCCACTGAGGACGTCCGCGAGCGCCTTCCCGCCCTCCTGGCCGGGGTAGAAGCCGCACACGACGGCGGCGAGCCGGTCGACCTGCCGGGACAGGTCGTAGGGGCGGCCCGAGAGCAGCACGAGCACGACCGGCATGCCGGTGCCGAGCACCGCTTCGAGCAGTTCCTCCTGCCGGCCGGGCAACGTCAGGTCGGCGGCGTCGCAGCCCTCGCCGGACGTGCCGTTGCCGAACAGGCCTGCCTGGTCGCCGAGCACGACCACGCACACGTCCGCCTGGCGGGCCGCCTCGACGGCCTCGGCGATCTCGTCGTCGGTGCCGCCGAGCACCGGGCAGCCGCGAGCGAACACCACGTCGTGGTCCGCGCGCAACGCCTCCAGCACCGTCACCACCTCGACGCCCATCTCGACGTCCGGGTGGTGCACGCCGACGTGCATCGGGAACGAGTAGCAGCCCATCATCGCGCCGGCCTCGTCCGCGCGCGGGCCCACGACGGCCAGGCGCTTGCGGGCCAACGGCAGCACGCCGTCGTTGTGCAGCAACACGATCGAGCGTTCGGCGACCTCGCGGGCGAGCGCACGGGACTCGGCGTCGTCCAGGTCGAGGTCCGCGGCGGGCGCGGGGGAGTAGCCGGGGTCGAGCAGGCCCAGCTCGATCTTCTGCGTCAGCACGCGGGTCAGCGCCCGGTCGACCAGCGCCGCGTCCACGCGGTCGAAGTACATGCCCTCCAGCAGGGGCTCGCCGTAACAGTCCACAGTGGGCAGTTCGACGTCGATCCCGGCCGTCAGCGCCTGCGCGGCCGCGTCCTCGCGCCCGGCGGCCACCCCGTGCAGCTTGTGCAGGAACGCCACCGAGAAGTAGTCGGACACCACGGTCCCGGTGAAGCCGTACTCGTCGCGCAGCCGGTCCGTGAGCAGCCCGGCGTCGGCCGCGGCGGGCACGCCGTCGTTGTCCGCGTAGGAGTTCATGACCGAACGCGCACCGGCCCGCAGCGCCATCTCGAACGGCGGCAGGACCACGTCGGCGAACTCGCGCGGCCCGATCGAGACGGGTGCGTGGTTGCGTCCGGCGCGAGAGGCCGAGTAGCCCGCGAAGTGCTTGAGGGTGGACACGATCCCGGCCGACTCGAGTCCCGCCACGTACGCGGCGCCGATGGTGCCGACCAAGTGCGGGTCCTCGCCGATGGTCTCCTCGACCCGTCCCCACCGCAGGTCGCGCGTGACGTCGAGGACCGGCGCCAGACCCTGGTGGACGCCGAGCCGTCGCATCGAGCCACCGAACCGCTCCGCCATGCGCCGCACCAGGTCCGGTTCGAACGTCGCGCCCCAGCACAACGGCGACGGGTAGACCGTCGCCTGCCACGCGGCCAGCCCCGTCAGGCACTCCTCGTGCGCGATCGCGGGAATCCCGAACCGGCTCGACTCGATGATCTGCCGCTGGGTGCGGGCGAGCGTGCGGGCGCCGACCTCCGGCGCGATCGGCCGTGTGCCGAACACGCGGGTGAGCTGGCCGAGGCCGTGCCGGGTCAGGACGTCGAAGTCCTGTGGTGCCACCGCGAACTCGTGCTGGTGCGGTGCCATCTCGCCGGCGGCGTCGATGCCGGCCCAGATCCCTTGCAGCTGCGCGATCTTCTCCTGCGGCGTCATGCGCGCGACGAGGTCGCGCACGCGGTCGGCCACGGGGGCGTGCGGGTTGCGCCAGACTTCGTCCGGCGTGGTGGCTTCTGTCGTCACAGGAACAACCTCAGGGTGTCGGTGGACGTGTCGACTGCCGGACGACCAGATCGGTGCCCAGGGTGATGTGGGTGTCGGCCGGTTCCTCGTTCTGGATGAGCTTCACCAGCAGTTCGAGGGCGCGGTGCCCCATCTCGCGGATCGGCTGCTGCACCGTCGTCAGCGGCGGCGAGCACAGCGCGGACTCGGGGAGGTTGTCGAAGCCGACCACCGACAGGTCCTCCGGCACCCGCAGGCCGAGCTCGCGGGCGGCCTCGATGGCCGCGATGGCGGAGATGTCGTTGGCGGCGAACACGGCGGTCGGCCGGTCGGGGCGCGCCAGCAGCTCACGGGCGGACGCGGCGGCCACGTCCGCGACGTAGTCACCCCGCACCACCAGGGACTCGTCCACCGGGACGCCCGCGCTGGCGAGCGCGCCGCGGTAGCCGGTCTCGCGCTGCTGGGCGGACTTCAGGTCGGCGCGGCCGGTGAGCATCGCGATCCTGGTGTGCCCCAACGAGAGCAGGTGCTCGGTCGCGAGCCGGCCGCCGTGCAGGTTGTCGGAGTCGACGGTCGGCAGCGCCGCCCGTCCGGTGTGCGGGTCGACCGCGACGACCGGTGTGCCCGGGATGCCTTCGAGGTCGACGGCCGGGGTGACCAGCACGGCGCCGTCGACGAGGGTGCCGCTCAGCCGCGACAGGTACCGCAGCTCCCAGCCGTGCGGGTCGGTGGTCCGCCCGCCCGCCGAGTACACGACCAGTTCGAAGCCCGTGCCGCGGATGGCGTCCGCCGCGCCCTTGAGCAGTTCGGTGCTGAACGGCTCTATGTCGGCGACGAGGATGCCGATGACGTTCGTCCGGCGGTTGCGCAGGCTCTGCGCGACGAGGCTCGCCTCGTACCCGAGATCCTTGATCACGGCCGTGACCCGCGCGAACGTGTCGGCGGAGACGCCGTACCGGTTGTTGAGGACCTTGGACACGGTGGCGACCGAGACGCCGGCTTGAGCGGCGACGTCCCTGATCGTGACGCGAGGGCTTGGAGGCACTCGGACAGGCTAGCCGTGTAAAACGTTATCGACAACGATTGACACGAGGCCGACCAGCGCGAGAGTCTCTGGCCCCAACACAGGCAGTCCAACTCGGCCGACGTCGTCAGGAGTGGACCCCCATGCGTTCGAGAAAGCCCCTAGCGTTGTTCGCCGCCGCGGCGTTCGTGCTGGCCGGGTGCAGTGGTGGCGGCGGTGACGCCTCCACCGACGGACCAGTCACGCTCACCTGGTGGCACAACCGGACCACCGAGCCGATGAAGTCGAAGTGGCAGCAGATCGCCGACGACTTCACCAAGACCCACCCGAACACGAAGTTCACGATCGAACCGCTGCAGAACGAGCAGTTCCAGACGAAGGTGCCGCTCGCGTTGCAGGGCAACACCCCGCCGGACCTCTTCCAGCAGTGGGGCGGCGGCGCGCTCGCCGACCAGCTGAAGTCCGGCAAGATCGCCGACATCACGCAGGCCTCGTCGGGCTGGATCGGCCCGCTGGCCAAGAACGCCGACGGCTGGAAGGTCGGCGGCAAGCAGTACGGCGCGCCGTACCTGATGCACGCGGTCGGGTTCTGGTACCGCAAGGACATCTTCACGTCGGCGGGCATCACCGCGACGCCGACCACGATGGACGAGCTCAACGCGGCCGTCGCGAAGCTGAAGACCGCTGGTGTCACGCCGATCGCCCTGGGCGGCAAGGACCGCTGGCCCGACGCGTTCTACTGGGCCTACTTCGCGGTGCGCCAGTGCTCGGTCGACACGCTGAAGAAGGCGGTCGAGAAGACCGAGCTCAGCGACCCGTGCTTCCTCAAGGCGGGCGAGAACCTCAAGAGTTTCCTGGACACGAAACCGTTCCAGGACGGGTTCGTCGGGACGCCCGCTCAGCAGGGGGCGGGCAGCTCGGCGGGCCTGATGGCCAACGGCAAGGCGGCCATGGAACTGCAGGGCGACTGGAACCCCGACGTGATGCAGGCGCTCACGGAGGACAAGGAGATCGGCTCGAAGATCGGCTGGTTCCCGTTCCCGAGCGTGCCGGGAGGCCAGGGCGATCCGACCGTGCTGCTCGGCGGCGGTGACGGGTTCTCCTGCACCACGCGTGCGGCCACGGCCTGCGCGGAGTTCCTCGGGCACCTCGTCGGCGACGACGTGCAGAAGATCCTCGCCGAGACCAACTCCGGTCTGCCGGTGACCCCTGCCGGGGTGGCCGCGCTGAAGAGCGAACCGCACAAGACGATCGCCGATGCCATGACCAAGGCGTCGTTCGTGCAGTTCTACTTCGACACCGCGTTCCCGACGAAGGTCGGTCAGGCCCTGAACGACGCCATCGCGAACTTCTTCGCGGGCCAGGGCGGACCCGACACCATCGTGAAATCGGTGAGTGAAGCAGCTGCCGGGAACAAGTGATGAGTGCCGCGATCACCACGCGGCCGCCGACCGCCCCCGTGCCGCACGCGCCAGCGGCCGGGGGCACCCGGCGGCGGTCCCGCCTCCGCACCCGGCTCGAGCTCGCCCTGCTGCTGACTCCGGCACTGGTGCTGTTCACCGGGTTCGTCCTGATCCCCATCGGCGTCGCCGCGTACTACAGCCTCTACTCGTGGAACGGCTTCGGGCCGCTCACCGAGTTCGTGGGGCTGGACAACTACGTCGACGCCTTCTCCGGTGAGGTCTTCCAGGGCGCCATCGGGCACAACCTGATCATCGCCGTGCTGTCCGTCGTCGTGCAGCTGCCGCTCAGCATCGGCCTGGCCGTGCTGCTCAACCGGAAGCTGCGCGGCCGGACGTTCCTGCGCATGGTGGTCTTCGCGCCGTACGTGCTGTCCGAGGCCGTGACCGCGGTGATCTGGCTGCTCATGTTGCAACCGGGCGGCTTCGTCGACGAGATCCTGCGCGCCGCCGGCCTCGGCGGGCTGGTGCAGCTGTGGCTCGCCGACCAGTCGATCGTGCTCTACACGCTGTTCGTCGTGATCACCTGGAAGTACATCGGCTTCGGGGTGATCCTGCTGCTGGCCGGGTTGCAGGGCGTCCCGGCGGAGCTGCGCGAGGCGGCCGCGCTGGACGGCGCGAGCGCCTGGCAGACCACCCGGCACGTCGTGCTCCCGTTGCTGGGACCGACGATCCGCGTGTGGATCTTCCTGTCGGTGATCGGGTCGTTGCAGCTGTTCGACCTGGTCTGGATCATGACGCTGGGCGGGCCGGCCAACGCGTCGACGACGATGGCGACCTACCTGGTGGACCACGGGTTCAAGCGCTACGAGTTCGGGTTCGGCAGCGCCGTCGCGGTGATCCTCTTCATCATCTGCTTCGTGTTCGCGTTGTTCTACCAGCGGTTCGCGCTGCGCCGGGACACCGAGGGCGCCTTGACGGGGGTGCGCTGAGATGGCACGTCGCAACGCTGTCGGCTACCTCGCCGCGTTCGCCGTCATCGGCATGACGGTGGTGCCGCTGCTGTTCGTGGTGCTGGGCGGTTTCCGGACCACGGCGCAGATCAACGCCTCGCCGGCCGGCTTGCCCGGCCCGTTCGTCTGGGACAACTACGCGGAGGTCGCGACCTCCCCGGTGTTCTGGCGCCTGCTCGGCAACAGCGCGCTGATCGCGGTGATCGCGACGACGCTGGCGGTCGTGTTCGGTTCGATGGCGGCGTTCGCGTTGTCCCGCTACCGGTTCTGGGGGCGCGAGGGGTTCTACACCCTGTTCACGCTCGGGCTGCTGTTCCCGTTGGGCGTGGCCACGCTGCCGTTGTACCTGTGGCTGCGTCAGCTCGGGCTGCTGGAGAACCCGCTCGGCGTCGCGATCCCGGAGGCGGCGTTCTCGCTGCCGGTGACGATCGTGATCCTGCGGCCGTTCATGAACGCGATCCCCGGTGAGCTGGAGGACGCGGCGCTGCTCGACGGCGCGGCCAAGCTCGGGTTCTTCTGGCGCATCCTGCTGCCGTTGTCCCGGCCGGCGCTGATCACGGTGTCCGTGCTGGCGTTCGTCACCAGCTGGAACTTCTACCTGTTGCCGTTGCTGGTGTTCAACGACTCCACCAACTTCACGCTCCCGCTCGGGGTGGCGATGTTCCAGTCCGAGCACACCCAGGACACCGCGAAGGTGCTCGCCTTCACGGCGTTGTCCATGATCCCCGCGCTCGCGTTCTTCGTGCTCGCCGAACGCCGGATGGTCGGCGGACTGACCGGCTCCGTGAAGGGATGAGACCGTGCGAACCCGATTAGCCGTTGGCCTGGCCGTGCTCGTCGTGCTGGTGCAAGGAGTGCCCGCCTCGGCCGCGGGACCGTTGAAGAGCATCACGAAGAGGTACGTGGGCAGTGCGGTGGCCGTCCAGCACCTCGACGCCGAACCCGACTACCGGGCGGTGCTGACCCGCGAGTTCGACAGCGTGACGCCCGAGAACGAGATGAAGTGGGGCACCGTCGAGGCGGTGCGCGGCCAGTACGACTGGTCCGGCGCGGACGCGATCGTCGACTACGCGCGCCGGACCGGGAAGTCCGTCCGCGGGCACACCCTGGTGTGGCACAGCCAGTTGCCGGACTGGGTCGGCGGCCTGGAAGCGCGCGAGCTGCGCGACGTCGTGCGGAAGCACGTCTTCACCGAGGCAGGGCGGTACCGCGGCCAGATCCGCGCCTGGGACGTGGTCAACGAGGCGTTCAACGAGGACGGCACGCGCCGGCCGACGGTGTTCCAGGAGAAGCTCGGCGACCGCTACATCGCCGACGCGTTCCGGTGGGCGCACCAGGCCGACCCGAAAGCGAAGCTGTACATCAACGACTACAACATCGAGGGGCTCAACGCCAAGAGCGACGCGACGTACGAGCTGGTGAAGTCGTTGAAGCGGCAGGGCGTGCCGATCCACGGCGTCGGCATCCAGGGGCACCTGTCGTTGCTGTACGGGTTCCCGTCGGGGATGAAGGAGAACATCGCCCGGTTCGCCGCGCTCGGCGTGGACGTGGCGATCACCGAGGCCGACGTGCGGATCCCGGTGCCCGTGACGCCGGAGAAGCTGGACGCGCAGGCCGACTACTTCGAGCAGGTCTGGGACGCGTGCCACGCGGTGCGGCGGTGCGTCGAGTTCACCACCTGGGGCTTCACCGACCGGCACTCGTGGGTGCCCGGCGTGTTCCCCGGTGAGGACGCGGCCTGCCTGTTCGACGCCGACCTGCGGCCGAAGCCCGCGTACACCCGGCTCAACCCGTAACGGGAGAGTCCACTTGGGACAGTTCGAGAACCCGATCCTGCCCGGCTCGCACCCCGACCCTTCGGTGTGCCGGGCGGGGTCGGACTACTACCTGGTCACCTCGACGTTCGAGTACTTCCCCGGGCTGCCGATCTACCACAGCCGCGACCTCGTGCACTGGCGGTTGCTCGGTCACGTGCTGGACCGGCCGTCGCAGCTGCCGTTGCGCGGTGTGCGGCCGTCCGGTGGGCTGTACGCGCCGACGATCCGGTATCACTCCGGGGTGTTCTACGTGGTGTGCACGCTGGTCGACGGGGTGGAGCGCAGCGGCAATTTCGTCGTGACCGCGGCGGACCCGGCCGGTCCCTGGTCGGAACCGCACTGGCTGCCCGAGGCGTCCGGGTTCGACCCGTCGTTGTTGTTCAGCGACGGTCGTGCGTGGTGGACCGCGACGCGCGAGACCGACGAGCCTGGACGCACCGAGGTGTGGCTGCGCGAGTTCGACCCGGTGGAGCTGGAACTGGTCGGCGACGAGCACGTGCTGTGGACGGGCGCGTTGCGCGACTCGGTGTGGCTCGAAGCACCGCATCTGTACGAAGTGGACGGACGGTACGTGCTGCTGTGCGCGGAGGGCGGCACGGACTTCGAGCACTCGGTGGTCGTGGCGACGGCCGACGAGGTCACCGGTCCGTACCGGGGGTCGCCGCTCAACCCCGTGCTGACCCACCGCCACCTGGGCCGCGACCACCCGATCGCCGCCACCGGGCACGCCGACCTCGTCCGCACGCACCGCGGGGAGTGGTTCGCGGTGCTGCTCGCGACCCGGCCGTACGGCGGCTACGTCTACAACCTGGGCCGCGAGACGTTCCTCGTGCCCGTGCGGTGGGAGGCGGGCGGGCCGGTGTTCAGCCCCGGCACCGGCCGGGTCGAGATGGCGTACGACCTGCCGGACCTGGAGCCGCACCCGTGGCCACCGGAGGAGCACGACTCGTGGATGGTCCTGCGCACCCCGGACGAGGAGTTCTGGTCGGCGCCCGAGCCTGGGCTACTCCGGCTCCGGCTGCGTCCGGACTCGATCACGGGGCTGGGCACGCCGAGCGCGGTGTTCCGGCGTCAGCAGCACCAGAGCTTCCAGGCGTCCTGCGAGCTCGCCTTCGCGCCGGCCGGGCCGTCCGAGGTGGCCGGGATGGTGTTGTGGCAGAACAACGACCACCACGTGCGGCTCCTGCTCGGCGCCGGACGTGAGGTGGTGCTGGTGCGGCGCGCTGCCGGACGGGAGGAGGTGCTCGCCCGGCAGACGGTGGGGGAGGGCGTGGTGCGGCTGTGCTTCGAGGCGACCGGGCAGGAGCACCGGGCCCTGGTCGCCGGTGCCGGTGAGTGGCAGCCGCTGGGGGAGCCGTTCGACGGCCGGATGCTCAGCACCCAGGCGGCGGGCGGGTTCACCGGTGTCCACATCGGACTGATGGCGTCCAGCGAAGGTGCGCCGAGCACGTCCTCGGCGGACTTCGTGCACTTCAGCTACCGGGCTAAGCACGCCTGAACTGGAGGTTCGTGGCCTGGACGACGTCGGGCCGCACCGGGAGCGCGTCGACGACGAGGCGTTCGCCGTGGACGTCGGTGATCGCGATCGCCCCGCCGCACCCGGCGCCGTTCTCGGACAGGAAGTAGTTGTACTCGGCGCGGTCGAGCCGCCGCCACTGTCCGCCGGCCTGCACTTCGAGCCGTGCCACGGGGTTGCGGTGGTCGAGGACCTGGATGCCGCACCAGTACTGGCTCGACCCAGACTTGTAGCGCAGCGCGATCTTCTTCGGCGTCTCCGGGCTGACCAGTGTCCAGGTCACCGGGATCTCACCCCGGACCGGCGGCGCGAGCTGCGCGAAGGCCTCCGCGCTGAGGTCGAGCTGCCCCGGTTTGCACGGCGCGGGGCACAGGTTCGTGACGCGCACGGTGATCCGCTTCCCGCCCGACTCGACCAGCAGGTGCGCGCCGCACGCGGCTGAGCCCTCGTAGTCAGACTCGTTCATGGCGGCGGTCAGCGGGTCGGGTCCGGGGTCGAACGAGCAGGCTCCGCCGCCGTCGGAGTCGTAGAACGTCGTCACTCCCTGCCGGGGCTCGCCCGGTTTGATCTTCCCGGCCAGGGAGACCGCGGGAGTCGTGGTCGGAGGTGCGACGGTCGTGGTCGGGACAGGCGTGCTGGGAACAGTCGTGGTCGGAACGGGCGAGGTGGCAGCGGCGGCAGGGGTGCCCGCGACGCTCTCGTCGCCACGCAGCACCACCACGCCGACGACCGCGCCCACCAGGGCGACCAGGACGACGAGCAACGGGAGGGTCCGTCTCACCGCCGAACCATAGTCCGCTGCACCGCGATGAACACCAGCAGCAGGACGCCGATCACGATCTTCGTCCACCACGAGCTGAGCGTGCCCTGGAACGAGATCAGCGTCTGGATCGTGCCGAGCACCAGGACTCCGGCCAACCCGCCCAGCACGTACCCGACCCCGCCCGCGAGCAGCGTCCCGCCGATCACCACGGCCGCGATGGCGTCGAGCTCCATGCCGACGGCGTGCAGGCCGTAGCCGGAGAGCATGTAAAGGCTGAACAGCAGCCCCGCGAGCGACGAGCAGAGGCCGCTGATCACGTACACGCCCACCTTGACGCGTGCGGCCGGCAGGCCCATGAGCAGCGCGGACGACTCGTTGCCGCCGACGGCGTAGACGGTGCGGCCGAAGCGGGTGCGGTGCAGCACGTACATCGCGGCGGCGACGACGAGCAACGCGATCACGACGTTGTAGGTGATGGTCACGCCGCCGGGCAGTTCGATGGCGGCCGTGGCGACGTCGCGGAACGTCCTGTCCTTGATGGACACCGACTCCACGCTGATCAGGAAGCACAGACCGCGCGCGAGGAACATGCCGGCGAGCGTCACGATGAACGGCTGGACGTCGAACTTGTGGATCACCAGGCCCATCAGCAGCCCGAGCGTCGCGCCGATCAGCAGCACGGCGAGGACGACGAGCGGCACCGGCCACCCCGCCCGCAGCCCCGAGGCCGTGACCATGGTGGACAGCGCGACGACCGAACCCACGGACAGGTCGATGCCGCCGCTGAGGATCACGAACGTCATGCCGGCGGCGAGCACGATCAGGAAGGCGTTGTCGATGAACAGGTTCGCGACGACCTGGCCGGACGCGAAGCCGTCGTAGCGCGCCGAGCCGATCCCGAACGCGAGGACGAACAACCCGACGGTGGCGAGGACCGGCAGGAACCGCGACGGCGGAGCGAGAGTGGTCATGACGGGACGGCCACCTTCCGGAAGCTGAACGCGGCACGGGCTTTCGGCGCCTGCACCAGGCAGACGGCGATGACGACGACGGCCTTGAACACCAGCGTCACCTCCGGGGCGACGCCGATCGTGTAGACGGTGGTGGTGAGGGTCTGGATGATCAACGCGCCGAGCAGCGTGCCGGTGAGCGAGTAGCGGCCGCCGGCGAGCGAGGTGCCGCCGATGACGACGGCGAGGATGGCGTCCATCTCGATCCACAACCCGGCGTTGTTGGCGTCGGCCGCGCTCACGTTGGAACTGATCATCAGCCCGGCGATGCCCGCGCACACGGCGGCGAACACGTAGACGGTCCAGATGATGGTCGTCGTGCGCACGCCGGCGAGGCGCGAGGCCTGCGGGTTCACGCCGACGGCCTCGATCAGCATGCCGAGCGCGGTCTTCCTGGTCGCGAACGCCACCAGCCCGAGGACGAGCAGGCTGATCAGGATCGCGGTCGGCAGCACCACGAACCCGGCGCCGACCTGGCGGTACGCCGAGTTGTTGACCGTGACGATCTGGCCCTCGGTCACCAGCATCGCGATGCCGCGTCCGGCCGTCATCAGCACCAGGGTCGCGATGATCGGCTGGATGCCGAGCTTCGCGACCAGGAACCCGTTCCACAGTCCGAGAACCGCGCACAGCACGAGCGCGAGCGCCATGCCGGCGAACGCCGTGCCCGCGTCGGCGGACCCTCCGATGTGGACGCACGTGACGGCGCCCGCGATGGCCGCCACGGCGCCGACGGAGAGGTCGATGCCGCGGGTGGCGATCACCAGCGTCATGCCGAGCGCGATCAGGAGCGTCGGCGCGCCGTTCTTCAGCACGTCGACCAGTCCGCCGTAGAGGTGGCCGTCCTGCATGCGCAGCGCGAAGAACTGAGGTGTCACAACGAGGTTGAGCGCTAACAGCGCGACGAGCGCGACCAGGGGCCACAGCAGCCGGTTCTTCACGAGACCACCTTCTCCGGCGCGGCTCCGCCCGCGATCAGCTCCACGACCTCGTCGACGCCGGTCGACCCGTCCAGCTCGGCGATCTTGCGCCGGTCGCGCAGCACGACGATCCGGTCCGCGATCCGCACGACCTCCTCCAGTTCCGCCGAGATGAACAGCACGGCCGTGCCGTCCGCGGCGAGGGTGGTGACGAGCTGCTGGATCTGCGCCTTCGCGCCGACGTCGATGCCCCTGGTCGGTTCGTCCAGGATCAGCAGCCTCGGTTCGGTGACGAGCCAGCGCGCCAGCAGCACCTTCTGCTGGTTGCCGCCGGAGAGCGTGCGGACCAGCGCGTCCGGGTTCGCGGGCCGGATGTCCAGCGCCTTCAGGTACTTCTCGACGAGCTGGTCCTTGGTGCGGCGGGGCAGCGGGCGGGTCCAGCCGCGTGCCGCCTGCATCGCGAGCACCAGGTTGTCGCGGATCGAGAGGTCCGCGACCAGGCCCTCGCCCTTGCGGTCCTCCGAGCTGAACGCGATGCCGGCGGCGACCGCCGACCGAGGTCCACGCAGTTTGAGCGGCCTGCCGTCCACCGACAGCCTGCCTGTGTCCGCGCGGTCGGCGCCGAACAGCAGCCGTGCCAGTTCGGTGCGGCCGGAGCCCAGCAGACCGGCGAGACCGACGACCTCGCCCGCCCGGATGTCGAGGTCGAACGGCTCGATCGCGCCGCGCCTGCCGAGCCCCGCCGCCTGGAGCAGCACAGGGCCGTGGGCCGTGCGCTTCTCCGCCGCGTCCTCGATCGCCTCCAGCGCGCCGAGGTCGCGGCCGATCATCTGCGCGATCAACGACCTGCGGTCGACGTCCGCGGTGAGGTGCTCGCCGACGAGGGCTCCGTTGCGCAGCACCGTCATCCGGTCGGAGATCTCGTAGACCTGGTCGAGGAAGTGGGACACGAACAGGATCGCGACGCCCTCGTCGCGCAGCACCCGCATGATCCGGAACAGCTCCGCGACCTCGCCCGCGTCGAGGCTCGACGTCGGTTCGTCGAGGACGAGGACCCGGCAGTCGACCGCGATCGCCCTGGCGATGGCCACCAGTTGCTGCACGGCGATCGGGTGCTCGCCCAGGCTCGACGCCGGGTCGATGTGCACGCCGATGCGCGACAGCACCTCGGACGCCCGCCGCCGCATCGCCGGGAAGTCGATGCCGCCGAGTTTGCGCGGTTCGCGGCCCAGCAGGATGTTCTCCGCGACCGTGAGGTTCGCGCAGAGGTTGACCTCCTGGTACACGGTGCTGATGCCCGCGTGCTGAGCTTCGCCGGGGGAGGAGAACGCGACCTCGGCGCCGGCGAGCACGACCCGCCCGGAGTCGGGGCGGTGCACGCCGGTCAGGGTCTTGATCAGGGTGGACTTCCCGGCGCCGTTCTCGCCCATGAGGGCGTGCACCTCACCGGGGAACAGCCGGAAGTCGACGTCCTGCAACGCCTTCACGCCGGGAAACGCGAGACTGATGCCCCGCATCTCGACGACGGGTGGCGGCGACTCGGTCATGGGCACTGGCTTTCGTCGCTGGGTCCGCGGGGCCCGTCACCCGGATGCGCGTCCACGACGGGCCCCGCGGGGCTTGGGGGTTCAGGACTGGCGGACGCGGGCTGGTGCGCCCGCCAGTCCTGAAGAATCAACTCAGCACCGGTGGGCGCGGCGGCCGGAGGCTGGTGTGCCCACCGGTGCTGAGGCAGTTCGCTTGAAGGAATCGACTCAGTACTGGCGCTTGGGGAGCGCTTCCTTGGCCTGTTCCTGCGTGAACGTGCCCTCCACGGTCACGACCCGCGCCGGCACGTCCTCGCCCGCCACGACCTTCTTCGCGAGCTCCATCAACTGCTTGCCCAGCAACGGGTTGCACTCGACGATGAAGTTGATCTCGCCGTTCGCCAGCGCCTGCATGCCGTCCTTGACGGCGTCCACGGTGATGATCTTGATGTCCTTGCCGGGCACCTTGCCCGCCGCCTTGATCGCCTCGATGGCGCCGAGGCCCATGTCGTCGTTGTGCGCGTACACCACGTCGATCTTCGGCTGGGACTTGAGGAACGCCTCCATGACCTGCTTCCCGCCGGAGCGGGTGAAGTCACCGGACTGCGACGCGACGACCTTGATGTCGGGCTTGGCCGCGATCTTCTCCTCGAAGCCCTTCTTGCGGTCGATCGCGGGTGCCGCGCCCGTGGTTCCCTGCAGTTCCACCACGTTCGTCGGGCCGGAGGCGTTGGCCACCATCCAGTCACCCGCCTTGCGACCCTCCTCGACGAAGTCGGAACCGAGGAACGTCTTGTAGAGCGAGGTGTCGTCGGAGTCGATCGACCGGTCGGTGAGGATCACGGGGATGTTGGCGCGCTTGGCTTCCAGCAGCACGGTGTCCCAGCCGGTCTCGACGACCGGGCTGAACGCGATCACCGACACCTTCTGCTGGATGTAGGAGCGGATCGCCTTGATCTGGTTCTCCTGCTTCTGCTGCGCGTCGGAGAACTTCAGGTCGATCCCGGCGGCCTTGGCCTCGTCCTGGACCGACTTGGTGTTGGCGGTGCGCCAGCCGCTCTCGGCACCCACCTGGGCGAAGCCCATCGTGATGGTGTCACCGGACGAGCCGGTGCTCCCACCGCCTCCCGAACCGCACGCGGTGAGCACGCTCAGCAGGACCACGCTGGCGGCTGTCGTGATCTTCTTCAGCACTGGGGTTCCTCCGGAGTGACGACGGTGTCGCGGAGCTCGACCGCGTGTCCGCGGCTGTCAGGCTGCCAAGAGTGAACGCTCACAACTGCGCCGTCAAGGGGTTGCCCGTAACGAGTACGCAGCCCTATGTTAACGCTCACTTCCGAGCTTGGGAGGGAACCCCTGTGTCCCGCAAGCACGTTCTGCTGAGCGCTGCACTCGCAGCCAGCCTCCTGGTCGCGGTCCCCGGATCCGGCGCGGCCGCCGAGGCCGACTACACGCTCAAGATCGACGCCTCGAAGAAGGGCCCGTCGATCGACGACTCGATGTACGGCGTGTTCTTCGAAGACATCAACCGCGCCGCGGACGGCGGCCTGTACGCCGAGCTGGTGCAGAACCGCTCGTTCGAGTACGACCCTGCTGACAACACGAGCTACCACGGCCTCACGTCGTGGGCCCCGCACAGCGGCACGGTCGACGTCGTCGACGACAGCGGCCGCCTCAACGAGCGCAACCGCCGTTACCTCAAGCTGGGCCTGCCCGCCGGCGTCATCAACTCCGGCTACAACAGCGGGATCGCCGTGCAGAACGGCCAGCGCTACGACTTCTCCGTCTGGGCACGCGCCGACCAGTCCACGCAGGTCACCGCTACGATCACCGACCCCGCCGGAACCGCGCTGGGCGACCCGGTGAAGATCCAGGTGAGCGGTGGCTGGACCCGGTACACCGGAACGATTCGCGCCCGTCAGACCAGCACCACCGGACGGCTCCTGGTGACTGGGGCGGGGTCCGGAACGCTCAGCCTCGACATGATCTCGTTGCTGCCGCAGGACACCTTCAAGGGCCACGGCCTGCGGCGCGACCTGGCCGAGAAGATCGCCGCCCTGAAGCCCGGCTTCGTCCGGTTCCCGGGCGGGTGCCTGGTCAACACCGGCAGCCACTACGGCTACGAGGCGCCGAACTTCGAGCGCCGCCGTTCGTACCAGTGGAAGGACACCATCGGGCCGGTCGAGCAGCGCGCCACGAACTCGAACTTCTGGGGCTACAACCAGTCCTACGGCCTCGGCTACTTCGAGTACTTCCAGTTCTCCGAGGACATCGGCGCCATGCCGTTGCCCGTCGTGCCCGCGCTGGTCACCGGCTGCGGCCAGAACCGTGCCACCAACGACCCCGTGCTGCTGCAACGGCACATCCAGGACACGCTCGACCTGATCGAGTTCGCGAACGGTCCCGCCGACTCCGTCTGGGGTCGCAAGCGCGCGGAAATGGGCCACCCCAAGCCGTTCAAGCTCACGCACGTCGCCGTCGGCAACGAGGAGAACCTGCCCGACGAGTTCATGGCGCGCTTCACGCAGTTCCGCGACGCGATCAACGCGCGCTACCCGGAGATCACCGTCGTCAGCAACTCCGGCCCCGACGACGCGGGCGGCACGTTCGACCGGCTGTGGCAGCTGAACCGGCAGGCCGGCGTGAAGATGATCGACGAGCACTACTACAACAGCCCGAGCTGGTTCCTGGAGAACAACAACCGCTATGACACCTACGACCGCAACGGCCCCAAGGTGTTCCTCGGTGAGTACGCCTCGCAGGACAACAGGTTCCACAACGCGTTGAGCGAGGCGGCGTTCATGACTGGCCTCGAACGCAACGCCGACGTCGTGAAGCTCGCCTCGTACGCGCCGTTGCTGGCCAACGAGGACTACGTCCAGTGGCGCCCGGACATGATCTGGTTCAACAACCACGCGTCATGGGGCTCGGCGAGCTACGAGATGCAGAAGCTCTTCATGACGAACGTGGGCGATCACGTCGTGCCGAGCACCGCGTCCGCCACGCCGTCGACGCAGACGCCCATCACCGGCGCGATCGGGTTGTCGACCTGGGCGACCGCCGCGACCTACGACGATGTGAACGTGACCAACGCGGCCGGGGAGACGCTGTTCAGCGACGACTTCTCCGGCGGCGACTCGCGGTGGACCAAGTCCGGCCGCGGCGCGTGGAACGTCGTCAACGGCGCGTACGTGCAGTCCGACGCGGCCGCCGAGGACACGCTCGTCACGGCGGGGGACCGGACCTGGCGCGACTACACGCTGAACGTCAAGGCGGTGAAGCAGTCCGGGCGCGAGGGCTTCCTCGTCGCGTTCGGCGTGCAGGACACCGGCAACTACTACTGGTGGAACCTCGGCGGCTGGAACAACACCCAGTCGGCGGTCGAGAAGGCGGTCGGTGGCGGCAAGAACACCTTGCTGAGCAACGGAACCCGCATCGACACCGGCCGTGTCTACGACGTGCGGGTCGAGGTGCGCGGACGTCATGTCGCGCTGTACCTCGACGGCCAGAAGTGGGGCGAGTTCACCGACGACAAGGTCGCCGAGCCGTTCCGGCAGGTCGTCACCCGCGACCTCGCGACCGGTGAGCTGATCGTCAAGGTCGTCAACGCCCAGCCCGACGCGGCCCGCACGCGCATCGACCTCGGCGTCCCGGTGGCCTCGACGGCGCGGGCGACCGTGCTGCAGGGCCGTCCCGACGACGTGAACACCGAGTTCACCCAGCCGATCCGTGCTGTCGCGTCGCAGGTCCGCGTGGCGAGCAGTTTCACGCACACGTTCCCGCCCCACTCCGTCACGTTCCTCCGGATCAGGAGCCGCTCGTGATCACCCGACGTTCCCTGCTGGCCTCGGGCGGCGTGCTCGCCGCCGGCACCGCTCTGACCTCCGCCGCGCCTGCTCTCGCTGCCGAGACCGCGGCGGAGCTGCCGACCCGCAACCCTCTCGTCGAGCAGCGTGCTGACCCGTTCATCACGCCGCCGACCGACGGCATGTACTACCTGACCGGATCCGTGCCCGAGTACGACCGGGTGGTGATCCGCGGAGCGTCCACACTGGACGGTCTGGCGGCTGCTCGTGAGCGCACCATCTGGCGGCGCCCTGCCTCGGGTGTCATGGGTGGGTACATCTGGGCGCCGGAGCTGCACCGCATCGACGGCAAGTGGTACGTGTACTTCGCCGCCGGGGACAAGGACGAGCCGTTCCGCATCCGCACCTACGTGCTGGAGTCGCCGCACTCGGACCCGCGTGAGGGCGGATGGGTGCTGCGCGGGCAGATGGTGACGGCGTGGGACACGTTCACACTGGACGCGACGACGTTCGCGCACCGCGGCAAGCGGTACTTCCTGTGGGCGCAGAGCGAGCCCGGCATCGCCACGAACTCGAACCTGTACATCGCGGAGATGGCCTCACCGCTGGCGTTGAAGACCGCGCCGGTGCGGATCGCCGTGCCCACGCTGTCGTGGGAGGTGCAGGGCTTCAAGGTGAACGAGGGTCCGGCGGTGCTGATCCGCAACGGGCGGGTGTTCGTGACGTACTCCGCGAGCGCCACCGACGCGCGGTACTGCATGGGCCTGCTGACCGCGGATGAGAACGCGAACCTGCTGGACGCGCGGTCGTGGACGAAGTCACCTTCGCCGGTGTTCGCCACTTCCGCGGCCACCTCGCAGTACGGGCCGGGGCACAACTCGTTCACCACCGCGGGGTCGTTGGACGTGCTCGTTTATCACGCGCGCGACTATCGCGACATCGTCGGTGATCCGTTGTTCGACCCGAACCGGCACACGCGCGTGCAGCGGTTGCACTGGAATGCCGACGGCACGCCTTCGTTCGGCGTGCCGGTGGGACGGGGCGGGCCGGTGGTGCGGTTGTCGCCGTTGGACGCGCCTTCGCTCGTGCTGCGGCATTACGAGTACCGGTTGCGGGTGGACGGCAACGTCCGTGAGCTCGCGGACTCCCAGTTCCGGTTCGTGCCGGGGTTCCTGGGGGCGGGCACGGTGGCCGTGCAGTCGGTGAACTTCCCCGACCGGTACGTGCGGGTGGACGGGGACGCGTTCCGCATCGACCCGTTCGAGGACACCGACGCCTACGGGCGGGCGGCGAGCTTTGTCCGGGTGCCGGGACTATCGGACAGCGGGGCGGTTTCGCTGCGTGTCGGAACGGACACATATCTCGCTCACGACAATGGCCGGGTGGTGTTGTCGCGTCCCGGGAATGACCGCGACGCGCGACGACGTGCCACATTTCGCCTCGAATGAGTGGACAATGAGCACTGCATCGAAGCCGACCTGGTGTTATCGCTAACATCACCGGCGCAGATCAAGGATCGGAGACCGCTCGTGGAGAAGACCTCGCGTGACCCCGCGATGACCGATGTCGCACGACTCGCCGGGGTGTCGCACCAGACGGTCTCGCGTGTGCTCAACAACCACCCGAACGTCCGCGAACAGACCAGGCTGCGCGTCCAGGCGGCCATCAAGGAGCTCGACTACCGGCCCAACAAGGCAGCGCGTGCGCTCGTCACCGGCAAGTCGCAGCTCATCGGCGTCGTGGCGCAGAATTCGACGCTCTACGGTCCGGCCTCGCTGCTGTCGGCCTTCGAGGAGGCGGCGGGCGCGGCCGGGTTCGCGGTCAGCGTCGGCAGGGTGAAGGTGCTCGACCGCGACTCGATCGCCGCCGCCGTGGAACGGCACCGCGACCAGCGCGTGGCGGGCATCGTCGTGATCGCCCCGAACTCGGGCGCCGCCGACGCCCTGGCCGACGTGCCGGCGGTCGTACCGCTGGTGACCGTCGACGGCGACCCGTCGCGCCCGACCCCGCTGGTGACCGTTGACCAGGCGCTGGGCGCGTTCGAGGCGACGAAACACCTGCTGGCCATGGGCCACGAGACGGTGTGGCACGTCTCCGGCCCCGCCGACTGGTTCGACGCGGCGGGCCGGGTGGAGGGCTGGCGCGCCGCCCTGGACACCACCGGCGCCGAGATGCCGCCGGTCGTGGCGGCGGACTGGAGCGCGGCCTCCGGCTACCGCGCAGGGCAGATGCTCGCGAGGATGCCCGAGGTCACGGCCGTGTTCTGCTCCAACGACCACCTCGCCCTCGGCGTGCTGCGGGCGATGAGCGAGCGCGGCAGGCGGGTCCCGCACGACGTGAGCGTGGTGGGCTTCGACGACGTGCCCGAGGCCGCCTACTTCATCCCGCCGCTGACGACCGTGCGCCCGGACTTCGCCGCGGTGGCGCGGGAGACGCTCGGGCTGCTGCTCGAGCAGGTCAGCGACGGCGAGACCACCCAGCCGAGGCGGACGGTGGCGCCGACGCTGGTGAAGCGCGAGAGCGTGGCGCCGCCGCCGAAGTGACCTGCCGCCGGGGTGGCGGGGCCGCAGCCGGGGGAGATTCGCTGAGGGCGGGTCGCCGACGGTCAGGCTGCCGCATGGCTGCCGGCGCGCGGTTTGTTGCTGGTCGGGGCGGTGTCAGGGTGCGGGCCGCAGCCAAGCGGGCCCGCGGCTGACGGCGGGTTGTGGCTGGGTGAGGGTTCGCGACGGGCTGGTCGCGCGGGATGGCGGGGCTTGGAGCCGGTCGGCCTTGCGAGGCACCCACGGGCGTTGCGTCTTGCGTCGCTCGGAACAGGTGTCGGCCGCGCGTCCTGCCGGTCCGTCCTCCCCGCCTGCGGCTTGTTCACTCGGCCGCCCTCGCCGCGGCCCGTCCTTCCGACCGCCCTTGCTCCGGCCGGTCCTCCCGGCCGCGCGGTGCGCCCCTCAGCGTGGGTCGCGTTGTCGTGCGTTCACGTTTGGCCCATTTCGCGCGCTCCCAACGGAATCACGATGTATCGGGCACATCTTGACTCGTGGAATGTTAGCGATAACACTCAGGTCGTGACTGACATGACGATCGGCCGGGACGCGTGCGTGGTGGGTGTCGACTTCGGCACGCTGTCCGGTCGCGCCGTGGTCGTGCGCGTTCGCGACGGGGCCGAGCTGGGCACCGCTGTCCACGAATACCGGCACGGTGTGGTGGATCGGGTGCTGCCCGCGACGGGCCAGGCGTTGCCGCCGGAGTGGGCGTTGCAGGTGCCGGCCGACTACCTCGACGTCCTGCGGACCGCCGTCCCGCAGGCCGTCGAGGCGGCCGGGATCGGCGCTGACCAGGTGATCGGCATCGGGACCGACTTCACCGCCTGCACGATGGTGCCGGTGACGGAGGACGGCACGCCGTTGTGCGAGTTGCTGGAGTTCGCGGAGGAGCCGCACGCGTACGTGAAGCTGTGGCGTCATCATGCCGCGCAGCCGCAGGCGGATCGGATCAACGCGCTCGCCCGGCAGCGCAAGGAGCCGTGGCTCCCGCGGTACGGCGGGCTCATCTCGTCGGAGTGGGAGTTCGCCAAGGGGTTGCAACTGCTGGAGGAGGCGCCCGACGTCTACGCGGCGACGAGGCACTGGGTCGAGGCCGCCGACTGGATCGTCTGGCAGCTCAGCGGCACGTACACCCGCAACGCCTGCACGGCCGGGTACAAGGGCATCCACCAGGACGGCGGCTACCCGAGCGCGGAGTTCCTCGCGCAGCTCAACCCCGCGTTCGAGCGGTTCGTCGAGGACAAGCTCGACCACCCGCTGTCGGCGTTGGGCGCCAGGGCGGGCACGCTCACGAAGCGGGCCGCGGAGTGGACCGGGCTCAGCGAGGGCATCGCGGTCGCGGTCGGCAACGTCGACGCGCACGTCACGGCACCGGCCGCGCAGGCCGTCGAGCCCGGCCAGATGGTCGCGATCATGGGCACCTCCACGTGCCACGTGATGAGCGGCGCGGAGCTGAGCGAGGTGCCGGGCATGTGCGGCGTCGTCGACGGCGGCATCGTGCCGGGACTCTGGGGGTACGAGGCCGGGCAGAGCGGCGTCGGCGACATCTTCGCGTGGTTCCTGCGCAACCAGGTGCCGCCCGCCTACCACCAGGAAGCCGCAGAACGCGGCGTCGACGTGCACGAACTGCTGACAGAGCTGGCCGCGCACCAGGCCGTCGGCGAGCACGGGCTCGTCGCCCTCGACTGGCACAGCGGCAACAGGTCGGTGCTGGTCGACCACGAGCTGTCCGGGGTGATCGTCGGCCAGACGCTCGCCACCAAGGCCGAGGACGTCTACCGCGCGTTGCTGGAGGCGACGGCGTTCGGCACCCGCGTCATCATCGACACCTTCACGAAGGCGGGCGTCCCGGTCACCGAGCTGGTGATCGCGGGCGGCCTCACCAAGAACGCCCTGCTCATGCAGATCTACGCCGACGTCGTGAACCTGCCGCTGTCGGTGATCGGCTCGGCGCAGGGCCCCGCGCTCGGGTCCGCGATGCACGCCGCCGTAGCCGCCGGTGCGCACGTGAACATCCGGGAAGCCGCCCACGCGATGGGCTCGGTGCACCGGAACGTCCACCGGCCGATCCCGGAGAACGTCGAGGCGTACCAACGGCTCTTCGACGACTACCTCGAGCTGCACGACTACTTCGGCCGCGGTGCCAACGATGTCATGCACCGGCTGCGCGGCTACCGGCGCGCCGCCCTGGAGGGGAAGAGCTGATGTCACCCACGGCAGAGCTGCGCCGCACGGTCGCCGACCTCCACCGCGAGCTGACCCGCTACGAGCTCGTGAGCTGGACCGCCGGCAACGTGTCGGCACGGGTTCCCGGCCACGAGCTGATGGTCATCAAGCCGTCCGGGGTGTCCTACGACGAGCTGGGGCCGCACGCGATGGTCGTGACGGACCTGCACGGCAAGCTCGTCGAGGGCGAGCTGGCGCCGTCCAGTGACACGGCGGCGCACGCGTACGTGTACCGGCACATGCCCGACGTCAACGGCGTCGTGCACACGCATTCTCCTTACGCCACGGCGTGGGCGGCGCGCGGCGAGCCCATCCCGTGCGTGCTCACCATGATCGCGGACGAGTTCGGCGGCGACATCCCCGTCGGCCCGTTCGCGCTGATCGGCGACGACTCGATCGGCAAGGGCATCGTCGACACGCTGAGCACCAGCAGGTCGAAGGCCGTGCTGATGCGCAACCACGGCCCGTTCACCGTCGGGGAGACGGCGGTGAAGGCGGTCAAGGCAGCGGTGCTGCTGGAGGACGTCGCCCGCACCGTCCACTTCGCACTCCAGCTCGGCACGCCCGACGTGATCGACCCGCGGCACGTCGACCGGCTCTACGAGCGCTACCAGAACGTTTACGGCCAGTGAGCCCAGAAGGAGAGCACATGCCGGACAAGCCCCAGATCTGGTTCCTCACCGGCAGCCAGCACCTCTACGGCCCCGAGACGCTCGACCAGGTCGCGGCCCAGTCCCAGCAGATCCGGCGGATGCTCGCCGACTCCGGCCGGGTCAGCGCGGAGATCGTCTGGAAGCCGGTGCTGACCGACTCAGGCGCGATCCGCGCGGTCATGCAGGAGGCGAACGCCGACCCGTCGTGCGTCGGCGTGATCGCGTGGATGCACACGTTCTCACCGGCGAAGATGTGGATCACCGGGCTGGACCTGCTGCGCAAACCGTTGCTGCACCTGCACACGCAGCTCAACGAGGCGCTGCCGTGGTCCAGCATCGACATGGACTTCATGAACCTCAACCAGGCCGCGCACGGCGACCGCGAGTTCGCCTACGTGCAGACGCGGATCGGGGTGGCGCGCAAGACCGTCGCGGGCCACGCGAGCGACCCGGTCGTGGCCGAGCGGATCGACGGCTGGGTGCGCGCGGCCGCGGGGCTCGCCCACCTGCGCGGGCTCCGGCTCGCGCGGTTCGGCGACAACATGCGCGACGTCGCCGTGACCGAGGGCGACAAGGTGGAGGCGGAGCTCAGGTTCGGCGTCTCGGTCAACACCTACGGCGTGAACGACCTGGTGGCCGTGGTCGACGCGGTGCCGGACGCGAGCATCGACCTGCTGGTCGCCGACTACGCCGACGCCTACCGGCTCGGCCCGGAGCTGGCCCGCGGGGGAGAGCGGCACGAGTCGCTGCGCTACGCCGCCCGGATCGAGATCGGCCTGCGGTCCTTTTTGGACGACGGCGGGTTCGGCGCGTTCACCACGAACTTCCAGGACCTCGGCGGGCTGCGGCAGCTGCCGGGCCTCGCCGTGCAACGGCTGATGGCGGACGGCTACGGCTTCGGCGGCGAGGGCGACTGGAAGACGTCCGCGCTGCTCGCGGCCGTGAAGGCGATGGGCACCGGAACGGGCCGCGGCACGTCGTTCATGGAGGACTACACCTACCACTTCGGGCCTGGCACGCCGAAGATCCTCGGCGCGCACATGCTGGAGGTCTGCCCGACGATCGCCGCCGACCAGCCGTCGTGCGAGGTCCACCCGCTGGGCATCGGCGACCGCGAGGACCCCGTGCGGCTGGTGTTCGACGCGGCACCCGGACCCGCCGTGGTGGTCGGCCTCGCCGACATGGGCGACCGCTTCCGCCTGGTGGCCAACGAGGTCACGGTCGTGCCGCCGGACGAGCCGTTGCCGAAGCTGCCGGTCGCGCGGGCCGTGTGGCAGCCCGCGCCGTCGCTCTCGACGTCCGCGGAGTGCTGGCTCACCGCAGGCGGTCCGCACCACACGGTGATGACGCAGGCCCTCGGCGCCGAGGTGCTGCGGGACTTCGCGCAGATGGCCGCCACGGAGCTGGTGCTGATCGACTCCGCGACGACCCCGGCGTCGTTCGCCGACCGCCTGCGCTGGAACTCCGCCTACCACCGCCTGGCGGCGGGAATCAGCTGACGGGCGTGGAACTCGCCGATCTGCCGCCACATCGCGACGGGGTTGGAGTACATCGGGAGCTGCCCGCTGTGGGGGATCTCGGCGAGCTCCACCCCGTTCGCGTCGAGCAGCGGCAGGTAGGACAGACCCGCGCACTGCTCGCCGTAGAGGTACATCCGCGGGCACGGCAAGGCGAGGAACTTCTGCAGCAGGTTGCCGTGGTCGGCGAGTTCGACCATGGAGCGGAACAAAGACGGGATGGCGCCGCGCCGGACCTTGGCCGGGACGTTCGCGGCGTACAACCCGCCGCCGTAGCAAGGGGTCTCGCGGCTGCGTTCGGCGAGCGCGAACACGAACTCGCCGGGGTCGCGGTGGTGCAGCGCCTCCCTGCTCAGCACGCAGTCCTCGGGGGCCAGGATGCCCTTGATGTTCACGAAGCTCAGAACACGGGTCGGTTCGGCGTGGGCGAGCAGGAGCGCGGTGAGCGCGCCGGTCAGGTGCCCGACGACGTGGAACCGGCCGATGCCCGCCCGGTCGAGCAGGGCGCGGGCGGTGTCGGCGAGGAACGGCAGGTCGACCTGCCCGAGGTCCGCGCATTCGGTGGCGCCGGCGCCGGGTGCGTCGTAGGCGAGGAACGAACGCCCGGTGAAGTCGTGCCGCTGGAGGACGTCGAGGTAGTCCTCCTTGCTCGTGCCGAACCCGTGCAGGAAGACGACGGGGGCGTCGGAGCCCTCCCGGCGCAGGACCGACGCGACCCGGAGGTTCACCCCCTGGACGCGCAGCGGGATCTGCTCGTGGACGACTCTGGCGGCCGTTGGCATGGCTGTTCCCCGGTTCTTCGCAGGTGCAGGGACTGCGGAATGAATCGTGAGCATGCCACTCGGTGTGAGCGCTCACAAGTAGTTGAACCTTTCACTTTCCCGGTACGTATCCCGGAATGCCGGCACAAACGTCCCCTAGTCGTGAGGTTCGAACATGTCGAGAGCTCATGCACTACCGCAGCGGAACAAACGGGTGATCCTCGCCGGAATCGCTGTCGCCGCCACGCTGACGGCGGTGACCGCGGCCGTCGCATTCGCCGGCGGGGAGACCGCCACGGGCGCGATCGTGTGTCCGCAGCCGGTCGTGCCGGCGGTGCCGGCCGCCGCGCAGGCCGAGGTGCAACGCGAACTGGCCAACCTCGACAAGCAGATCGCCGAGGCGAACGAGCGGCTGCGCACGTCGGCCGGCGAAGGCGGCCCGAACTTCGTGCAGAACGCGATCCTCGGCCCGTTGGCGAGCAAGCGGGTCGCGGCGCTGAACCGCATCGAGACGGCCATCGGCCGGGTCGCGGTGAAGCCGGAGGGCCTGGAGAGGTTCGCGACCTGCGGACTCGGGCAGGCTCCCACCGTCCCGGCGCCGCCGAGCACCTCGCAGCCGGTCGCCGCGAGCACCCCGGTCGCGGCCCGGGGTGTGATCGAATGCCCGCTTCCCGTGCTGCAGGACGTTCCCGCGGCCGCGCGGTCCGAAGTGGACCGTGAGCTCGCCAACCTCGGCAAGCAGCTCGCCGAGGCGAACGACCGGTTGCGCACGTCGGCCGGTCAGGGCGGGCCGAACTTCGTGCAGAACGCGATCCTCGGTCCGCTGGCGAGCAAGCGGACCGCGGCTCTGGACCGGATCGCGATCTCCATCGGCCGCGTGCAGGCGCGGCCCCAGGGGCTGGAGCGCTTCGCCACCTGTTCGCTGCGGTAACTCTCCTCGGGGTTCGAGCGGGCAGGCCCGTCTCCTCGGAGGCGAGCGTTCCCAGGGGACCTGCCGGGCGGGCGCGCCCCCGTCCGGCAGGACCTTGACTCGTCAGTAGGTTGGCGCTAGATGTTAGCGTGAACATCGCCTGTTCAACGGAGAACCGATGACCAGACTCGTTGCGCTGCTCGCCGTCTCGACGCTCCTGATCTCCACCGCGGCCCCGGCTGTCGCCGCCGCTGAGACCGTCACGGTGAGACCGGATCCGACCTACCAGCAGGAGCCGTTCCAGGGCTGGGGCACGAGCCTGGTGTGGTTCGCCAACGCGACCGGCGGCTACCCGGACGAGATCCGCGACCGGTTGGCGGAGCTGCTGTTCGGCGCGGACGGGCTCGACCTGAACATCGCGCGGTACAACATCGGCGGCGGCAACGCTCCGGACGTGCCGCCGTACCTGCGGGCCGGCGCCGCGGTCCCCGGCTGGTGGAAGGCTCCGGCCGGCACCACGCGCACGGACACCGACTGGTGGCGGCCGGACGACTCCCGCTTCTTCGACGCCGCCGCCGATCCCCGGCAGCGGTGGTGGGTGGACCGGATCAAGCGCGACGTGACGCGGTGGGAGGCGTTCAGCAACTCCCCGCCGTGGTTCCAGACCGTGAGCGGGTACGTCTCCGGTGGCTTCGACCCCAACGCGGACCAGCTGCGGGAGGACCGGATCGGCGACTTCGCCGCCTATCTCGCCCAGGCCTCGGCCGAGCTGGAACGCTCACACGGCATCAGGTTCGCGACGGTCGACCCGTTCAACGAGCCCAACACCCCGTACTGGCGCACGACGCTCGGCGCGGACGGCAACCCGACGGGTGGACGCCAGGAGGGCGCCCACCTCGGTCCCGGCCTGCAGGCGAAGGTGGTGCCCGCGATGGCGGAGGCGTTGCGGGCGCGTCGCGTCGGGGCGGTCGTCTCCGCGCCGGACGAGACCAATCCCGGGCTCTTCGCCGACGACTGGGCGGGCTATCCGGCCTCGGTGCGCGCCCAGGTCAGCCAGTTGAACGTGCACACCTACGGCACGGGCCGCCGGACCTCCGCGCGGGACATCGCCAAGGGCTCGGGCAAGCCGTTGTGGATGAGCGAGGTCGACGGGCACTGGGGGACCGGCCAGAGCTTCACCAGCATGGACCCCGGCCTGGGCATCGCCGAGCGCGTGATCGACGACCTGCGCGAGCTGGAACCGCGCGCCTGGCTGCTGTGGCAGGCCGTCGAGGACTACGACAACATGAAGCCGGGCGCCGAGTCGCCGGACGGGATGAACTGGGGCGTGATCCAGATCCCGTTCGACTGCGGGCCTCAGGACACGCTGGCGACGTGCCCTGCGCGCGTCAACACGAAGTTCCACGCGCTGCGCAACTTCACCCACTACGTGCGGCCCGGTGACCGGCTGATCAAGGTCGACACCACCACCGACGTGGCGGCGGTGCGCGGCGACGAGCTGAAGTCGTTGGTGCACCTGAACAAGAGCACTCAGGCGCAGTCGGTGGTGCTGGACCTGTCGGCGTTCGCGTCGGTGCGGCTGGGGGCGTCCGTCCGTCCTGTCGTGACGGACGAGCACGGCGCTCTGGTGAAGGGTGCCGCTGTGCGCGTGCAGGACCGCAAGGCCACGCTGTCCGTGCCGCCGCGGTCGGTCACGACCTTCGAGGTGAGCGGTGTCGGTGGTGTGGATCCTGCGGCCGCGCTCGGTGGTTCCGCTCGGCTGACCGGGGTGCAGAGCGGCAAGTCCCTGGCGCCGTCGGGCACTTCGCTCGTCCAGCGCACCACCTCGTCGGCGGCGGACCAGGTGTGGCGGGTGGAACGCCGGAGCGGTGGCTACGACAGCCGTGCCCAGTTCTCGATCGTCAACGCCGCCACCGGGCAGCGGATCGCGGCCAGTGGCGGTGACGTCGTGCTGAGTTCGGTGGACGGTCCTGCTGCCAGATGGGTGTTGTCGTCCACAGGGGACGGAACCTGGACGTTCGTCAACGCGCAGAACGGGAGTTTGCTCGACGTGATCGGTGAGTCGCGTGAGGACGGTGCCCGAATCGGGCTGTACCACGCCACTTCGGGGGCGAACCAGCGCTGGTCGGTGTCCGTTGCGCGCGGCTAGCGGGTTACTAGTGGTGGTTCTGCTCGTGGGAGCGTGCACGGCAGAACCACCTGTGTCGGCGCCGGTCGCCACCACGATGCCCAGGAAGCCGCCCACGCTCGTCAACGAGCAGGTGCCCTACGAGGGGGTGCTGCACGTCGTGCGGGACGTGGTCGACGGGCGGACCGTCGAGCTGGCGGACGGCAGGAAGGTGCAGATCGCGCAGCTCGCGGCGCCTGTGGGGTGCTGGGCGGAGGGTGCGCTCGCGTTCGCGCGGACGACCTTGCTGGCGAGCACCGTGCGGATCAGCCCGGTGCGTTCCGGTGATGTCAGGCTGGAGTTGGAGGACGGCACGGACTACGCGGTGCTCGCCGTGCGGCAAGGGGTGCTGCGGGTGGAAGGGGTGGACGGCGGTGGGGTGCCGACCGCCGAACCTGGAGCGTCCACGAACGCTCGGCCGGTGCTGACTGCCGAGTCTGGGCCTGCCGGGAACGCTCGGCCCTTGCTGACCGCCGAATCCGGGGCCGCTGCGACTGTTCGGCCTCTGTCGACCGCCGAATCCGGGGCGGTCGGGAACGCTCGGCAGCTGCTGGTCGCCGAGGCCGAAGCGGCGGCAGCGGGCAGGGGAGTGTGGGGGCCGTCCTGCGACACCTCCACCACCACCCCTGGACCCACCACCCCCGGCGACTCGACCGTCGGCCACCCCACTCCTGGCCGCACCACTTCGGTGGCTCCCGCGCCGACGAGCGCCCGTCCTCCCGCCGTCCCCGCACCGCCCGCGCCGGCCTGCGCGGTGGCCTACCGCGTCACCGGTCAGTGGCCGGGCGGGTTCCAGGCGAATGTGAGCGTGCGCAACACCGGCTCCGTGCCGCTCGACGGCTGGACGTTGCGGTGGAGTTTCGCGAACGGCCAGGCCGTCACCGACATGTGGAACGCGCGGGCACGGCAGTCCGGCGCCGTTGTGAGCGCGCTCAACGCCGACTACAACCCCAGAATCGCTCCCGGTGGCGAGGTGGTGATCGGGTTCAACGGTGCGGTGCGTTCCGGGAACGCCGCTCCCGGCGCGTTCACGCTCAACGGCCAGCCCTGCGCGGTCGGATGATCAGGCGCTCTCCCGCACGACGAGCGAGGACGGGTAGAACGTCGTCCCGGAGGTGTCGCGCCGGTCGAGGACCGAGCGCGCCGCCGCCGTGGCGATCTCCTCCACCGGGTGCGTGCTGGTCGTGAGCGCCGGGCGGCTCAGGCCGGCGAACGCGATGTCGTCGAACCCGGCCACCGCCACGTCGCCCGGCACCCGCACGCCGAGCGAGTTCAGTCCGTCGAGGACGCCCAGCGCGGTCAGGTCGCTCAACGCGAACACGGCGTCGGTGTCGGGCCAGCGCGCCATGATCTCGACGGCCGCCTGGGCGCCGCGCACCGCCGTGAAGTCGCCGACCACGACCCGCGGCTCGGCGCCGCTGTCGTGCAGGACCTTCCGGTACGCCTCGACGGCGCGGTCGCCGCACGGCAGCCACGACGGCCCGGTGACCATCGCGATGCGCTGCCGCCCGGTGCGCACGAGGTGCCGCACGACGCCGTCGGTGCCGGAGCGGTTGTCCACGTCGAACGACGGCACGTGCCGCGCGCCGACCCCGACCGCGGCGACCCGGCCGCGCAGGGACCGGGGCACGGTCTCGAGCGCCGGGCGCGTCGGGTTCACCACGACCAGCCCGCCGAGGCCGCGGCTGTCGGCGAGCCGTGCGAGTGAACCGGGGTCGTTGAGAGGCAGCCAGTGCAGGGACACGCCGACCTCGCGTTCGGCGGCGACGTGCGCGGCGGAGGTGAGTACGCGGCCGACGTACGGGTCGTCGAGCACCGCCGCCGTGTGCCCGATGACGGCGATCGCGAGCCGGGTGCCCGTTCGGGTGACCAACGCGCGGGCGGAGGCGTCCGGGACGTACCCGAGCGCGGTGACCGCCGCGGCGACCCGGTCCCTGGTGTGTTGTGATGCCGGTCCGTGTCCCGTGACGACACGTGAGGCGGTCGCCCGGGACACGCCTGCGGCCCTGGCCACGTCGTCCAGCGTCGCGGTGCGTTCTGCCGTCATCTGAACAGTATTGCGGTGGAAGCGCTTCCATGTGTGGGGTAAGAACTTCAGTATCGAGAAAGGGAGGGACCGGGATGTCGGTCACGGTGCCACGCGGTCAGATCCGAGCCGCCGCGGCGGGGGTCGCGGTCACGTTCGGGCTCAACGGCGTGGCGGTGGCGACGTGGTTCGCCCGAGTCCCCGCCGCCCGTGACGCGCTGGCCCTCACCCCGGCCGCGCTGGGCCTGCTGCTGCTCGCGATGTCCGTGGGCGCCTGCCTGGCGATGCTCACGGCGGGCGAGGTCACCCACCGCCTGCGCCCCCGCCGCACGGTCTCCGTCGCGGCCGTCACCGTCGCATGTGGCCTCGCGCTGGCCGGCGTGGGCATCGGCGCGAGCCCCTCGCCGTGGCTCACCGCCCTCGGCATCTTCACGCTCGGCTACGGCTCGGGCCTGTGCGACGTGGCGATGAACGTGGAGGCCGCCGAGGTCGAACGCGCCCTGGACAAGACGGTGATGCCGCGCTTCCACGCCATGTGGAGCCTCGGCACCGTCGCCGCCGCGGGCCTCGCGTCGTTCGCGGCCTGGGCGGTCCTGCCCGTCACCGCCCACCTCCTCGTGGTGGCACTGGTGGTCGCCGCGGGCACGCTGGTGGCGGCCCGCACGTACCGGTTCGCGGACGCGTCCTCGGACCACGGCGCCGGCAGCGGCGTCATGGCCGCCTGGCGCGAACCCCGCACCCTGCTGATCGGCCTGCTGGTGCTGGTGCTCGCGTTCACCGAGGGCACGGCGAACGACTGGGTCGCGGTGGCGTTCATCGACGGCCACGCGTTCGCCCCGGCGATGGGCGCGGTGGTGTTCGGCGTGTTCGTCACGACGATGACGTTCGGCCGCATCTTCGGCACCATCGCCCTGGACCGCTGGGGCCGGGTGCCGGCGATCCTCGTGTCCATGGTGCTGGCGGCGTCCGGGGTGACGCTGGCAGTGTTCGCCGGGTCGCCCGCGGTCGCCGTCGTCGGCGTCGCGGTGTGGGGTCTGGGGACGGCGCTGGGCTTCCCGGTCGGGATGAGCGCCGCCGCCGATGATCCGGCTCGGGCGGCCGCGCGGGTCAGCGTGGTCGCGGTGATCGGGTACACGGCGTTTCTCGCGGGGCCGCCGTTGGTCGGGTTCCTGGGGAACGAGGTGGGGGTGCTGCGAGGGCTGCTCGTGGTGCCGTTGCTGTTGTTGCCCGCACTGCTGCTCGTGCCGATGTTGAGGCCGGTCAAGGACTGACGCTTGTAACCGCTCGGCCTCGATGAAGGACACCGGCCGCGACCGCTGGCTGGACTACCGGCTCACCCCGGCCCAACTCGCGCCACGGCTGCTGGCACGCCTGCGCGACCTCGACCGCACCGACTGATCAAAGGCTGATCGAACCGCCCCGGCATTCGACGGCATTCGATTCGAACAAGCGTCGAATTCCGGATCGAATCGTCGAATGAATTCACTTCGTTGACGCGTGGCGAACACATTCGTATTCTCGGTTCACGATCGTGGACCCTGTTCAAGAATGTGAATCCTTTCCGAAGGGTATTTCGCCATGCGGCTTTTCGCCTGCGGGCTGGTTCTCGCCTGCGCGTTCACCGGTACAGCGCACGCCGGCCACGACCCGGCGAGGCAGGTGCTGCCGGCGGGTGACGGGTGGGCGTCGGCCGGGCCGGGCACCACCGGGGGATCGGCGGCGACCACGGTGCACGAGGTGCGCACGAAAGCGCAGCTCGTGGCGGCGCTTGCGGCACCAGCGCCGCGGATCATCAAGGTCAGAGGCGTGATCGACGCGAACACCGGCGTCGACGGGAAGCCGTTGCGGTGCACGGACTACGCGACGGACGGGTACACCTTCGCCGGGTACCTCGCCGCCTACGACCCCGCCACCTGGGGATGGGAGAAGGAGCCCGAAGGGGCGTTGGAGGAGGCGCGGAAGGCGTCGGCGAAGAAGCAGGAAGCGGCCATCGCGCTCACCGTGAACCCGGACACGACGATCATCGGGGTCGGGAAGGGCGCCGGGATCACGGGTGGGAGCCTGCGGATTCACGGCAGCCGCAACGTGATCGTGCGCAACCTGACGTTCCGGGACACGCACGACTGCTTTCCGCAGTGGGATCCGACGGACAACAGTCCCGGTGCGTCGCCGGGGAACTGGAACTCGCTCTACGACTCCGTGTCGATCCAGCGGTCCGAGAACGTGTGGGTGGACCACAGCACGTTCACCGACGCGCCGAACGTCGACAGCCGGCAACCCGTCCACTTCGGACGGCCCTACCAGGTGCACGACGGGCAGCTCGACATCACGAACGGCGCCGACCTCGTCACGGTGTCGCGCAACCGCTTCGAAGAGCACGGCAAGACGATGCTGATCGGCTCGTCGAACACCTCCACCACCGACCCGGGCAAGCTGCGGGTGTCGGTGCACCACAACGTGTTCCGGAACGTGCTCGAACGCGCGCCGCGGGTGCGGTTCGGGCAGGTGCACGTCTACAACAACCTCTACGAGGGCGCGCAGACCTACAGCTGGGGCGTCGGCGTGCAGTCCCAGATCTACGCGCAGAACAACTACGTCAAGGGCATCGACCCCGCGAAGATCGTCTACAACTGGGGCGGCACGGCCCTCACCGACGTCGGCAACCTGCTGGACGGCAGGCCGCACAGCTTCGTGGGCACCTACAACGCGGCCAACCCCGACAAGCAGCTCGCCACCGATGCCGGGTGGACGCCGACGCTGAACCGCGGTCTGGAGCCCGCTCACCGGATCAGGCACCTGAAGGCAGGCGCGTGAAGAGCCGTTGGGCGCCGTACGCCCTGATCGCCCCGACGCTCCTGCTGATGGCCGTGTTCCTGGTGTACCCCATCGCGAGCGTCGGGTGGTTCAGCCTTCGCCAGCACACGATGACGCAGCCGTGGAAGAACGGCTTCATCGGGTTCGCGAACTTCGAGAAGATGCTCACCGAGGACCCGCTCTTCTGGCAGAGCCTGGTGTTCAGCGCCAAGTGGGTCGTGGTCGAGGTGGGGCTGCAGCTGGTCCTCGGGCTGGTCCTGGCGTTGATCGTCAACGAGACGTTCGTCGGGCGCGCCCTCGCACGCGCCCTGGTGTTCTCGCCGTGGGCGGTGTCCGGGGTGCTGACGACCGGCATCTGGATCCTGCTCTACAACCCGTCGACCGGGATCTTCCAGCAGCTCGCGCAGTGGGGGATCGGTGATCCGGGGACGTCGGTGCTCGGCAACCCCGCGACCGTCTTCGAGGCCACCGTGGTCACCGAGCTGTGGCGCGGGGTGCCGTTCTTCGCGATCTTGCTGCTCGCCGACCTGCAGACCATTCCGAACGACCTGTACGAGGCCGCTTCGGTGGACGGGGCCGGGCGGTGGCGGAGGTTCCTCAGCGTCACGCTCCCGCACCTGAGGGACGCCATCGTGCTGTCGACGCTGCTCAGGGCCGTGTGGGAGTTCAACAACGTCGACCTCATCTACACGCTCACCGGTGGCGGACCGGCGAACCAGACCACGACGTTGCCGCTCTACGTGGCGCGCAAGGCCGTCGACTCGCACGACTTCGGCTACGGCTCGGCGCTGACGATGGCGGGCTTCGTGATCTTGCTGTTCTTCTCGATCCTCTACCTGAGGCTGTCCAAGTTCGGGAGCCGGGCATGACCCACACGCTCAGCCGGATCGCGCGGCTGCACCTGCCGTTGGCGCTGTACCTGTTGTTCACGCTCATCCCGTTCTACTGGATGCTCGTCTTCGCTCTCAGGCCACCGGGAAACACGTCGCTCGTGCCGTGGCCGATCACGTTCGAGCACTTCGACACGGTGTGGAACGGCGTCGGGTTCGGCCTGTTCTTCCAGAACAGCCTGATCATCGGCATCGGCACGCTGGTCACCGTCACGATCTTCGCGCTGATGGGCGGCTACGCCCTGGCGCGGTTCAGGTTCAGGGGACAGCGGGTCTTCCTGCTGGCGTTGCTGTGCACGCAGTTCATCCCCGGCGCGATGATGCTGATCCCGTTGTTCGTGATCTTCAAGAACGCCGGGCTGCTGAACAGCCTCACCGGGCTGGTGATCGCGGACACCGCGTTCCAGCTGCCGCTCGCGCTGATCCTGATGAGCGGGTTCGTCCGCAACGTGCCGGTGGAGCTCGAAGAGGCCGCGATGGTCGACGGCTGCACACGGTTGCGCGCGTTCTTCGCGGTGACGTTGCCACAGCTGCGACCCGCGCTCGTGGCCGTCGGGTCGTTCGCGTTCATCGGTGCCTGGAACAACTTCCTGTTCGCGCTCATGTTCGCGAGCAGGCAGGACAAGTTCACCCTGCCGGTCGGGCTGAGCTACGCGCTCGGCGAGTTCAACACCGACTTCGGTGCGCTCGCCGCGGGCGGGGTCGTCGCCGCCGTACCGGTCGTGCTGGTTTTCGCCGTGGTGCAGCGGTTCCTGGTGCAGGGGCTCACCGCCGGTGCCGTCAAGGGATGAGGAGAGACGAATGAGAAGACTGCTGGTCGTGCTCGCGCTGATGCTGAGCGCGTGTTCCGCCGCTCAGGACGGACCGACGACGATCACGTTCTGGGACAACAACGGTGGCCCCGGCCGCACGCCGATCTACCAGGAGCTGATCAAGCGGTTCGAGGCGGCGAACCCGGACGTCAAGATCGAGTACGTCGGCATCCCCAGCTCGTCGGTGCAGCAGAAGTACGACACCGCGATCGCCGGCGGCTCCACGCCGGACGTCGGCGGCGTCACGACCTCGTACCTCGCGCACCTGGTCGGGCAGGACGCCCTGGAACCCGCCGACGACCGGATCGACAACGGAGTGCTCAAGGGCAAGCTCCTGAACAGCCTGCTGGAGACCGTCAAGCAGACCGCTCCCGACGGCAAGCTCTACGCCGTCCCGGCCTCGGGCAACATGGACGTCATCTGGTACCGCTCCGACCGGTTCGAGGAGAACAAGATCCCCGAACCGTCCACCTGGGACGACCTGGCGAAGGCCGCCGCCCAGCTCACGAACCCCGCCGCCAACCAGTACGGCTTCACGATCCGCGGCGGCGCCGGATCGATCTTCCAGCTGCTCGCCGAGGCCTACTCCTACTCCGCCGTCGACAAGTTCTACGACGGCGGCAGGAGCACGGTGGCCGACCCGCGCAACGCCGAGCTCGTGCGCAAGGTCGCCGAGCTGTACAAGAAGGCCACGCCCGAGGCCGACGTGAACAACAACTACACCCAGATGGTCGCCCAGTTCACCGGCGGCACGGTGTCGATGATGCACCACAACCTCGGCTCGACCGGCGACGTCATGAAGGCCCTCGGCCCGGAACGGGTGAGCGCCATGCCGTTGCCCAAGGGCCCGTCCGGCAAGCGGACCGTGGTGCCGAACCCGACCGACGGCTTCGCGGTGTTCAAGGGCTCGAAGAACCGCGACGCGGCCTGGAAGTTCGTCGAGTTCCTGACCTCGGCGGAGAGCAATGGCTACTGGAACGAGAAGGTCGGCCAGATCCCGGCGAACACCGACGTCCGCGACGCGCAGTGGATCAAGGACAACCCCGCGGTCAAGATGGCGCTCGGCGTGCTGGAGGACCCGGCCACCGTGCTCGTGCCCGCGCCGGTCTACCTGCCCGAGTACTCGTCGATCACCAAGACCGACACCGAACCGCTGTACCAGAAGGTGTTGCTGGGCCAGATGTCCGCGCAGGAGTTCCTCGACCAGCTCGCGGCCAAGCTCACCACCGCCCAGCAGGACTGGGAGAAGCGCAAATGATCGAACGCGTGGTCGTGCGGACGTTCAAGACGACGGCGGCCACGGCCGTCGACGAGGAGGGCCACCGCCACCCGGCGCCCGAGCACGAGGTGGTCGAGGCGCTGCTGGAGATCACCGACACCGACGGCGTCACGGGCTACTGCCAGGTCCAGCCCGACCAGCTGCGGCCGTCCGTGCTGGACAGGCACGTGCGGCCGGTCCTGCTGGGACAGGACCCGTGGGACCGCGAACGGCTGTGGCGCCTGCTCGCCCGACGGCAACGAGGCTCGCACGGCGGCTTCACGGACCGGGCGCTGGGGTTCGTCGACCAGGCGTTGTGGGATCTGGTGGCGCGCAGGGTGAACCTGCCGGCGTGGAAGCTCGCCGGAGGTGCCCGCGACCGGATACCGGCCTACGCCAGCACGATGTGCGGCGACACGGACGGCCTCGCGACCCCGGCCGACTACGGCGACTTCGCGAAACACCTCGTACAGCTGGGATATCGGGCGATCAAGCTGCACACCTGGATGTCACCGGTACCGGGCGCGCCGAGCGTGAGCAGGGACGTCGAGGCGTGCGCGGCGGTGCGGGACGCGGTCGGCCCGGACGTCGACCTGATGCTCGACGCGAGCCACTGGTACTCGCGGACCGAGGCGCTGAGACTCGGCAGAGCGTTGCAGGAGCTGGACTTCTACTGGTTCGAGGAACCGATGGAGGAGGCGTCCCCGAGCTCCTACCGGTGGCTCGCCGAGCAGCTGGACATCCCGGTGATCGGCCCGGAGGTGGCGTGGGGCAAGCACCACACCAGAGCCGAGTGGATCAGCTCGAAGGCCTGCGACATCCTCAGGGCCGGCCCGGCGGGCAGCGGCGGCATCACGCCGGTGCTCAAGACCGTGCACCTCGCCGAGGCGTTCAACGTGGACTGCGAGATCCACGGCAACGGGACGGGCAGCCTCACCGTGCTCGGCGCGACCGACGCCGGCCGGTGGTACGAGCGCGGTCTGCTGCACCCGCACGTCGACTTCGACCGCGTCCCACCGCATCGCAACACCATCGCCGACCCGCTCGACGAGAACGGGAACGTAGTGCTCCCCGCTATTTCGGGAATCGGCGACGACTGGAATTTCGAACACATCGGAGTTCACACTCTTGAAGTGCGGTGAGAATTCAGGAATGAGTCAGTCGAATATCTTCGAATTGGTTGACCGACCGTTTCCCGGCTGGTTTCGTGAGTACTACCGCCGCTCACCCTGAAACGGGAGTGGATAAATGATTGGAAAACGAACGGCATTGATTTCCGCGGTCGCGCTCGTGGTCGGCGCGGTGTCCGCACCCCAGGCGGCCGCCGCCCCGTTCGGGCTGGTCGGCTGGGCCACCCAGGGAGGGGGCACGACCGGAGGCGGCAGCGCCTCCCCGGTCACCGTGACCACGGCGTCCGCGTTCGTCGCGGCCGCGAAGTCGTCGAGCGCGGCCGTGATCCGGGTGTCCGGCACCATCTCGCTGTCGAGCATGACGAAGGTGGCCTCGAACAAGACGATCGAAGGCGTCGGATCCTCCTCGGCGATCACCGGGCAGGGCCTGAACATCGCCAACGCCTCGAACGTGATCGTGCGGAACCTGAACTTCCGCAGCTGGGGCGACGACGCGATCAACGTCCAGTACTCGACCCGCGTCTGGATCGACCACAACACCTTCTCCAGCGGCTACGACGGCGCGGTCGACGTCAAACGCGCCTCGGACTACGTCACGGTGTCGTGGAACAAGTTCACCAGCCACAACAAGACGATGCTGCTGGGCCACAGCGACGACAACGGCTCGGAGGATCGCGGCAAGCTCCGGGTGACCTACCACCACAACTGGTTCGACGGAACGCAGCAGCGGCACCCGCGCGTGCGGTTCGGCAACCCGGTGCACGTCTACAACAACTATTACGGCGGCGTGACGTCCTACGGCGTCGCTTCCACCATGGAGGCCGGCGTCCTGGTCGAGGGCAACTACTTCGAGAACACCAAGGACCCGTTCCACCGCGGTGAGGGCAGCTCGCCCGGCGGGTCGCTGGTCGCGCGGAGCAACCACTTCGTCAACTCCGGCAGCGGTGACCAGGGCGGTTCGGTCAAGAGCCTTCCCTATTCGTACCCGCTGGACGGCGCGAGCAGCGTGAAGAGCGTGGTCACGTCCGGTGCCGGAGCCGGCCGGGGCTGATCGGACCAGGGGGCGCCCCGAGTGGCGGGGGCGCCCCCACCCGTTCCTGGGACCGCTCCCAGAATTCCACTCGAAGGGAGCAGTAAGAGGAACTGTGGGAGCAGGACCTCTTGCGCTGCAAGCACCAATGCCGAGGGCTGATCGGTCCTGCTCGGCTTGCGCCTGTGACCGGTTGGTCGCTGTGGGCCACGTTACAGTGCCGTGAACTCTGGGAGCGCTCCCAGTTGTCGAGAGGGCGGCGGCATGACTCGACGAACAACGGCGTTGTCGGTTGCGGCGGTGGTGTTGATAGGCGGAACCCCCGCCGTCGCGGCACCACTGGCGGTGGCCTGCACCGTCACGTACCAGATCACCAACGAGTGGAACACCGGATTCGGCGCGGCCGTGTCGATCCGCAATGACGGGGAGGCGCTCAACGGCTGGAACCTGACCTGGACGTTCCCGGACGGCCAGCGCGTCACGCAGGGCTGGAGCGGCAACTTCACGCAGAACGGCGCGGTCGTGAGCGTGACCAACCCGGCCTGGGCGCCGAGTCTGCCCAGCGGTGGCACCGCGCAGGTCGGCTTCAACGGCAGCAAGGGCTCGGCCAACCGGCCCCCGACGGACTTCGCCGTGAACGGCGTGTCCTGCACCGGTCCTAACCAGGCCCCATCGGTGGCGCTGACGGCACCGACGAGCGGCAGCAGCTACACCCTTCCCGCACAGATCCCGCTGGCGGCGACGGCACAGGACACCGACGGCACGGTCGCCAAGGTCGACTTCTACGCCGGCACCACGCTGATCGCGACCGACACCAGCGCGCCGTTCACCGGCACGTGGACGTCGGCGACCGCGGGCGACCACACCATCACCGCACGGGCCACGGACAACCGCGGCGCCACCACCACTTCGGCCCCGGCGACCGTCAAGGTCCTCTCCGGGCCGGCGGTCCTCGCGTCACCGGGCACGATCTCGGTGAAGCAGGGCCAGACCGCGACGTTCGACGTCTCCCTGGCCACGGCGCCCAGTTCGCCGGTCACCGTCACGATCGCCCGCAGCGGCAGCAGTGACCTGACCGCGAGTCCGGCCACGCTCACGTTCACCAGCGCGGCGAAGCAGACCGTCACGGTGACCTCGGCGAACAACGGCGGCGCGTTCGGCACGGCGACGTTCACCGCGTCCGCCACCGGGTACAGCCCGGCGAGCGTGACGGCCACCGAGATCGACCCGTCCACATCGGACTTCAACAAGGCGTTCCTCGACCAGTACAACAAGATCAAGGACCCGGCCAACGGCTACTTCCGCAGGTTCGGCGACCTGCTCGTGCCGTACCACTCGGTCGAGACCCTGATGGTCGAGGCGCCGGACCACGGTCACCAGACGACGTCCGAGGCGTTCAGCTACTACCTGTGGCTGGAAGCGAGCTACGGCCGCGTCACCGGCGACTGGGCGCCGTTCAAGTCCGCCTTCGCGTCGATGGAGAAGTTCATCATCCCGGCGAAGGCCGACCAGCCCACGAACGACAAGTACGACCCGTCGAAGCCGGCGACCTACGCGCCCGAACACCCGCGGATGAACCAGTACCCGTCGGTGCTCGACAGCGCGGTCCCGGTCGGCCAGGACCCGCTCGCGGCGGAGCTCAAGGCCGCGTACGGCAACTCGGACGTCTACGGCATGCACTGGCTGATCGACGTCGACAACACCTACGGCTTCGGCCGGTGCGGCGACGGCACGACGACCCCCGCGTACATCAACACCTACCAGCGCGGCTCGTCGGAGTCGGTGTGGGAGACCATCCCGCAGCCGTCCTGCGACACGTTCAAGTACGGCGGCCCCAACGGGTTCCTCGACCTGTTCACCAAGGACGCCTCCTACGCCCGGCAGTGGAAGTACACCAACGCGCCGGACGCGGACGCCCGCGTGGTGCAGGTGGCGCTGCTCGCCCAGCAGTGGGCGACGGCGCAGGGCAAGGCCGGCGACATCTCCGCGGAGATCGGCAAGTCCGCGAAGATGGGCGACTACCTGCGGTACGCCATGTTCGACAAGTACTTCAAGCGCATCGGCAACTGCACCGGCGCCTCGGCGTGCCCCGGCGGGAGCGGCAAGAGCAGCGCGCACTACCTGATGTCCTGGTACTACGCGTGGGGCGGCGCGACCGACACGTCCGCCGGCTGGGCGTGGCGCATCGGTGACGGCGCCTCGCACCAGGGTTACCAGAACCCGCTGGCGGCGTACGCGCTGTCGAACGTGGCCGCGCTCAAGCCGTTGTCCGCCACCGGGCAGCAGGACTGGGCGACGTCGCTGAGCAGGCAGCTCGAGATGCTCCAGTGGCTGCAGTCGGCCGACGGCGGTCTCGCCGGCGGTGTGACGAACAGCTGGGAGGGCCAGTACGGCACCCCGCCGTCCGGCACGCCGACGTTCTACGGCATGTACTACGACGCTCACCCGGTGTGGCGCGACCCGCCGAGCAACCGGTGGTTCGGCTTCCAGGTGTGGGGGATCGAGCGGACGGCCGCGCTGTACCGGCTGACCGGCGACGCGCGGGCCAAGAAGATCCTCGACAAGTGGGTGCCGTGGGCGATCGCGAACACCACGACGGGCACGAACTTCCAGATCCCGTCGGACCTCGAGTGGTCGGGCGCGCCGGACACGTGGAACGCCACCAACCCCGGCACGAACGCGAACCTGCGGGTGCGCGTGCTCAACCACAGTCAGGACGTCGGCGTGGCCGCGTCCTACGCCAAGGTGCTGCTGAACTACGCGGCGCGGTCGGGCAACGCCTCGGCCAAGACCACGGGTGAGGCGCTGCTGACGTCGCTGTTGTCCAAACAGGACAGCCTCGGCATCGCGACGCCGGAGACCCGCACGGACTACAACCGGTTCGACGACGTCTACAACACCAGCACGCTCGAAGGCCCGTACGTGCCGAGCGGCTGGACCGGGCGGATGCCCAACGGTGACCAGATCGGGCAGGGCAGCTCGTTCCTGTCCATGCGGTCGATGTTCCGCAACGACCCGCAGTGGCCGAAGGTGCAGTCCTATCTGGACGGTGGACCGGCACCGACGTTCACCTATCACCGCTTCTGGGCGCAAGCCGAGATCGCGACGGCGTTCTCCCTGCACGCCGAGATCTACGGGTGAGGAGTCCCGAGATGAGGAAACGACTAGCTCTGCTGGCGGTCGCGGCCACGGTCGGCGCGATCCTCGTGCAGACCGGCGGCACGGCCGTCGCGCACGGATCGATGGTGTGGCCCGGCAGCCGCACGTACCTCTGCTACGAGGACGGCCGCGCGGGCGGCGGTGGCGGCGATCTCAACCCCACCAACCCCGCGTGCGCCGCGGCCGTGGCCCAGGGCGGCAAGCAACCGCTGTGGGACTGGTTCGGCAACCTGATCAGCAACGCGGCCGGGCGCCACCGGGAGATCATCCCCGACGGCAACCTGTGCGGTCCCACCACGAAGTACGCCGCCTACAACCTGACGCGGGCCGACTGGCCGACCACGCAGGTGCAGGCGAACAGCACGGTCACGTTGCGGTACAACGCGTGGGCGCCGCACCCCGGCACCTGGGAGCAGTACGTCACCAAGGACGGCTTCGACGTCACGAAGCCGTTGAAGTGGTCGGACCTGGAGTCGACCCCGTTCAACTCGATCACGAACCCGCCGCTCGCGAACGGTGAGTACGCGTGGCAGGCCCGGCTGCCCAACAAGAGCGGCCGGCACGTCATCTACTCGCTGTGGCAGCGCTCGGACAGCCCCGAGGCGTTCTACAGCTGCTCGGACGTCGTGTTCGGCGGTGGCACCGGCACCCCGGACACCACGGCGCCCTCGACGCCCGGCACCCCTGTCGCCTCCGGCGTCACGAGCAGCACGGTGAAGCTCGACTGGAGCGCGTCGACGGACAACGTCGGGGTCTCGGGCTACCGCGTCCTCAGCGGTGGCCAGGTGGTCGCGACGTCGTCGACGAACTCGGTGACGGTCAGCGGCCTGAGCGCGGACACCTCGTACTCGTTCACCGTGGTGGCGACGGACTCCGCGGGCAACGCCTCCACGGCGTCCTCGGGCGTCACGGTCAGAACCTCGACGGGCGGTGGCACCCCCACGGGTTCCTGCACGGTGACGTACTCGCGGCCGAGCACGTGGAACGGCGGCTTCACCGCGAACGTGACGGTGGCGAACACCGGCACCAGCACGATCAGCGCCTGGCAGCTCGGCTGGGACTTCCCGTCCGGGCAGACACTGTCGCAGGCCTGGTCGTCGACCATCACCGTCGCGAGTGGACGCGCCACGGCGAAGGGCGTGTCGTACAACGCGGACATCCCGGCCGGCGGCACGGCGTCGTTCGGCTTCAACGCGGCCACGTCGTCCACACCCGTGGACCCGACGGCCTTCACGCTCAACGGTTCGGCGTGCGCCGTCCGGTGACGAGGGCGCTCCTCGCCCTTCTGGTGGTGGGTTCGGTGACGTTCGCCCTCCTCGTGGGACGCGCCGAACCCTCCCCGGACCTCAGCAGAGGCGTCGACGGCATCGCCGCGTGGCTGCACGACCTGACCGACGAGTGCGCGGACGTCAAGCGCGACAACGACTTCGCGGACTTCGCCGGTCCGGTGCGGTCGAAGGTCTACGCCCCGTTCATCGCGGAGTGGGGGACCTGCGCGAAGCAGCCGTACGAACGGCTCGGGCTGCTGGTCCTCAAGCCCGGCCTGGAGCAGGCCTGGCTCGCGGCGGTCGCGAACGGCGAGGTGCGGGGCGACCCGGACCTCGCCTTCGGGGACGGGTTCGCGCTCACCGGCTCGATCGGCATGGAGTACCTCGGCCTCAAAAGACTTGAGTGCACGCCCACCGCGTGTTCGCTCATGGAGATCAAACATCATTGAGAGACAGGAGATCCGGAGCAATGAAGCTCAACGGACAGAGGCGGTGGGCCGCGGCGGGAGTCGTGGTCGCCACTGCCGTGGCAACGTTCGGGGTGGCGATGAGCGCACCCGCGGGCGCCGCACCGGGCTGTCGTGTCGACTACTCGGCGAACGGGTGGGGAGGCGGCGGTTTCGGCGCCTCGGTGAAGATCACCAACCTCGGTGATGCGATCTCGGGTGGCTGGACCCTGAAGTTCTCGTTCCCCGGCAGCCAGCGCGTGGCACAGGGCTGGAGCGCGAACTGGTCGCAGTCGGGCAAGGACGTGACCGCGACGAGCATGTCGTGGAACGGGAACCTGGGCACGAACGCGTCCATCGACATCGGTTTCAACGGCAGCAACGCCGCGACCGGTGACGCGAACCCGTCGACGTTCACCCTGAACGGCACGACCTGCACCGGTCAGCCGGGAACGACGACGACCACGACCACGACGACCACCACGACGACCACGAGCGGCAACCCGAACCCCGGGACCCGCGCCGACAACCCGTACGCGGGCGCCAAGGTCTACGTGAACCCGGACTGGGCGGCCAAGGCGAACGCCGAGTCGGGCGGCAGCCGGATCGCGAACCAGCCCACCGGCGTGTGGATGGACCGGATCGCGGCGATCACCGGCACGACCGGTGCGCGCGGACTGGCCTCGCACCTCGACGAGGCGGTGCGCCAGGCGGCGGGCTCACCACTCGTCATCCAGCTCGTGATCTACAACCTGCCGGGCCGCGACTGCGCGGCGCTGGCGTCCAACGGTGAGCTCAAGGCCACCGAGATCGACCGCTACAAGACCGAGTACATCGACCCGATCGCGTCGATCCTCGCCCGGCCCGCGTACGCGAACCTGCGCATCGTGACCGTCGTGGAGATCGACTCCCTGCCGAACCTGATCACCAACGTCACGCCTCGGCCGACGCAGACGCCCAACTGCGACGTGATGAAGGCGAACGGCAACTACGTCACCGGTGTCGGCTACGCGCTCGCCAAGCTCGGCGCGGTGCCGAACGTCTACAACTACATCGACGTCGGCCACCACGGCTGGCTGGGCTGGGACGACAACTTCGGCCCGTCCGCCGAGCTGTTGTTCCAGGCCGCCAACGCGTCCGGCAGCACGAAGGCGAACGTGCACGGCTTCATCGCCAACACCGCCAACTACGGCATCCTGACCGAGCCGAACTTCTCGATCGACGAGTCGATCAACGGCACCCAGGTCCGGCAGTCGAAGTGGGTGGACTGGAACCGCTACACCGGTGAGCTGCCCTACGCGCAGGCGTTCCGGCAGCGGGCCGTGCAGGCGGGCTTCGACGCGAACGTCGGCATGCTGATCGACACCAGCCGCAACGGCTGGGGCGGCTCCGCGCGTCCGACGGGCCCCGGCCCGCGCACGTCGGTGGACGCCTACGTCGACGGCGGCAGGCTCGACCGGCGAATCCACCTCGGCAACTGGTGCAACCAGGCAGGTGCCGGCATCGGCGAACGCCCGAAGGCCGCACCCGCTGCGGGCATCGACGCCTACGTGTGGATCAAGCCGCCGGGCGAGTCCGACGGTGCCAGCGAGGACATCCCGAACAACGAGGGCAAGGGCTTCGACCGGATGTGCGACCCCACGTACACCGGCAACGCCCGGAACAACAACAACATGTCCGGTTCGCTGGGCAACGCGCCGTTGTCAGGACACTGGTTCTCGGCGCAGTTCCAGGAGCTCATGCGGAACGCCTACCCGGCGCTCTGAGCTGCGGGATGTGAGCGTGCCCATCCGACCGGCCTCGTGGCGGGTGGGCACGCTCTTCCGGCTTGCCCGCAGTCTTTTGTCGGGCAAGTTCCCAGACGGTGCGCAATTCGTCTGGACCACCCGAATTGCGCAATGTTAACGCACACATAACTCTTGATGTCATCAGAAGGTGCTCCCTATGGTGTCGGCACGCTCACTGAGCGCAAGCGCGAGAGGAGGCTGTGTGGTCACCATCGCGGACGTCGCAAGACACGCCGGGGTCGCCCCGAGCACGGTCTCCTACGTCCTCACGGGCAAGCGGTCGATCTCCGCGGACACGAAGTCGAGAGTCCGCGACAGCATCCGGGCGCTGGGCTACCAGCCCCACGCCTCCGACCGCACGACGTCGGCCGGCCGGACCGGCGTGCTCGGCCTGGTCCTCCCGTTGCGCGCGGGCACCCACCTGCCCGCCGTGATGCGCTTCGTCACGGCGGCGGTGACGACAGCGCGGCGCTTCGAGATGGACCTGCTGCTCATGACCGCGGACGACGGCGCTGCCGGTCTGCGCCGGGCGGCGACCAGCGCGCAGGTCGACGGCTTCCTCGTGATGGACGTGGAGATGGACGACGAGCGCGTCCCCCTGCTCAGACAACTGTCCAAACCGTCCGTCCTCATCGGACATCCGGCCGCCGCGCGCGGGCTCACCTGCGTGGACCTCGACTTCGAGGCGGCGGGCGCGAAGTGCGTGGACCACCTGGCGGACCTGGGCCACCGCTTCATCGGCTTCCTCGGCGCCCCCAGTGCCGTGTACCGGCGCAGCGGAGGGTTCGCCCACCGCACCATGAACGGCTTCAGCGCGGCGGCGATGCGCAGGGGAGTGGCCGCGACGGCGTTGTCCGTCGAAGGCGACCACGACTCGGTGCTCAGAGCGACCAAGGCGCTGGTCAGGGCGCACCCGTCGATGACGGCGCTGGTCGTGCACAACGAGGCCGCGCTCGGTTGGGTCACCCCGTGCCTGCGCGCGGCCGGCCGCCAGGTGCCAGGAGACGTCGCCGTGGTCGCGATCTGTCCCGACGAGCTGGCCGAGCAGACGTCACCCCTGCTCACCTCGGTGCGCCTGCCCGCGGAGGAGCTCGGCCGGCACGCCGTGGACCTGCTGGTGGCGAAGCTGGAGGGCAAGCAGCCACCGCCGTTGGTGCTGCTGCCGCCGAGGTTGTCGCGCCGGGCGAGCACACCGGACCCGGTGCCCCACCGCGGGACGGCCTGACGGGCGTCGTCCTGGGCGACCCAGCGGCGGCGCAGGACGACGAACCCGCAGAGACCGTCCGGGAGGAGTGCGCGGCCACAACGGCGGAGCGACCGTCGCGCACTCCTCCACCTCTACGCGCACGTAGGCTGGCCGGGTGGAACTGGCGGAAGCGGTGGCCCGCGGTGTGGTCGTGCTCGACGGCGGCATGTCAACGGCGCTGGAGATCGCCGGGCACGACCTGTCCGACGAGCTGTGGTCGGCGCGGTTGCTGCTGACCGACCCGGACGCGGTGCGCGCCGCCCACCTCGCCTACTACCAGGCGGGCGCCCAGGTCGCCATCACCGCGAGCTACCAGGCGAGCTTCTCCGGGTTCGCGCGCCGGGGCATCGGTGAGGACGAGACCGCCCGCCTGCTGCGGTCCAGCGTGGCGCTCGCCCGCTCGGCCGCGTCCGATGTGGACGGACAGCGCTGGGTGGCCGCGTCGGTCGGGCCGTACGGGGCGGTGCTCGCGGACGGCTCGGAGTACCGCGGCCGGTACGGGCTCTCCCGGCGGGAACTGGTGGCGTTCCACCGGCCGCGGGTGGAGACGCTCTGGTCTGCTGCACCGGACGTGCTCGCCGTCGAGACGATCCCGGACGCGGACGAGGCCGAGGCGGTGCTGGACGTCGTGCGCGGCAGCGGTGTGCCGATGTGGCTCTCCTACAGCGTTCGCGGTGACCGGACGTGCGCCGGGCAACCGCTGGAGGACGTGTTCGCGGTGGTGTCCGATGTGGACGAGGTGATTGCCGTGGGCGTGAACTGCTGTGCTCCTGAGGACGTGGCCGAGGCGGTCGCCGTGGCGCGCCGGGTGACCGGGCTGCCGGTCGTCGCGTACCCGAACAGCGGGGAGACCTGGGACGCCCGGGGCCGGTCGTGGACCGGCGACGGGACCGGGTTCGCGGCGTCGGCCGGACGGTGGGCCGAAGGTGCCGGGCTGGTGGGCGGGTGCTGCCGCACCGGCCCCGGGATGATCGCGGAACTGGTGCGGGAGCTCGAGTCCTGAGAGGCCGGGGCGAGGAGGCCGCGCTGCGCTCCTCGCCCCGGCGGGTCAGGCGGTCGTGCAGGTGTTCCCGTTGAGGCTGAACGAAGACGGCGCCCCCGCGTTGCCGGTGTGGGTCGCCTGGAACCCGATGGTGATCGAGGCTCCGGGCGCGATGTCGGCGTTGTAGGAGACGTTCCTCGCCGTCACCTGGCCCGACGCGGGGGAGTAGGTGGCGCTCCACCCGGACGTGATCGTCTGGCCGGCGGGCAGCGTGAAGCCCAGCGTCCACCCGCGCACCTGGGCCGCGCTGGTGATGGTGAGGTTCGTCGTCAGCCCGGTGTTCCACGCGTTGACCGAGGCCTTGACCGAGCAGCCCGAGGACGGCGGCGGGGTCGTGGTGGTCGTCGTGGTGGTGGGACCGGTGGTGCTGTCCAGGCCGAGGAACGTGATGGCGCGGCTCACCATGCCGGCGGTCGGCACGTCGTGGCCGGTGCCCTGGGCGCTGATGCCCTCGACGACACCGCTTGCGCCGTAACGCGTCCGGGTCCAGTTGGACTGCGGTTGGTCGGTGGACACCGGTGTCCTGCTCACGCCGTGCACGTTCGTCCACTGGTCGAGCGCCTCACCGAAGTTCGGGTAGGCCAGGGTGGTGTCGTTCGTGCCGTGCCACAGCTGGATGCGCGGGTAGGCGCCGGTGTAGCCGGGGAACATCGCCCTGGCCTGGTCACCCCACTGCTGCGGGGTCTTGTTCAGGGTGCCGCCCGAGCACTGGCTGTTCCACAACGAGCCGTCGGTCGTCGCGAAGCAGCCCGCAGGGACGCCGGCGAACGCCGACGCGGCGCTGAACACGTCCGGGTACTCGGCGGCCAGCACGTTGGTCATCATCGCTCCGGACGAGATGCCGGAGACGACGATGCGCGCCGGGTCCACGTTGTAGCGCTGGCGGGCGTGGGCCACCATCGACATGATGCCGGTGGAGTCGCTGCCTCCGTTGCGCCGCAACGCGTTCTGGGTGGAGACGTCGAAGCAACGCCCGTCCCTGGTCGCCTCCGGGTAGACGATGACGAAGCCGTACCGGTCGGCCGCGGTGACGTAGTCGCGGCCGCCGCCGTTGTGCACCGCGCTCGCCGTCCCGGTGCAGTAGTGGATCATCAGCAGCAGGGCCGGCCGGGTGGCGAGCCGGTCCGGTGCGTAGACGTACATGTTGAGGTTGGTCGGGTTGGTGCCGAAGCCGGTCACCTGGGTCAGGGACGCGGCGTGTGCTTGTTGTGGCATGGCGGAGAACCCGATGGCGGCGATGAGGGACAGTGCGGCGGCGAGGAACGCGCCGAGTCGTGCGCGAGTGGTCATGGCCGGCCTCAACGCGCCGTGCAGGACGGGTTCAGGCCCGCACCGCTGCCGCTGCCCTGGAAGCCGAACTCGGTGGAGCCGCCGGCGGGCACGTTGGCGTTGTAGTCCACGTTGGTCCAGTTCACGGTTCCGCTGTTACCGCTGCGGGTCGCGCTCCACGCGCTGGTGACCGTGCCGTTCGACAGCGTGGTCCCGACGGTCCAGCCACGCAACGCGCTGGAGCCCGCGGTGACCTTGATCGTCGCGACGAAGCCCTCGCCCCACTGGTTCAGCGAGACCGTGGCGGTGCAGCCGCCGGTGCCGGGGTTGCCGCTCGTCGTCGTGGTGGTTGTGGTCGTCGTCGGGCCGGGGCCACCGCCCGCGTTCAGCGCGTCCAGCGTCGAGTTGTAGGCGGCCTTCTTGTTACCGCTGCCGTCGAAGAGCAACGGGGTGCCGGAGGCGCGCCACGAGTCGGTGTCGCGGATGCCCCACACGGTGATGCCGGTGCAGCGGGAGACGGCGAGGCAGGCCTGGGTGACCCGCTGGAAGTTCTGGGCCTGGGTGCTGCCGGAGCCCTCGATGTCGAGCTCGGTGATCTGCACGTCCACGCCGAGGTTCGCGAAGTTCTGCAGGGTGGTCTGGTAGTTGGACGGCACCGGGCTCGCGCTGTTGAAGTGCGACTGGAGGCCGACGCAGTCGATGGGGACGCCGCGCGACTTGAAGTCCTGCACCATCCGGTACACGGCCTGGGTCTTCGCGTGCGACCAGTCGTCGGTGTTGTAGTCGTTGTAGCAGAGCTTCGCGCCGGAGTCGGCCGCCCGTGCCGCGCGGAAGGCGGCTTCGATCCAGTCGTTGCCGGTGCGCTGGAGGTTGGAGTCGCGCCGCGCGCCGCTGCTGCCGTCGGCGAAGGCCTCGTTGACGACGTCCCAGGCGTAGATCTTGCCGCGGTAGTAGGTCGCGACCTGCGTGACGTGGTTGAGCATGGCGTTGCGCAGTGCCGTGCCGGACATGTTCTGCATCCAGCCGGGCTGCTGCGAGTGCCACGCCAGGGCGTGCCCGCGCACCCGCTTCCCTAGACCACGGGCCTGGTTCACGATCCGGTCGCCGTTGGTGTAGCTGAACTGGTTCTGGTTCGGCTCGGTCGCGTCCATCTTCATCTCGTTCTCGGCCGTGACCATGTCGAACTCGCGGTTCAGGATGCCGACGTACGTGGAGTCGCTCAGCTTGTTGGCGGCGACGGCGGTGCCGAAGTACCGGCCGCTCTGCTGCGCGGCCGCCGCGAGGGTGGTCGCCGCGTTCGCGACGGGTGGGGCGATCAGGGTGGCGCCGATCGCGGCGGTCGCGACCGTGGCGATGATCGGGATCAGGGCCACTGACTTCGATGTCAGTTTCATCTTCCACACTTCCCGGGGTCGACCCGAATTCGGGTGACGGACAGGACGGAAGGCCGGATCCGGTGCGCCATTGCCGGAACCAGCCGGTGCCGTTCCGGAGTGTCGCAGCCGCCGGTGCACGCCAACAAGAAGTGGCCGTCGAATTCGACAGCAGGTTGCCCCGATCGGCCCAATATCTTGCGGGAGCGCTCCCAACTACCACGTCACAGCGTTGTCCGCACTCCGTGAAAGCGTTTCGAAAACACTTTCAAAACCCCGCTTCCGCCGTTGACGATTCAGTGCACCGTGGTTACGTTGACCCGAACTCGCATTCGCTTCTCGACGTCACGAGAGCGCTCTCGCCTCACTCCTCAAAAGGCAGGCGACGTCGCGCGAATCCCTGCAACAGAGCAAACCTGGAGATCCGATGACACAGTGGAAGCGGGGCGCGTGCGCACTCGCGGGCGCGGTTCTGGCGGGAGCCACCGCCCTGGTCGTCAGCAGCGCCACGACCGTCAACGCCGCCGAGTCGGCCTTCTACGTGGACCCGTCGACCTCCGCCGCCCGCTGGGTGGCGGCCAACCCCGGTGACTCGCGCGCCGCGGTGATCCGCGACCGGATCGCCGCCGTGCCGCAGGCCCGTTGGTACACCACGACGAACACCTCGGCGGTCCGGTCGGAGGTCAGCTCCTTCGTGGGAGCGGCCGCCGCGGCGGGCAAGATCCCGATCCTCGTCGTCTACAACATCCCCAACCGGGACTGCGGCGGCGCGAGCGGCGGCGGAGCCCCGTCCCACCAGGCCTACCGCGCCTGGGTGGACGAGGTCGCGGCGGGCCTCGGTGGCCGTCCGGCGACGATCGTGCTGGAACCGGACGTCCTCCCGCTGATGACCAACTGCCAGACCGCCGACCAGCAAGCCCAGACCAGGGCCTCGATGGCCTACGCGGGCAAGAAGCTCAAGTCCGGCTCCTCCCAGGCCAAGGTCTACTTCGACATCGGCCACTCCGCCTGGCTCACCCCGGCCGAGGCGGCGAACCGCCTGCGCGGCGCGGAGATCTCCTCCAGCGCGGACGGCATCGCCACCAACGTGTCCAACTACCGCTCCACCTCGGACGAGGTGAACTTCGCCAAGAACGTCCTGTCCTCCCTGGGAGACAGCCGGCTCAAGGCCGTGGTGGACACCAGCCGCAACGGCAACGGACCGGCGGGCAGCGAGTGGTGCGACCCGGCGGGCCGGGCGATCGGCATCCCCAGCACGACCGGCACCAACGACTCGGCCATCGCCGCCTACCTCTGGGTGAAGCTCCCGGGCGAGTCCGACGGCTGCATCGCCCCGGCGGGCCAGTTCGTCCCCCAACGCGCCTACGACCTGGCCGTCGCGGCAGGCCCGGTTCCCACGACAACGACGACCACCACCACGACCACCACGACGAGCAGCAACCCCGGTACGGGTGGCTGCACCGCGACCCACCGCGTGACGAGCCAGTGGCAGGGCGGTTACTCGGCGGAGGTCGTGATCGTGAACCGGGGCCAGGCCGTCACCGGCTGGACGTTCACCTTTTCGGCTCCTGGTGTGGCGGTGACCCAGGGCTGGAACGGCACCTGGACCGACCAGGGCGACCAGGTCCGGGTGACGAACGCGGCGTGGAACGGTTCGCTGGGAGCCGGCGCCCAGGTGAGCATCGGCTACAACGCGAACTACAACGGCACACCGCCGTTCTCGTCACCGGCGCTGAACGGCGTCGCCTGCTCCTGAGCCGAACCCCGGGGTCATCGAGCTACGGCTCGATGACCCCGTTCCGCTGCAACGCGTTCCGCAACGCGTGCAGCCCGCGGCTCAGCCGCACCTTCACGACCTCCTGCGGAACGCCCAGCTCGTCGGCGACCTCGGCGACGGACCGCCCGCGACAACAGGCCCGCACGACCACCACCCGGTGCTCGGGCTCCAACGCCGCCAAGGCGTCGACGAGGTCGTTCACCGCGACGCCGCGGCACGGCGCCCGTCCAGCCGGGCGAGCAGCGCGTGCCGGTCGACCCGGCCGCGCTCCGTCGTCGGCAGCGAGTCGACCGGCACGATCAACGTGGGCACGCAGTAGTGCGGCAGCCGCTGCGACACCGCCCGCTTCGCCACCTCCGGCACCGCGGTACCGGGGCTGATGAACCCGACCAGCCGCCCGTCGTGCACCAGCGTTGCGGCGCGCTCGCAGTCGTCCGCGTGCTCCAGCGCCACGGTCACCGACTCCAGCTCGAACCGGTACCCGAGCACCTCGACCTGGTCACCCGCCCGGCCGCGGCGCTCCAGTTCGCCCTCGTCCGTCCACCGCGCGAGGTCGCCGGTCCGGAACATCAGCCCACCCGCGAACGGGTCGGGCAGGTACCGCCGCGCGGTCAGGTCGAGGTCGCCCGCGTACCCGGCCGTCACCCCGGCGCCACCGATCCACAACTCGCCGACCTCGCCGATCGGCCGCGGCTCCAGGTCGGCCCCGAGCACGTACGCGGTCGCGTTGGGCACGGGACGCCCGAGGGTGTCGCCGTTCCCCGTGGTGGCGGCGACCGTCACCTCGACGGGCCCGTACGCGTGCACCAGGTCCGCGTGCCCGGTCCAGGCCTCGGCGAGCGCCGCCGGGCACCGCTCACCGGCCACCACGACCGTGCGCACGCGCTGACACGCCTCAGGATCCAGCGAGGCGAGCACCGCGGGGGTGGCGATGACGACGTCCACGTGCCGCGCCTCGCCGAGCACGAGGGTGCCGCCGTTCGCCAGCGTGCCGAGCACCTCCCACAACGCGAGGTCGCAGGCGATGTTCAGCAGCTGCGCCACCCTGGTCCCCGGCCTGATCCCCACCGACCCGGGCGAGGTGAGCAGGACGTTGCACAGGTTGGCGTGCGTGATCCGCACCCCGGACGCACCGGAGAACACGACGGCGGCGACGTCCGGTTCGGCGATCGTGGTGCGCCGGAAGGCCCGCACCTCGGGCACCGTGTCGATCTCGACCACGTCGGCCAGATGGGCGGGCAACGCGCACGAGCTGGTCGTGAGCACGACGTCGATGCGCGCGGCACGCACGACGTGCCGCAACTGGGCCTCCGACGCGGTGCCGACGTCCTGCGGCACGCAGGCCGCCCCGGCCTTGAGCACCGCGAGCATCCCCACCACCAGGGAGATCGACCTAGTGAGGAACACCCCCACGTGATCGCCGGGCCGCACACCCCGCCGAATCAGGACCTCGGCCAGAAACCCCGCCCTGGCGTCCAGCTCCCCGTACGTGAGCGACGTCCCAAGGTGCTCCACAGCCCGTGCGAGCGGCCGGCGCGCCGCATGCGTCTCGAACGCGCGGTGCACCTGGTCGAACGGCGGAGTGCGCATCACCCCGGCGCCATAGGTGCGGAAGAGCACCTGATCGGCGGGAGACAGCGCCCGCAGGGCGGACTCGTCGAACTCGACTGACATGGCGGACCCCTTCCCACGCGCGGCGTCCCTCCATCTTGAACGACACAGAGCGCGAGGGTCGGCGAGCTGTCGATTCACCGTTCGAATCGACAGGTTCGTTGCGCCGCAGCGGTGAGAGCGGTAAGCGAGGACCAGTCGGCCGAGCGAAACGAGACGCTTCAGTCCTCAGTGGACAGTTGGAACACCGTCTCCTGCCGATAGACGTCACCGGGCCGCAACACCGCGGTAGGAAAGTCAGGGCGGTTGGGCGAGTCGGGGAAACGCTGCGCCTCCAACGCGAAGCCCGCGCCACGTCCGTACGGCCGGCCGCTCGGCCCTGCCAGGTCCTCGCTCAGGAAGTTCCCGGAGTAGAACTGCACCGCGGGCTCCGTGGTCCACATGGTCAGCACCCGCCCGGAGTCCGGATCGACCGCCTGGGCCGCGATCTCCTCGGCCGAGTCCAGCGCCCAGCTGTGGTCGTACCCGCCCGCGATCTCCAGCTGCGGATGCGTCCCGCCGATCCGGGCCCCGATCGCGGTGGGCGTCAGGAAGTCGAACGGACCACCCTCGACCGGCACCGGATCGCCCACGGGGATCAGGTCGGCATCAACCGGGCAGTACCGGCGGGCGTTGAGCATCAGCGACTGCGAGTGCACGTCGCCGCTTCCCTCGCCGGCCAGGTTCCAGTAGCTGTGGTTGGTCAGACTGACCACAGTGGGCGCGTCGGTGGTGGCGCGGTAGGTGATGCGCAGCCGGTTCTGGCCGTCCAGCCGGTAGGTCACCTCGGCCGACACCGCACCGGGGAAGCCCTCGTCGCCGTCCGGGCTCTCCAGCGTCAGCCGCACCCCCACGCTGTCCGGTTCGCGTAGTTCGGTGGCGGCCCACACCCGTGTGTCGAACCCCTCGGGCCCACCGTGCAGGGTGTTCGGGCCGTTGTTCAACGGCAGCCGGTGCGTGACGCCGTCGAGCGAGAACGTGCCGCCGGCGATGCGGTTGGCGTACCGGCCGACCAGCGCGCCGAAGAACACCCGGTTCTCGCCGGGCTGGTTGTTCTTGACGTACTCGTCGAGCGTGCCGAACCCGAGCACCACGTTGGCGGGGACGCCGTCGCGGTCCGGCGCCTCCAGCGACTGGATGACGCCGCCGAGGTCCAGCACCCGCACGGTGAGCCCGCCTGGCCAGGACAGCACGTACCGGTGGACGTCGGCGTCACCGGCCCGGCCGAACAGTTCCCGCTGGATCTCGGGCTCGTGCTGCGCCATCGAACTCCTCTTGTCCGGTCGACCGGAGAGACACGTGATCCCTGGGTCTCAGGAGATCATGTCATCGTTGACCATCCCGGCGCAGGGCCTCACCGCAGCGCCGCCACCTCGGCGGCCGTCAGCACCCTGTTGTACAGCCGCACGTTCTTCATCCTGCCCAGAAACGGCCTGTCGGACGCGTAGACCGAACGACCCAGGTAGTTGGCGGTGGTGATCCCGCCGCCGAGATCGCCGGGCCGGACGGTGACGCCGCTGGTCCGCGCCACCTCGGCGCCGTTCAGGTAGAGCGCTCCCACACCGCCGCCCACGGTCAGCGCGATCTTCTGCCACACGCCGCGCGCCAGTGGCCGTCCGGAGTTCACGCCCTGCTCGGTCGACCAGTTCCCGGCGCCGATCGCGCCGCGGTAGTTGTCTCCGGTGCTGAACAGGTAGCCGTCCCCGGCGCCGGAAGACGCGGTGTTGCCGAAGCCGTAGAGGAAGTACGGCGTCTGCTGCCCCGGATCGACCAGCACCTCGGCGGAGATCGTGACGGCCTGCACCCCGGTCAGCAGGTTGTCGGGCAGTTGGACGTGCCCGCCCGTCAGCGACAACGAGCCACCGGAGAAGGCCGCGCTGCCCGCGAGGACGCCGTGGTGGCCGTGGCCGGTGGCGTCCGCACCGGACGAGGTCAGCGGCCAGTGCGCGACGAGGCCGCCGGCAGTCGCCTGCACCGGCGGCGGGGGAGCGTTGAGGCGGTCCAGTTCGGCCTGGGTCACCGGCAGCACCGTGCCGTGCCGGGGAGACGCGGGCAGTTTCGCGCCGGTGGACATCGTCCACTTCCCGGACGCCAGGTCGGTCGTCTCGAACGGCACGTAGCCGCGGCCGCCGTACTCGTCGATGAACAGGTACCACTTGTTCTCGGTGTTGGACTTGAACCCGGTCGGGCCCTCGCCGGCGGAGAGCCCGGGGCTGGTCGGGGTGGCCTTGCCGATGCACTCGGCGACGAAGTCGTAGGCCGGGTCCAGCAGGTCCGCGGACTTCTCGGCGGTGATGTACTTGCTGCACGGCGAGGACGACGAGTTGTTCCGCTCGTCCTTCGTGTAGCGGTAGTAGGTGCCGTCGTGCTCGATGACGGTCGAGTCGATCACCGAGTAGCCGGGGTCGATCCACACCTGCGCCGGGCTGAACGTCACGAAGTCGCGCGTGGTCGCGTACATCATCCGGTTGTAGCTGCTGCCGGTGTGCCCCGGATCGTTCGCCGCGTACAGCTTCGACGCCCAGTAGACGACGTAGCTGCCGCGTTTCGCGTCCCAGAACGCTTCCGGCGCCCACGTGTTGCCCGCGGTGGGCGGCGAGACCTGGACGCTGCGCTGCCGCGACCACGTCCGCAGGTCGGCCGACTCCCACACCATGATCGACCGGCTGCCGGTGCGCTGCGCCGCGTCCCAGCCGCGGCCTCCGTTGATCTTCAGGTCCGTGGCCAGCAGGTAGAACTTCCTGCCGTCGGGGGAGCGCAGGATGAACGGGTCCCGCACGCCCAGTTCGCCGAGGCTCGACTCCAGGATCGGCCTGCCGCCGTTGGCCTCGGAGAAGTCCAGCGGGTTGTTGCCGTTGCTGGTGGCGACGTAGATCTGCTCGCCGACGGGACTGCTCTCGCCGGTGAAGTAGAAGAAGGCGTAGCCCGCGAAGGGTTCCTGGGCGGAGCCGGGGGTGTGGGCGGCCGTGACCAGGGCAGCGGTCACGGCCACGACGGTGACGATGGTGCGCAGGGAGGACAGCATCGTTTCGCCTTCCGGGGGTCAGGCGCGTCGCTTGGTCCAGACGTCGTAGGCGACGGCCGCGAGCAGGACGAGGCCCTTCACGAGCATCACGCGTTCGCTGGGCGCGCCGATCAGCGACATGCCGTTGTTGATCACGCCCATGATCAGGCCGCCGGTGATGGCGCCGACGACCTTGCCGACGCCGCCCTGCACCGCCGCGCCGCCGATGAACGCGGCCGCGATGGCGTCGAGCTCGAAGGCCGTGCCGGCGGTGGGACCGGCCTGGTTGAGCCGGCCCGCGAAGATCACACCGGCGAGCGCGGCCAGCGCGCCCATGTTGACGAACACCCAGAACGTGACGGCCTTGACCTTCACACCGGACAGCGTGGCGGCCTGCAGGTTGCCGCCGATCGAGTAGATGTGCCGCCCGAACACGGAGTTGTTGGCCATCAACGAGTAACCGAGCGCGAGTGCCGCCAGCAGCACCAGCACCCACGGCAGGTTGCGGAACCGGGCGAGCTGCACGACGACCGCCATCACGACGACGGCGACGCCCGCGATCTTGAGCACGAACACCGGCATCGGGTCGACGGTCTGGCCGTAGCCGAGCCGGGCCGCGCGCTTGCGCCACTGCGACAGCGCGAACCCGGCCACGAACAGGAGCCCGGCCAGCAGGCTCACGAGGTCGGCGCCGCCGAGCGGGCCGAGGCCGACGTTGCCGAGATAGCCGCCGGTGAACCCGTTCGCGAGCGACCGGATCTCGTCCGGGAACGGCCCGATGCCCTGGTTGCCCAGCGTGGTCAGGGTGAGCGCGCGGAACACCAGCATGCCCGCCAGCGTGACGATGAACGCCGGGATGCCGAAGTACGCGATCCAATAGCCTTGTGCCGCACCGATGAGCGCGCCCGACAGCAACGTCAGCAACACCGCCACCGGCCACGGGAGTCCCCATTGGACGGTCAGCACCGCGCAGATCGCACCCGTCAGCGCCACCGTCGAGCCGACCGACAGGTCGATGTGCCCGCCGATGATCACCAGGATCATGCCGATCGCGAGGATCAGCACGTACGAGTTCTGCACGATGATGTTCGAGATGTTCTGCGGCTGCACCAGAGCGCCGTCGGTCAGCACGGTGAACAGCACGACGATCAACGCGAACGCGACGTAGATGCCGGACTGCCGCAGGTTGATCGAGAACCGGCGGGACGGCGCGGGCGGCGCGGTGGCGGGAGCGGGCGCGGTCTTGGTGGTCATGAGCTCTGTCCTCGTGTCATGTACTGCATCAGCCGTTCCTGCGTGGCCTCATCCCTGCCGACCTCGCCGGTGACGCGGCCTTCGGAGAGCGCGTACACGCGGTCGCACAGGCCGAGGAGCTCCGGCAGCTCCGAGGAGATCACCAGCACCGCGCGGCCCTGGGCGGCGAGGTCGTTGATGATCGAGTAGATCTCGTACTTCGCGCCGACGTCGATGCCGCGCGTCGGTTCGTCGAGGATCAGCACGTCCGGGTCGGTGAACATCCACTTGGCCAGCACGACCTTCTGCTGGTTGCCACCGGAGAGCGTGCCGGTCGGCGTCGACACCGCGGGCGTGCGGATGCCCATCGAGCGCCGGAACCGTTCCGCGACCGTGTACTCCTCGTTCTCGTCGACCCAGCCGCGGGTGGCGAGCTTCTGGAGCGCGGCGGCGGAGACGTTGCGCTGCACGCCCTCGATGAGGTTGAGCCCGTAGCGCTTGCGGTCCTCGCTCACGTACGCGAGACCGTGCCGGATCGCGGCCTGGACCGTGCGGGTGTCGATCTCCTGGCCGTCCTTGACCACGCGCCCGGAGATGTTCACGCCGTAGGAGCGGCCGAACACGCTCATCGCGAGCTCCGTGCGGCCCGCGCCCATCAGGCCGGCGAGACCGACGATCTCCCCGCGCCTGAGCGACAGCGTGGCGTTGTCGACGACGACGCGGTCCGGCTGCGCGGGGCTGTGCACGGTCCAGTCCTCGATGCGCAGCACCTCCTCGCCGATGTCCGGGGTGCGCGGCGGGAACCGGTGTTCCAGGTCGCGGCCGACCATCCCGGCGATGATGCGTTCCTCGCTGAGGCCTTTCGCGGGCAACGTCTCGATGGTCCTGCCGTCGCGCAGCACCGTGACGGTGTCGGCGATCCTGGTGACCTCGCCGAGCTTGTGGGAGATGATCACCGACGTGATGCCCTGCTCCCGCAGGCCTTCCAGCAGGTCGAGCAGGTGCTGCGAGTCGTCGTCGTTGAGCGCGGCGGTCGGCTCGTCCAGGATGAGGAGCCTGACCTCCTTCGAGAGCGCCTTGGCGATCTCGACGAGCTGCTGCTTGCCGACGCCGAGGTCGTCGACCTGGGTGGTCGGGTTCTCGTGGAGGCCGACGCGGTCGAGCAACGCCTGGGCCTCGTGGTTCGTGCGGTTCCAGTCGATGAACCCGCGCCGCGCCCTTTCGTTGCCCAGGAACAGGTTCTCCGCGACCGAGAGCCGGCCGCACAGGGCCAGCTCCTGGTGGATGATCACGATGCCGCGGCGCTCGCTGTCCCGCACGCCGTGGAACGCGCACGGCTCGCCCTCGAAGAGGATGTCCCCTTCGTACGTGCCGTGCGGGTGCACCCCGGACAGCACCTTCATCAGCGTGGACTTGCCCGCGCCGTTCTCGCCGCAGATCGCGTGGATCTCACCGCGCCGCACGGTCAGCGAGACCTCGTGCAGCGCGGTGACCCCCGCGAACCTCTTGGTGATGCCGCGCATGGTGAGGATGTCTTCGGGCACGGCGTGTTACCTGAGCTGGTCGGCGGTGTAGTAGCCGGAGTCGATCAGTTCCTTCTGGTAGTTGGCCTTGTCCACCGGCACCGGCTGGAGGAGGAACGACGGCACGACCTTGACGCCGTTGTCGTAGTCCTTGGTGTTGTTGACCTCCGGCTTGCCGCCCTTGAGCACCGCGTCGGCCATCTTCACCGTGACGTCGGCGAGCTGACGGGTGTCCTTGTGGATCGTGGAGTACTGCTCGCCCGCGATGATCGACTTCACCGACGCGACCTCGGCGTCCTGCCCGGTGACGATCGGGTAGGCCTGACCGGCCGTGCCGTAGCCGCCGCTCTTGAGGGCGGAGAGGATGCCGATCGAGATGCCGTCGTACGGCGACAGCACGCCGTCGACCTTGGCGCCACCGTAGGTCGAGGTGAGCAGGTCCTCCATGCGCTTCTGCGCGGTCGCGGGGTCCCAGCGCAGGATCGCGACGGTCTTGAAGTCCTTCTGCCCGGACTTGACGGTCAGCTTGCCCTGGTCGATGAGCGGCTGGAGCACGGACATGGCCCCGTTGAAGAAGAACGTGGCGTTGTTGTCGTCGGGCGAGCCGGCGAAGAGCTCGATGTTGAACGGGCCGTCGCCTTTGGTCTTGAGCCCGGCGAGCAGCGAGTTCGCCTGCTCGACGCCGACCTTGGCGTTGTCGAACGTGGCGTAGTAGTCGACGTTCGGGCTCTTGCGGATGAGCCGGTCGTAGGCGATCACGGGGATCTTCGCGTCCGCGGCCTGCTGCAGCTGCGACGTGATGGCCGTGCCGTCGATCGAGGCGACGATCAACAGCTTGGCACCCTTGGTGATCTGGTTCTCGATCTGGTTGGCCTGGGTGGGGATGTCGTTCTCCGCGTACTGGAGGTCGACCTTGTACCCCTTGGCCTCCAGGGCCTTCTTGATGTTGTCGCCGTCGTGGATCCAGCGCTCGGACGACCGAGTCGGCATGGTGACGCCCACCAGCGCGCCCTCGGCGGAGCCGCTCTGCTGGTCGATGGTCTTCTCCGCCGAACCGCAGGCGGCGAGCGTGACGGCGAGTGCGGTGGTGGCCGCGATTCGGGCAAGCCTCATTGCTTCTCCTCGATGGCACCGACAGGCAACAGTGCTGTAGCCGGGGAGTGTTATCGCTAACAACTGGCCCGTCAAGTTCCATCTGGATAACGCCAGGTCGTTCCTGTTAGCGCTCACAGGGAGCGTTCCCGCATCGGGGCTCGGGTTCTGTCACCAGTGCGGTGGTTGGGTTTGGGTGCAGAGACCTTTGACGAGCGTGGTCGAGCCATCGCCGCTGGCGCGTCGATAGAGATTGGGGCTTGACTTCGGGGCCCTTGCGAGGCGCTCATCGGCCGGAAAAGGCCGGGCTGAAAAGCGCCCGGCCGAGCTCGAGAAGCTAGCACCTCGCACCCAAAGTCAAGCCCCAATCTCGTTTGTGCGTGGCTGAGTTGGGTGGGTACGTCACCGGTACCGCTTGACCGGAGCCAAGAGGGAGGGACGCCTCGCCTTCGGCATTGCGTTGGGTCTTGCCTTGAGCTGCCTCGCCTTGTCCCTCGCGAGTCCCGCAAACACCGCGCGCCCGCCGTCGAGGAGGTGACGGCGGGCGCGCATCCCTGGTGCGGTCAGACGGTTCTGCAGGTCTTCCCGTTGATCGTGAAGGCGGTCGGATCGGCCCCGGATCCCGACCCGTTGAATCCGATGTGGACGGACTTGCCGGGCTCCACCCGGCCGTTCCACGACATGCTGGTCGCCGTCACGTCCCGCCCGGTCTGGCTCCACGTGGCAGACCACCCCGAGGTGACCTTCTGCGTGCCGGGCAACGCGAACCCGAGCTTCCAGGACGTCCACGCGGCGGCGCCGGTGTTGGTGATCTTCACCTGCGCGGACAGGCCGTCGGGCCAGCGGCCCGCGCTGAAGCTCACCTCGCAGCCGCCAGAGGGGGTGGGCGTGCCGGACTTCTCCGCCGCCCAGCCGGAGACCCAGGCGAGGGCGGAGTTCCAGTTGATCGCCACCTCGTTGACCGAGTAGGCGCCGATGTCGTCGACCCAGCACTTCTGCTGCGGGCAGCCTGCGAGCAGGCGTTGGGCCACCGGGTCCTGCAGGGCGCTGTTCGGGCCGCCGGACAGGGAGCCGGGCGGGGCGATCGGCAGGGTCGGGTCGTTCTGGTGTGCCCAGAAGCGGTGGTGGGCGTTGGTCATGGCCTGGTCGCCGTAGCCCGCCACGTACGACGTGCTGAGCGGGTTGCGGCCGAGGACGTAGTGCAGGGCCTCGAAGACGCCCTCGCGGTACTTCGCGGTGCCGGTGAAGTCGTGGGCGAGCGCCAGCACCTGGGCGTTGTTCAGGACCGTGGAGTTCGAGCCCCAGACGTAGCCGGCGGTGCTGTTGTCGTACGGCGCCGCGTAGCCCATGCCCGCCATCGCGGCGAGGTGTTCGTCTGCCACGGCCGTGAACTTCGACTTGATCGCGGCGACGTCGGCGGCGGGGAGCGCGGACGGAACCAGGGCCAGGGTGATGTCGCCCAGCGGGGCCGTGCCGCCCCAGTGGAAGCCGCCGCGGTTCAGGCTTGCCGCCTTGTAGTGCGGGGAGCCGGTGACGTCGGTGCGGTAGGCGGCCTCGCCCGTGGTCGCGTACAGCTCGGACGCGGCCCAGTAGAACTCGTCGCTGACCGTGTCGTCGCTGTAGGCGCCGCCGCCGGTGCCGTCGTTCGGGTCGGCGAGCTTGGCCGGGTTCGCCTTGGCAGCGGTGTAGGCCTTGCGGGCCGCCGCGAGCAACGTCGCCGAGTAGGCCGGGTCGGCACCGCGCCACAGGCGGGACGCCTGGGCGGCTACGGCGGCCAGGTTCAGGGTGGCGGCGGTGCTGGTCGCGGAGAGGCGGCGCGGCTGGTCGTCCAGTTCGGGACGGGTGGGCAGCGCGGTCCAGTTCGCGTCGTGGATCTTGTGGTGCGCCATGCCGTCGGGCGCCTGCATCTTCAGCAGGAAGTCCACCTCCCAGCGCGCCTCGTCGAGCAGGTCCGGCACGCCGTTGGCCTTCTCCGGGATGTTCATCGAGCCGTCGCGGTACGCGGAGGCGTCGCCGAGCCGTGACGCGCGTTCGTAGGCGTTCAGCAGTTGCCAGGTCGCGATGCCGCCGTTGACCACGTACTTGCCGTGGTCGCCCGCGTCGTACCAGCCGCCGCGCACGTCGAGCGTGTAGCCGCAGGCGAGGTCGGCGCGGCACGGCACGTTGTTGTCACCCTGGTTCGGCGCGACGTTCAGGTGCCCGGCCGGGCGCGCGTACTCGTCGCCGACGTGCTGCGCCTCGATCGGCGTTCCGCTGCGCTGGTGGTAGAAGAACGCGAGCGAGTCGTAGCGCAGCCGCTTGACCGGGTCGGCGGAGATGTCGAACGGGAAGCTGGTGTCCTCGCCGACGGACAGCGTGTAGCCGGTGCCGGCCGTGTCGAACGACGAGAAGTCGATGAGGTGCACCGAGTCGCCGGAGGTCGCGTCCGCGCCCTTGGGAGTGCTCTGACCCGACGCCACGGCAGTACCTGCGGAGTTCTTCAAGGTCCACGTCTGCGGTGTGGTCGCGGACGACACGAGCGTCGCGCGCTTGGGCAGGCCCGGCACGTACGCCACGAGGTCGACCTGGACCTTGCGGGCGGGGTTGGGGTTCACGCCGCCGGGCGGCTTGACGCCCCCGACCAGCGAGACGTTGTCGACGCAGATCGTGTTGTCCGCGGGCTGGCCGCCGAGCTGGAACGCGACCTGGCCGTTCCCGGCATCCGGGAAGTCCAGAGTGGACGTGAACGTGAAGGAGAACCGCTGCGAGACCGTGGAAAGCGCGAACTGCTGACTCGCGATCCCACGATACGGGCTGACGCTCTCACCCGCCGCGGCCGTGATCGGCTGTGCGACGGCCGCGTGGGCGTCGAACGAGAAGGTGTAGGACTGCCCGGTCTCGAACGGCACGCCGTTCTGGCCGATCAGCGCGTCCCAGGGGTTCGTGGTGCCACCGGTGACGGCCGCGCACAGCTCACCGCCGGTGACCCGGTTCGTCACGCCCGCGCCCGCCCACCAGGGATCGGCGCCGGTGTCGAACGTTCCGTTGAGCACGCGCTCGTAGTCCGCCGCCGCGGCCGAGGAGTGGAGCGAGGCCGCCGCGAGCGTCGCGAGCAGGGTCGCGGCGAGCAGGCGAGAGGGTTGCGATCTCATGGTGGTGAAGGTCTCCGTCCACGTCGACAGGGCTTCTGGGAGCGCTCCCAGGGCGACCGTAGGACGATTGGGCCGAAGGCGGCAAGGCCTGTGCGTCGTTCGACGGAGGATTCGACGCGGGAGTCAGTCGAGGAGGCGGTCCACGAGGTCGTGCCACCCCGCCTCGATCCGCTCCAGCGTCATGCCGTGCGTGCGGACGAGGTGGTCGGCCAGCACGACCTGGACCGACGACAGCAGCGTGTGGGCGAGCAGGTCGGCGTCCGCGCCAGGCGCGACCTCGTGCAGCAGCATGGCGACGTGCCGGTGCCGCAACTGGTCGGCGGGGACCGCGTACCGGCGCTCGGGCGGTGGCTCGGCCGCCAGGTAGAGGTCGAGGTGCGCGTGCTCGTGGCGCAGCAGGGCCGGGCCGAACGCCCTGAGCCTCGACGCCGCGTCCGCGCCGGGGCCGAGCGGAGGCGGCCCGCTCAGGAACGTCTGCTGGAACTGGATCTCGGCGTGGTCGAGCAACGCCCGGAGCAGCCCGTTGCGGTCGCCGAAGCGCCGCGACACCGTGCCCTTGCCGACGCCGGCCTCGGCCGCCACGGACTCCATCGTGATCGCCGCCGCGCCGCGGTCCGCCGCGATCCTGGCGGCCGCGTCCAGCAGCAACGCGCGGTTGCGCACCGCGTCGGCGCGCAGGCGTCCCTCGGGGCCGGCGAGGGGGAGCGGTGTGCTGTCGATCACCTCCGCAGCCTAGCCGGAAGATAAACGGGCCGCGTCCCGTTTAGGGTGTAGTCGTTCCACCACCGTCTGCACCTGGGAGTCACGTCATGGCCGTCCGCATCCTCACCCTCGTCGGCAGCCTCCGGTCGGGTTCGCACAACCGCAGGCTCGCCGAGGCCGCCGTCCAGATCTCCCCTGACCACGTCGAGATCGGGTTGTTCGAGGACCTGGGCGTCATCCCGTTCTACAACGAGGACATCGACGCCGAGGGCACCGTCCCGGCCGCCGCCACGAAGCTGCGCGAGGCCGCCGCCGACGCCGACGCGCTGCTGCTCGTGTCGCCCGAGTACAACGGCACCATCCCCGCGGTGCTGAAGAACGCCATCGACTGGCTGTCGCGCCCCCACGGCGCGGGCGCCCTGTCCGGCAAGCCGGTCGCCGTCGTCGGCACCGCCTACGGCCAGTACGGCGGCGTGTGGGCGCAGGACGAGGCCCGCAAGGCAGTCCGGATCGCCGGTGGCGTGCCCGCCGAGGACCTGACCCTGTCGATCCCCGGGTCGGTCGTGCGCTTCGCCGAGCTGCACCCGGTCGACGACCCCGAGGTCACCGAGAAGCTGTCGGGCGTCATCGAGGGGCTCGCCGCCCGCGCGACCGCCGCGGTCTGACCGAACGGCCAGGAATTGTTGCCCTAGGCGCTCGCCCGGCGCACCAGAGAGGTCGGCAGCAGCACGGACTGCGGCAGCTTCTCCTCGCCGGCGAGCTCCGCGAGCAGGCGCCAGGTGAGCGTCCGGCCGAAGCCCTCCACGTCCTGCCGCACGGTGGTGAGCGGCGGCACGGCCGTGGAGGCGAGCACGGAGTCGTCGAACCCCACCACGGCTACGTCGGCAGGCACCCGGTAGCCGCGCTCCTGGAGCACCCGCAACGCCCCGAGCGCCATGATGTCCGCCGCCACGAACACCGCGTCGAGGTCGGGGGCGCGGCGCAGCAGCTGGAGCATCGCCAGCGCGCCGCTCTCGGGCGTGAAGTCGCCGCTGTGCGCCACGAGGTCGACGGGCATGCCGTGCTCGGCGAGCCCGCAGCGCCAGCCGCTCAGCCGGTCCATGCCGACCGCCATGTCGTGCGGCCCGGCGATGGTGGCGATCTTCTGGCGTCCCAACGAGATCAGGTACCGGACGGCCTCCAGCGCGCCGGTGAAGTTGTCCGCGTCGACGAACGGGACAGAGCCGCCCGCGAGCGGACGGCCGCCCACCACGATGGGCAGCCCCGTCTCGTGCAACGTCCTCGGCAGCGGGTCCTCGCCGTGCAGGCTCACGACGAGGGCGCCGTCGACGTGCCCGCCGGTGAGGTAGGCGATCTGGTCCTCACCGTCGAGCGGCTGGTTCATCATCACCAGGAGCTGCGTGTGGTGCCCCGCCAGTTCGGCGTGCACCCCGCGCAGCACCCCGGCGAAGAACGGGTCGGCGAGCACCCTGCTGCCCAGCTCCGAGATCACCAGCGCGATCGCGTTCGCCTTGCTGCCCGCGAGGGTCCGGGCAGCGTGGTTGGGGGAGTACCCGAGCAGGGCGATCGCGCGGTGCACCGCCTGGCGCGACCGCTCGCTCACGTACTTCTCCCCGTTGATCACCCGGGAGACGGTGGACTTCGACACCCCGGCCACGCGCGCGACCTCCTCGATGCGCGGGCCGGGGCGCCGACTCCTGCCCTCCGTCATGAGACGGCGACCAGCGCGTTGTCCCTGGCCACCCTGCTGTACCACCTCGCACTCATCTTCGGCGTGCGGATCTGGGTGTCGTAGTCGACGTGGACGATGCCGAACCGCTTCGCGTACCCCTCTGCCCACTCGAAGTTGTCCAGCAGCGACCAGCAGAAGTAGCCGCGCAGGTCGACGCCCGCCTCGATCGCCGCGTGGGCGGCACGGAGGTGGGAGGCGATGTAGCCGGTGCGGTCGACGTCGTCGATGGCGCCGGTGCCGGAGAAGTCGTCGCGGAACGCGGCGCCGTTCTCCGTGATGTAGAGCGGGAGCTTCGGGTAGTCGTTGTGCACCCGCAGCAACACGGTGGTGAGCCCGTCCGGCCTGACCTCCCAGCCCATGTCGGTGATGGGGGCGTCGCGGGGCGGGAACGAGGCGTGCTGGACGCCGACCCACGGCGACGGACCGGCGTCCGCGTCGGGGGTCGAGCTGACGTAGTGCTCGGTGTAGTAGTTCACGCCGAGCATGTCCAGCGGCGCCGAGATGACGTCGAGGTCACCGCTGAGGACGTTGGCGCTGAACCCGTACGGCTCCAGGTCCTCCACGATGTCGGCCGGGTACTCCCCGCGCAGCAACGGGTCCAGGAAGATCCGCTGCTGGAGCCCGTCGAGCCGGCGCGCGACATCGATGTCGCCGGGGTTCGAGGGGTCCACCGGGATGATCGGGTACATGTTCAGCGTGATGCCGACCTTGGCTTCCGGCTGGGCGGCGCGGATCGTGTCGGCCGCGAGCCCGTGCGCGAGCAGCAGGTGGTGCACGGCGGCGACGGCGGCCTCCGGCTCGGTGCGGCCCGGCGCGTGGATTCCCCCGGCGTAGCCGAGGAAGGCCGAGCACCACGGTTCGTTCATCGTCGTCCAGGTGGACACCCGGTCACCGAGCGCCTCGACGGTGGCGGCCGCGTAGTCGGCGAAGCGGAACGCGGTGTCGCGGTTCGCCCAGCCGCCGGCCTCCTCCAGCTTCTGCGGCAGGTCCCAGTGGTAGAGCGTCGGCCACGGCGCGATGTCGTGCGCCAGCAACGAGTCGATGAGCCTCTGGTAGAAGTCGAGGCCCGCGTCGTTGACCTTGCCGCCGTCCGGCCGCACACGCGGCCAGGCGATCGAGAAGCGGTAGGCCTTCAGACCCAGGTCCGCCATCATGGCGACGTCCTGCTCGAAGCGCCGGTAGTGGTCGGCGGCCGGTTCTCCGGAGTCGCCGCCCACCACCTTGCCGGGCTGCCGGCAGAACTCGTCCCAGATGGAGTCGGTGCGACCGTCCACGCCGGTCGCCCCTTCCACCTGGAACGCGGCGGTCGCGGCTCCCCACAGAAAACCCTGCGGGAAAACAATGTTCTCCATTTTCACCCCTTGACGGCGCCCTGCATGACACCGGCGACGATCTGCCGCCCGAGAACCAGGAACACGATGAGCACCGGAACCGTCGCGAGCGTGGTTCCGGCGAGGACGAGCGAGTAGTCGACGTAGTAACCGCTCTGGAGCTTCTCCAGCGCGACCTGCAGCGTCGGGTTGTCGGCGTTGAGCACCACCAACGGCCACAGGAAGTCGTTCCAGGACTGCATGAACGTGAACACGCCCAGCATCGCGGCGGCCGGCCGGGCGGCGGGCAGGGCCACGTGCCAGAACGCGCGCCACAGGCTGCAGCCGTCCATCCGCGCCGCCTCGACCAGTTCGTCGGGGATGGCGTCGAGGAGGTACTGCCGCATCCAGAACACGCCGAACGCGGTGACGAGGTTCGGCACGATCACGGCTTCGAGCTCGCCGGCCCAGCCGAACTCGGCCATCGCCATGTACAGCGGGATGATGCCGAGCTGCGTCGGTACCGCCAGCGTCGCCACCACGAACAGGAACAGCACGCCCCGGCCGCGGAACTTCAGCTTGGCGAACGCGAACCCGGCGAGCGTCGAGAGCAGCACCACCGAGAACGTCACCGTGCCGGACACGATGAAGCTGTTGCCCAGCGCCTTCCAGAACGGGACCGTGTCGAACACCCTGGTCGCGTTGGTCCAGAAGTTGCCGCCGGGGACCAGCGTGAAGTCGCCCGTCAGCACCGAGTTGTCGCGGCTCGCCACCAGGAACGACCAGTAGAACGGGAACGCGGAGCCCAGCACGAACGCGGCGAGGAAGCCGTAGATCGCGAAGGACGGTCGTCGCATCACTTGACGGCCCTCCTGGTGAGGAAGAAGTTGAGGCCTGCCACGGCGATGACGACCAGGAACAGCACCCAGGCGATCGCGGAGGCGTAGCCGAGGTCGTAGCCCTGGAAGGCGGACTGGTACAGGTAGAGCACGACGGTCTGGTACTGGTGTTCCGCGCCGCCGCCGCTGCCGCCACTCGGTTCGAAGAGCTTCGGCTCGGTGAAGATCTGGAGCCCGCCGATCGTCGACGTGACGATCACGAAGATCAGCGTCGGCTTCAGCATCGGGAGCGTGATGCTGAAGAACCTCCTGAGCGCGCTCGCGCCGTCCACCAGCGCGGCCTCGTAGACGTCGCGCGGGATGGCCTGCATCGCGGCGAGGATGATCAGCGCGTTGTAGCCGGTCCAGCGCCAGTTGACCATCGACGCGATGGCGACGTGGCTGCCGAACGTGCTGGCCTGCCAGTCGATCGGGTCGATGCCCAGGACCCCGAGCACGTCGTTCACCAGACCGTACTGCGGGCCGAACAGGTTGCCGAAGATGATCGTCAGCGCCACGAGGCTCGCCACGTAGGGGAGCAGCACGCCCATCCGCCAGCCGGTGCGGGCGCGCAGGTTGGCGTTCAGCAGCGCCGCGATCACCACCGCGACGACGATCTGCGGGGCGCTCGACAGCAGGAAGATGCTGAAGGTGTTGAAGAGCGCGTTCCAGAACTGGTCGTCCTGGAACAGCGTTTTGTAGTTCTCCAGCCCGACGAACGCCGGGTTGTCGTCGCCGATCTCCCAGTCGAACAGGGAGACGTACGCCGTGTACAGCAACGGGAACAGGCCGATGGTCCCGAACAGCACGAAGAACGGTGCGACGAACAGGTAGGGCGAGTACTTGGCGTCGGCGTTGGAGAGCCGGTAGCGCCGCGGAGGCCGCGGGTGAGCCTCGTCGGCTCGCCCGCGGTCAACCTTGGAGAGAGTGGCCGTCACTACTTGGCCGCCTTCTGAGCACCTTCGACGGCGGCCTTCCACGCCTCGTCGGCGCTCTTGCCCTGCTCGACCGACAGCAGCGCCGGGCTGAAGACCGTCTCCTGGATCTGGCCGTCGGCCGGGCCCTTGTACTGCGCGGCCTTGATCTTCTTGGCCTGCGTGGCGAACAGCGCGCCGGCCTTGACGTCACCGAAGTAGGCGTTGGTCTGGTCGAGCAGCTCGGGCGCGTCGAGGGCCTTGACCTGGCTCGGGAACGTGCCCTTCGCCTTGAACGCCTTGATCTGCTGCTCCGGCGCGGTCAGCCACGCGGCGAGCTCGGCGGCCTTCTGCGCGTTCTTGCTCTGCTTCGGCACGGTCAGGTACGAACCGCCCCAGTTGCCGCCGCCGTTCGGGAACGCGTCGGTGACCGCCCACAGCCCCTTGTTCTCGGGCCCCGCCTGCGACTCCACCACGCCGAGCATCCACGACGGGCAGGTCTTGGTGGCGAACTTGCCGAGCTTGAAGCCGGTGTTCCACTCGTTGCTGAACGCGCCGAGCCGCGCCGACTGTCCCTTCGCGACAGCCGCGGTCACGGTGGTCCAGTTGGCCTTGATCGCGGTGTTGGTGTCGACCACCAGCTTGTCCGACTTGTCGTAGTAGCCGGTCTCGAGCTGGTTGTGCATGGCGTTGTAGACCTGCGCGGCGCTGTCGAACCACGCGACGCCGGGCACCTTGGCGATGAACTGGTCACCGGCGGCGAAGTAGCTGTCCCAGCTGGCGAAGAGCGCCTTGACGCCCTCGGGGTCGGACGGCAGGCCGGCCTTGTCGAACAGGTCCTTGCGGTAGCACATGGCCAGCGGACCGATGTCGGTCCCGTAGCCCATGAGCTTGCCGTCCTTGGTCGTGACCGCCTGGGTCTTCCACTGCAGCCAGCGGTCGTCCTCGACCTTCGGGCCGATCTCCTTGAGATCGTTGAACTGCCCGGCCTTCGACATGAACTGGCTGAGGTAGCCCTCCTCGACGCCCTCGATGTCCGCGAGACCGGAGCCCGCGCCGAGCTTGGTGAAGAGGTTCTGGTGGTGAGGCTGGCCCTGGCCGGTCTTGCGCTGCGTGATCTTGATGTCGGGGTGAGCGGCCTCGTACTCCTTGAACAGCTCCTCGTACCCGAACTCGTTGAACGTCGCGATCGTCAGCTCGGTCTTTCCGTCCGCGGTCTGGTTGGCCGCCCCGCCTGAACCGCACGCTGTGGTGACGGCGGCTGTGGTGGCGGCACAGATCAGCACGCTGATCCAACGGTGTCGCACGGGAGAACTCCTCTGGTCTCGGCGGCGGGTTCTGGGAGCGCTCCCAGACGTTGGGGAGTTTCGTCCCGGCTTCTTGTGTGTGTCAAGCCACACTTCGTGGCTTAGCGTGGGGTTTTGGGGTGGTGGAGGGTGGTGCGGGGTTTGTGACCTCGGGGTTCATGGGCTAGGTCACAGTTTTGAAACCTGGGAGCGTTCCCGGAAAGGTTGCTTGTGCGTTAACAGTGTGTGCTGGGGTGGGTACTGAGCGTCTGTGGGTGGGGTGTGGGTGCGGGTGGGCTTGCGGTGACTGGTTCCGGTTCCAGCGGGGTGGCCAGGCTGCGTGCGTTCGTCGCCTTGGGTGGGTGGTCGCTCAGGCAGTGACGAGCGTGGTCGAGTCATCGCCGCTGCGCGACGATAGAGATCGGGGCTTGACTTCGGGGCCCTTGCGAGGCGCTCATCGGCCGGAAAAGGCCGGGCTGAAAAGCGCCCGGCCGAGCTCGAGAAGCTAGCACCTCGCACCCAAAGTCAAGCCCCAATCTCCTTGCAGCGTGGGCACGTTGGGCGGGCACGTCACCACACCGCTTGGACCGAGCCAAGAGGGAAGGACGCCTCGCCTTCGGCATTGCGTTGGGTCTTGGCCGGACGCTCGGCTACGCCATCGCGATGCTTACGCTCAGACGGGCTCGCCTCCGGCATCGCGAGCCCTAAAGCCATCCTTGGCCCGTCTTGCCTCACCGCGAACCCACGCGCTCCGCCGGACTGTCAGACCCTCTGAGTACGTTGGGTCGCGGGGGAGCCAACTGCCAGGGGGACCCTTGCGTCAGCCTGCCTTGCCGCGGTCGCTGTGTTCGGCCAGCGGTGGGTTGTCAGGCGCTTGCCCGGCGCACCAGTGACGTTGGCAGCAGGAGCGAAGGTGGCAGGCCGGAGTCGCCTGCCAGTTCGCCCAGCAGGCGCCACGTCATGGTGCGGCCCAGCTGTTCCACGTCCTGGCGGACCGTGGTGAGGGGTGGGGTGGCGGTGGAGGCGAGCAGGGAGTCGTCGAAGCCCACCACGGCCACGTCTTCTGGGACTCGGCGGCCTCGTGCTTGGAGCACTTGGAGGGCTCCCAGGGCGATGATGTCGGCTGCGGCGAAGACCGCGTCGATGTCCGGGGTGCGGTCGAGGAGGGTGGACATCGCCTGGGCGCCGCTTTCGGGGGTGAAGTCGGCTTCTGCTACCAGGTTGGCTGGGAGTCTGGCTTCGCTCAGGCCTCTGCGCCAGCCGCTCAGGCGGTCTTGGCCCGCTGCCATGTCCCGGGGGCCCGCGACTGTTGCGATTTTGGTGCGGCCCAGGGAGACGAGGTGGCGGACTGCGTCCAGGCCGCCGGTGAAGTTGTCCGAGTCCACGTAGGGGATCGGTGCTGTGCTCAGGGGGCGGCCGCCTGCTACCACCGGCAGGCCTATTTGTTGCAGGCGGTTGGGGAGGGGGTCTTCGCCGTGGAGGCTCACCAGAAGGGCGCCGTCCACGTGGCCGCCCGCCAGGTAGGCGAGCAGGTCGTCGTGGTCTTCTGGGCGGCTGAGCATCAGGAGGAGTTGGATGTGGCGGCCGCTCAGTTCGGCGTGGACGCCTCGGAGGATGCCGGAGAAGAACGGGTCGCTCAGGACTCGGCTGCCTTGTTCGGAGACGATCAGGGCTACCGCGTTCGCCTTGCTGCCGGCGAGGGAGCGGGCTGCCTGGTTCGGGCTGTAGCGGAGGTGGGTGATGGCCGCGGCCACGGCTGCTCGGGCTTTGGCGCTCACGTACTGTTCGCCGTTCACCACTCTGGAGACCGTCGACTTGGACACGCCGGCTAGCCGCGCCACCTCCTCGATGCGCGGGCCGGGGCGTCGATGCGTCTCCGTCATGAGTTCCATCGTAGGGCCGTGAGAGCGCGTTCATGGTGTGGGAACGGGGCGGGACGCCTGTGCCGCGCAGAACGTCCCGCCCCGAGGTCTACGGTTCGGTGCCCCACGCGAGGGTGGTGCCTGTGTGGGCGGTCACCCGGTCGAAGTCGTTGAGGGTGTTGCTGGTTCGGTAGCTGTGGTCGTTGGACTGGTCGAAAGTGGACCAATCGGACTTCGCGACGCGCAGCTGGATCTCGCCCGTGCTCGATCCGGCGGCGACGGTGCCTGAGGTGAAAGAGATCTCCAGGTACGCGTCGGCCCCAGGGCGAGAAGCGACTGCGACCACGCGTGTGCGGATGTTCGCGCAACCCAGCTGGGCCCAGTCGCACCACACCTGGTAGCCGGAGGCGTTGTCGCCGGTGAACCAGTAGCGGAGGGACGTGGTGGTCAGGGGCACGGGAGTGGTGCCTCGGTTGGTCAGCTGGAGGGTGGCGGTGATTTGGTTCGACGTGGCCGCGCCGGAACCCCTGTGCTGCACGGACAAAGCAGAGGTGACGCCCGGAAGTGTGCGAATCTGGACAGACGTGCTGGAAGCGGACACGTTGCCCGCGGCGTCGCGGGCGCGGACCGCGAGGGAGTACGGGGTGTCCGGGGTCAGGCCGGTGAGCTGCAGGCCCGTGGTCGTCGACGAACCCAGGACGGTGGTGCCGCTCAGCACGTCGTAGCCGGTGACGCCCACGTTGTCGGTCGACGCCGTCCAGGTCAGCGACGTGCTGGTCGAGCCGGTGCCGGAGGCGGTCAGTCCACTGGGGACGGACGGGGGCTGGGAGTCCTCGGGGACGGCGACGGGCTCGGTGCCCCAGACGACGCCGTTCTGGCGCAGGACCAGGCGGTCGGTGCGCAGGACGGTGTTGCCGGTGCCCAGGCCGGTGTAGGACCAGTCGTTCGCCGGGTCCCAGGTGCCGGTGCTGGTGATGCGGAACTGGACCTCCTTGCGGTACGCGGACTGGCCCGCCGGCGCCACGCCGGGGCACGGGATCTCGACGTAGTAGATCGAGCCGCGGAGTTGCTGAGGGGCACTGGCCGCGCCGCACTGGTTGTAGTTCGTGGTCACGGCGATCTGCTGCGGGGTCGTGGCGCCGTCGAGGGTGAAGTAGTAGCGCAGGGTGCCGTTGAACGTCCGGGCGGGCCACGCGCTCCTGTTCAGGACGAAGGCCTTGACCTCGGTGAACTGGGCGGCGCTCTGGTTCACCGACGCCTCGACGGTGAGCTCCGGGCCGTCCGGGGTCTCGGGGATCGGGAACGACGTGAGCGGGGTGCCGCCGTACTCGCCGTAGAGGCGGGCCAGGGCGCCGGTGAAGCCCGCGTTGTAGTCGAGGGCCACCTCGTTCATCACGTAGTCGGAGCGGCTGTCGGTGTAGGCGTCGTTGTTGGTGCTGGGGCCACCGACCAGGGCGCCGTAGAGCGCGTGACGGCTCACCGTCGGTTCCTGGATGCTGTCGGCCCACGAGCCGTGCGCGCCTCGGTGGTGGGGGTTGCGCGGTGGGTTCGTGCCGAAGCCGACCACGTAGCTCGCGCCGCGCGGGTTGTCGCCGAGGGCGTAGTTGATCTGGCGGACGCCGAAGTCGTGGTAGGTGCGGGCGCGGGCACTGTCGCGTGTGGACAGCCAGTCGGAGTAGGTCAGTGCGGCGAACGCGGTGTTGGCGGCGTAACGGAGTGAGCCCCAGCTGTCGAGCACCGCCTGGCCGCCGGGGGAGTAGCGGACGCGGTTGCCGTTGTAGCCGGTGGTCCAGAAGTCCAGCCAGCGGTTCGCGTCGGTGACGTAGGTCTGCTCGCCGGTCAGCTTCGCCATCAGGACGTAGGCGCCGTAGGACTTGTCGTCCCACGCGATGGTCCACTTGTAGGAACGTTCCGAGCTCTGCGGTTCCGTGCCGAGCTTCGTGTACTCGGTCTTCGCCTTCGTCAGGTACGCCGCGTCACCGGTCGCGCGGTGCAGCCAGATCGCACCCCACACCAGTTCGTCCTGGTAGCCGCTCCACGAGTTGTAGAAGTTCGCGGCATCGGTGATGCACGAGCTGTACTTGCCGCGGTAGGTGTCCGCGAACGTGTAGAGCTGCTTGGCGTGCGTCAGCAAGGTCGCCGCGTACGTGGGATCGGTGTCCTTGAAGACCATCGAGGCCGACGCCATCGCCGCCGCGTACTCGCCCGCGAGGTCGGAGCCGGGGCAGGAACTGTCCACTTTGTACGACGGGCGCGCCATCGGCATCACCTCCGCCGAGCCCCACCAGGCGTGGTCGGGGTTGCCGGCGCCGACCTGTCCGTAGACGACGTTCGGCGACGGGTGTGCCTTGATGATCCAGTCGGTGCCGTGCCGCAGGTTCGCCAGCAGGTGCGGGAACTGGCCCGAGCTCACGTAAGCGGCCCGGTTCTCCACGGCGCCCCAGGCGAGCATCGACACGCTGAACGCGAACGGCAGCCCGAACTTCACGTGGTCCCCGGCGTCGTAGAACCCGCCGGACAGGTCGAGCCCGACGTCGGACCCGTCGCGCACCGCCGAGTCGCCGCGCCAGCCGACGCGGTTGTTCGCGGGCAACACCCCCGAGCGCTGGGCGTCGTAGAACCAGACCGACTTCTGCAGCGCCTCCCCGTAGTTGAACGCGGGCGCGGCGGTGGCGGGTGGCGCCAGTGGGACGGCGCTGGTGAGCACCGCGAGGAGGACGGCTGTCAGGACTCTGACCATGCGGCGGACTGTAACGGTCATGAAAGCGTTGCGGCGGAACGAGTTCGCGTTCGACGTCGAATCGACGGCGCGGCTTCCCCGGTCCGGGAGAGCTGGCTACAGTGCGGCCATCTGGGAGCGTTCCCAGGTCAGGGGAGGTGTGCTGTGCCCGGAGGACGTTTCGCCGTGCTCGCAACGGCTTTCGCCGTCGCGATGGCAGGTCTGGTGAGCGGAGCGCCGGCCGCGGCGGCACCCGGTTGCAAGGTCGACTACGCGGTGCCCAGTCAGTGGCAGGGCGGGTTCACCGCGAACGTCACGGTCACGAACCTCGGCGACCGCGTCGACGGCTGGCGGCTCACCTGGTCCTGGCCGTCGGGCCAGCGGGTGACCCACGCCTGGAACGCCACCGTCACCTCATCAGGAGCCGACGCCACCGCCGTGAACGCCGGGTACAACGCCGTGATCGAACCGAACGCGTCCGCGTCCTTCGGCTTCAACGGCAGCTGGTCGGACGCGAACACGGCGCCCCAGTCGTTCTCCCTCAACGGGGTCGCGTGCACCGGCAACCCCGGCACCCCGCCGCCGAGCGACGCGATGGCCCAGGTCGCGGCCATGCAACCGGGCTGGAACCTCGGCAACACCCTCGACTCGACCGGAAGCGACGAGACCTCGTGGGGCAACCCGCGCGTCACGGAGGCGTTGCTGGACAACGTGAAGGCGCAGGGCTTCAAGAGCATCCGCATCCCCGTCACCTGGGGACAGCACCAGCAGGGAACCACCATCGAGGCCGCCTACCTCGCCCGCGTCAAGGAGGTCGTCGGCTGGGCCCTCGCGGACGGCTTCCAGGTGATGATCAACATCCACCACGACTCGTGGCAGTGGATCTCGGCCATGCCGTCCGACCGGACCGGCGTCCTCACCCGCTACAACGCGATCTGGACCCAGCTCGCCACGGCGTTCAGGGACTCCCCGAAGCAGCTGGTGTTCGAGAGCGTCAACGAACCGCAGTTCACCGGCAGCTCCGGCGACGCCCATAACGCCCAGCTGCTGCACGAGCTGAACGCGTCGTTCCGCGACATCGTGCGCAGGTCCGGCGGCACCAACGCGACCCGCCTGCTGGTCCTGCCGACCCTGCACACCTCGTCGGACCAGGCGAGGCTCGACGAGCTCGCGACGTCGATCAGCGGGTTCGGCGACCCGAACGTGGCCGCGACCGTGCACTACTACGGCTACTGGCCGTTCAGCGTGAACGTCGCCGGCGGCACCCGCTACGACGCCACCGCCCAGAAGGACCTGACCGACTCGTTCGACCGCGTGCACACCACCTTCGTCGCGCGCGGCGTGCCGGTGATCCTCGGCGAGTACGGCCTGCTCGGGTTCGACCGGCACACCGGCACGATCGAGCAGGGCGAGAAGCTGAAGTTCTTCGAGCACCTCGGCTTCTACGCCAGGACCAAGAAGATCACGACGATGCTCTGGGACAACGGCCAGCACCTCGGCCGCACGTCCTTCCAGTGGAGCGACCCCGAGCTCGCCGCCCAGTTCAAGTCCAGCTGGACCACCCGCTCCGGCACCGCGTCGACCGACCAGGTGTTCAGCGCGAGGTCGAGCGCTGTCACGGCCAAGACGATCACGTTGAACCCCAACGGGACCACGTTCAGCGGCCTGCGCCAGGGCACGACGGAACTCACCCGCGGCACCGACTACACCGTCTCGGGCGACCAGCTCACCCTGACGACGTCAGCGATGACCAGGCTGAGCGGAGCGCGCAACTACGGCACGAACGCCGTGCTGAGCGCCCACTTCTCCGCCGGCGTGCCGTGGCGGATCAACCTGGTCACCTACGACACGCCGATCCTGGCGAACGCCACCGGCACCACGGCGGCGTTCTCGATCCCGACGACCTTCCGCGGCGACCTGCTCGCCACGATGGAGGCGAGGTACGCCGACGGGTCGAACGCCGGGCCGCACAACTGGACGTCCTTCAAGGAGTTCGACCGGGCGTTCGCACCGAACTACGCGACCGGCGCCACGACCCTGACCCCGGAGTTCTTCGCCGAGGTCAACGACAACGCGCGGGTGACGCTGACGTTCCACTACTGGAGCGGCGCCACCGTCACCTACAGCGTCATCAGGTCGGGCAGTGCGGTCACGGGGACTCCGTGACCTTCAGGCCGCGCCGCAACGCCTCGACCTCGTCGTCGAACATCCGCACCGAGATCGCCGCGCTCGCCACCAGAGACGAGCCGTGGAAAGTGCCGGGGTAGAGGCGCAGCTCGGTCGGCACACCGGCGTGCGACAGCCGGCGGGCGTACTCGACGCCCTCGTCGCGCAGCGGGTCGAACTGGCACGTCGACACGAACGTCGGCGGCAGGCCGCTCAGGTCGGTCGCGCGGGCCGGGGCGGCGTACGGCGAGACGTCGTCCCCGCCCGGCTCGGCGCCGAGGTAGGCGGTCCAGCTGTAGATCGCGTTGGGGCGGTTCCAGATCGGCGTGTCGACGTAGTCCGTCATCGACTCGGTGGCGAGCCGGTCGTCGAGCTCGGGGATGCCGAGGAACTGGAAGCACAGCTCGGGGCCGCCGCGGTCGCGCGCCATCAGCACGGTGCCCGCGGTGAGCCCGCCGCCCGCGCTCTCGCCGCCGATGCCGAGCCGCGCCGGGTCGATGCTCAGCTCGTCGGCCTTCTCTGCGGTCCACTTCAGCGCCGCGTAGCAGTCCTCGACGGGCGCGGGGAACGGGTGCTCGGGCGCGAGCCGGTAGTCCACCGACACGACGACGATGCCCAGCTCGTCGGCGATGCGCAGGACGTGCGCGTGGAACGTGTCGAGGTCGCCGAGGATGAAGCCACCGCCGTGGATGTAGACGAGCCCGGGCACGAGTCCCTGGCGGTTCGCCGGGCTGTAGATCCGCACCGGCACGTCGGGGGAGTCCGACGGGCCGGGCACCGTGACGTCCCGGACGTCGACGGGGTTCGCCGGCTCGTAAGCGGGCATCATGTCGGCGAGCTGGGACTGCTCGGTGCGCGCGGCCTGCAGCGCCTCGTAGTCGGGCAGGGCCACCTTCGGCAGCATGTCGAGCCAAGGCAGCAGTTCGGGATCGACGTTGTAGCTCATGCACTGATCCTCGCGTCGGAACGGTGGTGCGGGCAGCCGACACGTGGCGGGCGTTCGAGCCCTCCGCCCAGCCACCTGTCGGGGCTATGGTGACGGGATGAGAGGCCTGCTGCTGAGGTTGTCCGGGCTGGACGCCGACGCCGAGAGCGCGGTGCGGGTGATCGGGTTCTTCGACCGCCTGATCACCGAGCGGGCGAGCCTGGACGCGTTGGTGCGCAGCACGTCCGAGCTCGCCGGGTGCGGCGCGGGCCTGCACGCGCCCGGCCAGGGTCTCTCGCTGCGCGCCGAGCGCGGCGGGCCCGTCACGGCGGGGCCGGTGCCCGTGGGTGCGGGCGTGCGCGCACTCGAAGGGGGAGTGCGGGTCTGGGTCTGCCGGCCCGGCCCTCCCGCGCCGCTGGACGACATGCTGCTCGAACGGTTCGCGATCGCCGCCGCCGTGCTGCTGGAGCACTCCAGCGTCCCGTTGCCCGAGCTGGGCGATCCGGCGCTGATCGAGCTGGTGCTGTCGGAAAGCGTTGGCACGGCGGAACGTTCGCGCGCGTTGCACCTGCTGGGCATCGACGCCACGGCGCCCTTGCGGGTGCTGGCGGCTCAAGGCGACGTGCCCGGACGGTCGGCGCTCGTCGGCGAGGTGCGCGCGGTGCTGAGCGTCGAGGTGCCCGAGGTCGTAGGACGGCTGGGCGTCGGGCCGTTGTTGCCGGCGATCGACGCGGCGAAGTCCTGGCAGGCCGCGCGGACCGCGCTGAGGTACGCGTCGGACGGCGAACCGGTGGTGTGGTGGGAGAAGCTCGGCAGCCTCGGGCCGCTCGCCGACAAGCTCTCGACCGAGGACGTCGAGGCGCTGCCCGACGTGCGGGCACTGGACCGGCTCGCCACCGAACCGGGGATGATCACCATGCTGGACGCGTTGTGCGCCACGGGTTCGGTGCGCAAGGCGGCGGCGGTGCTGCACCGGCACCACAGCACGATGACCGCACGGCTGGCGCGCGCCGAGGCCGCGCTCGGGTTCGGGCTCGACGAAGCCTCCGGACGCTTTCGGCTACACCTCGCGCTGATGCTGCGGCGGTTGCGCGACAACGCCTAGGCTTCAAGCTCATGATCAACCTGACGGCGGAGTCCGTCGAACAGCTGACGGCCGGCTGGCGCGCGATGGTGCTGGACCGCGACCCCGACGGCGACGTGCGGGACCTGCCCGGCGTCGCGGTGCGCTGGGCCGACTGCCTCTTCCCGTTCTGGAACTGCGTCACGCTCACCGAGACCGACGCGGACCTGCTTCCGCACCGCTTCGCCGAGGCCGCGGACGTCATGCGCGCCAAGCAGAACACCGGGTTCCTGTGGGTGTTCGAGGACCTGGTTCCCGGCCTCGACCTGGACGCGCTGGCGGACCGCGCGGGCCTCGCCTACGCGTTCCCCGGCGTCGGCATGGCGGGCGACCTGCTGCCGATCCCGGAGCCGTCGCACGACGAGCTGACGTTCGAGCGCGTGACGACCGACGAGCAGCTGCTGGCGTACGCGGACATCAACTCCCGCGCGTACGGGTTCCCGCTGGAGGCCGGCCGGGACGGCATCGGCGGGTCGGCGTTGTGGAAGAAGGGCGTGCACGCCTACCTGGGCCTGAAGGACGGCGTGCCGGTGACGTGCGCGGGCGCGGTCGAGACGGCCGGGCGGCTGTTCGTCGTGCTGGTCGCGACCGAACCCGGCCAGGAACGCCGGGGCTACGGCGAGGCGGTGACGCGCAAGGCCTTGTTCGAGGCGGGACGCGCCACCGGCATCACCCGGGCCACGCTGCACGCCACGGCGGCGGGTGCGCCGGTCTACCCGAGGATCGGGTTCGAGCCGAACTCGCCGCTGCGGTTCTACGCGCTCAAGGGCTGACCGGGGCACGCCACATGCCGAGAAGCGCGTCCACCAGCCCGGTCGCGGCGTCACCCCAGGTCGCGCGCGGGGTCGGCGTTCCGTCGGCGAGGGCGCGCTCCCGTTCGGCGATCATGTGCACCAGCAGCTGACGGGCCATGTCGTGCCGTTCGGCGCGCACCTCGTCGGGCAGGTGGGTGAGGCAGGCGTTCAGGCCCACGATGATCCGCACCTGCGACGGGGACGAGCGGGTCTCCTCGACGATGATCGAGCGCAGGGTCGGGTCGGTCATCACCTGCGCGCCGAAGCGGGCGAACCAGGTGGGGCTGCCGACCGTGTCGAGGTGCACGGTGACCGGCCTGACCAGGCAGTCGAGCCAGTCGCGCAGGTCGGGGGACGGCCCGAGGTCCGACACCATCCGCTGCCGGATCTCCTCGACGTGCGCGAGGTGCTTGCGCGCGATGGCCCGCACGAGGTCGGCCTTCGTGCCGAAGTGGTAGCCGACGGCGGTGTTGTTGCCCTGCCCCGCCGCCTCGCTGACCTGGCGGTTCGACACCGCCACCACGCCGTGCTCGGCGAAGAGCCGTTCGGCCGCGGTGAGGATCAGCTCACGGGTGGCGTGCGCGCGCTCCGCCCTGGACTGGCAGTCCACCTTGTTCATCGTCACTCCCGCATCGGACATCCGGGACATCCTTGCACCGCTCGATATTAAGTCAAGTGACTGACTTACGATGGGTCACGTGCTCCTCGAAGAAACGCGTCCGGTGACGCGCCCGAACGTCGTCGTGGCCGTCCTGGCGCTCGGCGGCATCACGGTGTCGCTGATGCAGACCCTGGTCATCCCACTCCTGCCGAGGTTCCCCGCACTGCTCAACTCGTCACCCGGCGACACGGCCTGGGTGATCACGTCGACCCTGCTCGCGAGCGCCGTCGCCACGCCGGTGATCGGCCGGCTCGGCGACATGTTCGGCAAGCGCCGCATGCTGATCCTCAGCCTGCTCATGGTGGTCGTGGGCTCGGTGATCGCCGCGCTGAGCTACTCGCTGGTGCCGTTGATCGTCGGCCGCGTGGTGCAGGGCATGGCCGTCGGCGTCATCCCGCTCGGCATCAGCATCATGCGCGACGAGCTGCCGGTCGAACGGCTGGCCGGCGCGACGGCGCTGATGAGCGCCTCGCTCGGCGTCGGCGGTGCGCTGGGCCTGCCCGCCGCCGCGATCCTGGTCGAGCAGAGCGACTGGCACATGCTGTTCTGGACGTCGGCGGGCGTCGGTGTCCTGGTGCTGGCCGCGGTGCTCGTCTACGTGCCGGAGTCGCCCGTGCGCGGCGGCGGCCGGTTCGACCTGCTCGGCGCGATCGGGCTCTCGGTCGCGTTGATCTGCCTGCTGCTCGGGGTGTCGAAGGCGTCGCAGTGGAGCGGCGGGTCGGTGACCGGCCTGTTCGTCGCGGCGGCGGTCGTGCTCGGGGTGTGGGGCTGGTGGGAGCTGCGGACGCGCGAGCCGCTGGTCGACCTGCGCACCACGGTCCGCCGTCAGGTGCTGCTGACCAACATCTCGTCGCTGGTGTTCGCGTTCGCCATGTTCGCGCAGTCGCTGGTGCTGCCGCAGGTGCTCCAGCTGCCCGTCGCGACCGGCCACGGGCTCGGGCAGTCGTTGCTGGTCACCGGCCTGGTGCTGGTGCCGTCCGGCCTGGTGATGATGGCGACGGCACCGGTGGCCGCGCGGATCTCGAACGCCCGCGGCCCGCGCGCGACGCTGATCCTCGGCGCCCTGGTCGTCGCCTTCGGGTACGGCATCGGGATCTTCATGCTGACCGCGGTGTGGCAGCTGGTCGTGATCTCGGCCGTGATCGGCGCCGGCATCGGCCTCGGCTACGGCGCGATGCCCGCGCTGATCATGGGTGCCGTGCCGGCGTCGGAGACGGCGGCGGCCAACAGCCTCAACTCGCTGATGCGCGCGATCGGCACGTCGGTGTCGAGCGCGGTGGCGGGCGTGGTGCTCACGCAGGTGGGCGTGCCGTTCAGCTTCCAGCTGATCATGGGCCTGGGCGCCGCGACCGCGCTGCTGGCAGTCGTGGTCGCGGCGTTCATCCCCTCGGCACAACCCGTGCGCACGGTCAGCTGAAGAACCGCATGATCTCGCCGGTGACGAAGTCCGGCTGCTCCTCGCAGAGCCAGTGGCCGGACCCGTCGACCCGGACGACCTCGAACTGGTTCGCGAGGTTCGGCAGCGCGCCCAGGAACAGGTCGTAGGACGAGATCGACGCGAGCCCCAGCACCGGCGGGGTCAGCTTCGCGTACGTCTTGCCGTCCGCGATGTCCTGGTGGAACGCCTGGTACCAGCCGTTGCTCGCGCGGATGGCCTCGGCGGAGTTGTAGTGCTGCGCGTAGATCCGCCGCGAGCGCTCGTCGATGGCGGACGGCGTGAACGCGGTGTTGGCGAACAGCCAGTCGACCATGTACCGGAACCGCCCGGCGAGCAGCTGTTCGGGCAGGCCCATGACCTGGTTGAACGCGAACCACCACACGCTGAAGCCGCCGGGCGGGGGCAGCAGCGGGATCTGGTAGAAGCTCTCGTCGGGGTGCAGGACGTCCATGAACGCGACCTTCTTGGTGGCGTTCGGGAAGTTCGCGGCGAACGAGAACGCGACCATGCTGCCCAGGTCGTGGCCGACGACGTTGACCTTGTCGTAGCCGAGCTTCTTGACGAGCTCGTGCAGGTCCGTCGCCATGGTCTTCTTGTCGAACCCGCCGGCGGGCTTGTCCGACGAGCCCTGGCCGCGCATGTCGACCGCGATCACCCGGAACTTCGTGGCGAGCGCGGGCAGGATCTTGTTGTACAGCCACCAGGTCTGCGGCCAGCCCGGCAGCAGCAGGAGCGGCTCGCCCCGGCCGCCCGTGACGTAGTGCAGGCGCACCCCGTTGACGGTGGCGTAGTTGTGCTTGAAGCCGGGGAGGTTCGGCTCGGGCGCCGTCCTCTCCGCGTCGGCAGCGGCGGTTCCGGTGCTCGCGGCGAGCGCGGCGCCCGCCCCCAGCGCGAACACCTTGCGCCTGTTCAGCTCCATCGTCGGCTTCCCCCTCCGTTTGCTCGGCGCGGACATCCGAACAAGCGGGGCTTGAGCACGGCTGGAGGGGTCAGGCGAGCTCGGCCGAGTCGCTGAGGTTCAGCTTGCGCCGGGCCCGCTGGTAGAAGGTCGTCATCCCGAGCCGCACCACGCGCGCGGCGGCCGCCCTGCCCCGCAACGACACCCGCTGGCCCGGTTCGACGTACCCCGCGACCATGCCGTCGACCTCGACGGCGAGACGGCCGCTGGACGGCAGCAGGTCGAGCTCCACCTCGTCGTGGACCGACAGCACGACGCCCCGGCTGTACGCGGAGTGCGGCGCGGCGGGCGTGACGAGGATGGCCTCGACGGACGGGCTGGTGATCGGGCCGCCCGCCGAGAAGCTGTAGGCGGTCGACCCGGTCGGGGTGGCGACGATGACCGCGTCCGAGGCGTAGCTGACGAACGGCTGACCCGCCACGTGCACGGCCACCCGCGCGCTGCCCTCGCCGGGGATGCGGACGACCGCCACGTCGTTGAACGCGGTGACCTTCCGGTCGTTGAACGTCGCGTCCACGGCCAGGCGGGGTTCGACGGAGAAGTCGTGGGCGTCGATCGCGGAGAGGGCCGCGGGCAGGTCCGGGACGTCGACCTCGGCCAGGAAGCCGAGTTTGCCCAGGTTGACGCCCAGCACGGGGGCCTTCTCGCCGTCGGCGAGGCGCATGGCGCGCAGCATCGTGCCGTCGCCGCCGAGGCTCACCACCAGGTCGGCCCGGCGGCCCAGGTCCTCGGCGGTGACGGGGGTGGCCTCGCAGCGCAGGCGCTGGATCTCGTCCTTGATGCCGAGGATCTCGACACCGCGGTTGGTCGCCCAGCCGAGGATCGCCTCGACGGCGGGGGCGGAGTCGCGTTGCGGGTGCAGCACAATGCCGGCGGCGTGCACGTCAGATCGTCCTCAGTCGGGTCACGACTACAGTCTGCCGAATTTTCCGGCGCCGTGGGACCTCGTCCGAACGGCTGATGGGCGCGTGTGCGAACCGGCCGTTCGGCGGGCGGGGGTGGCCTCCAGGAGGAGTCCGCAGTGGACGCGCGTTCCTAGGTTGGCGGCATGACCATCCTGCTAGCCGATCCGATCGTGCGTGCCGTCCGGGTCCTCGACAACGGGGACCCGTTGGTACCACTGGACTTCGCGCCTGGCGTGCTGGTGCGGGAAGGGCTCGCGCGACGGCTCGACGTCGCCCGCGCGCTGCTTCCGTCCGGTGTGGACCTGCGGGTGATCGAGGGGCACCGCACCACCGCCGACCAGAACGCGATCATCGAGCGGTACACGGACGAGCTGCGCGCTCTGCACCCGGCGGCCGACGAGGTCGAGATCAGCCGGTTGTCCAGCCGGTTCGTGGCGCCGCTGGACGTCGCGCCGCACGTCGCGGGCGCCGCGGTCGACCTCACGCTGGTCACGTCGTCCGGCGCCGAGCTGTGGATGGGCACGGCCGTCGACGCGACCCCCGAGGAGAGCGACGGCCGGTGCTTCTTCGCCGCCGAGGTCGACGACGAGGCCCAGTACAACCGCGCGGTGCTGGCCACCGTGCTCGGTGACGCGGGCCTGGTCAACTACCCGACCGAGTGGTGGCACTGGTCCTACGGCGACCGCTACTGGGCTCTGCTGTCCGGCGCCGACCACGCGCTCTACGGACCGGTGGAGGTGCCCGAATGGGCGCGCGTGTGACCACTCTGCGGCAGGCGGCCGTCGCGCCGACGCTGCACGTCGACCTCGCCGCGGTGGCCGAGAACGCGAGGCGGTTCGTCTCGTGGGCCCGCGGTGACGTCATGGCGGTCGTGAAGGCGGACGGGTTCGGGCACGGGCTCGGCGACGTCGCCAGGACGGCCGTGGCGGCGGGGGCGCGCTGGATCGGGGTCACGTCGCTCGCCGAGGCGGTGGCGGTGCGGGAGTCCGGTGTGGACGTTCCGGTGCTGAGCTGGCTCAACCCGGTCGATGTGAACGCGAACATCGCGGTGCGGCACGGGATCGACCTCAGCGTGCCGAGCCTCGCGCACCTGGCGGCACTGGACGGCGGGGTGCGCGTGCACCTCCAGCTCGACACCGGGATGGCGCGGGACGGGGCCGCGTCGGAGACCTGGCTCGCGCTGATGTCCGCGGCCCGGCGGGCGGAACTGGCCGGACGGGTCAGGGTCGTCGGGGTGATGGGGCACCTGCCGTGCGCGGACGTGCCGGGAGCGAACGAGCCGGGCCGCCGGGCGTTGCTGCGCGGGGTCGAGATGGCGCGCCAGGCCGGGTTGCGGCCGTCAGTGCGGCACCTCGCGGCGACCAGCGCGGCGCTCACGGACCCGAGCGCGCACCTCGACGTCGTCCGGATCGGGGCCGGGCTCGTCGGGATCGACCCGTCCGGGACCACCCGCCTGCGCTGCGCGCTGCGGCTGACGGCGCCGGTGGTCCAGGTGCGGCGGGTCGCGGCGGGCACCGGGGTCGGCTACGGGCACTCGTGGCTGGCGGACCGGGCGACGACGCTCGCGTTGCTGCCGGTCGGCTACGCGGACGGCTTGCCGCGCATCGCGTCCGGACGGGCGGAGGTGCTGGTGAACGGACGGCGGCGGCCGGTCGCCGGCGTGATCTCGATGGACCAGGTCGTGGTCGACGTGGGGGATGACGCGGTGGAACCGGGGGAGGAAGCGGTGGTCTTCGGACCGGGGGACGGCGGTGAGCCGACGGTCGCGGACTGGGCTCACTGGGCGGGCACGATCCCGCACGAGATCGTGACGGGCATCGGGGCGAGGGTGCGGAGGAACGTGCGATGAGGGGCATCCGCGTCGCCGTGATCGGCGGCGGGCAGAACTGCGAACACGACGTCTCGGTCGCGTCGGCGGCGTCCGTGCGGGCGGCGCTCGACCCGGCGAAGTACGAGGTGGTGGCGCTCACCATCGGCCGCGACGGCCGGTGGCACGGGCCGGACGGCCAGGTGCTGGACACGCTCACCTCGGGCAGCCTGGCCGCCGCGCTCGACGTGCTGGCGACGTGCGACGTGGTGGTGCCGCTGGTCCACGGGCCGCTGGGGGAGGACGGCACGCTGGCGGGCCTTTGCGAACTCGCGGGCGTGCCGTACGTGGGCTCGCCGCTGCGGGCCGGCGCGCTCGCGATGGACAAGTGGGCCACCAAGCTGGTCGCCGAGGCCGTCGGAGTGCGCACGGCCAAGGGCGTTCTCGTCACCGACGCGTCCACTGTGGACTTCCGCGGCCCGGTCGTGGTGAAGCCGGTGGCGGCGGGGTCGAGCTTCGGGGTGGCCCTGGTCGAGCGCGAGGAGGACCTCGAACCCGCGGTGCGCAGGGCGTTGGAACTCGACGACCGGGTGCTGGTCGAGGAGGTCCTGACCGGGCGGGAGATCGACGTCGCCGTGCTGGACGACCCGGACGAGGGCCGCCGGACCGGGCCACCGCTGGAGATCCACGTGCCCGGGTTCTTCGACACGACCGTGAAGTACGACGGCAGCGCGCGGTTCGTGATTCCGGCGCCGCTGGAGGACGCGGAGCTCAAGGCGCTGGAGGACGCGGCACTGCGGGTCTACGAGGCGCTGGGCTGCCGCGGCCTGGCCCGCGTCGACTTCTTCCTGACCGCGGACGGGTTCGTGCTCAACGAGGTCAACACGATGCCGGGCATGACGGCGGAGTCGCAGGTGCCCAAGATGTTCGCGGCCGCCGGACTGTCCTATCCGGACCTGCTGGACAAGCTGATCAGGGGAGCGATGTGAGGCGCGTCGCCGGACTGGACGTGCTGCGCGGCATCGCGATCCTGCTGGTGATGCTGCGGCACGCGTTCCCCGACGTGTTCCCCGGTGCCGGGGTGGTCGGCGTGGTCGTGTTCTTCACGCTCAGCGGCTACCTGATCACCGGCGTCCTGCAGCGCGAGCTGGAGACGCGGGGGCGCGTCGACTTCAAGCGGTTCTACCTGCGCCGGGCACGCAGGCTGTTGCCCGCGTTGATAGCGCTCACACTCGTGTTCGCGCTGGTCACGCTGGTGTTCGATCCGCTGGGGGAGCGGGACAGGTTGCTCAGGACCGTGCTCGTGCTGGTCACGTTCACCGGCAACCTGCCGATCGGCGGGGTGAGCCCGGCGGCGTTCCACGGCTGGACGCTCGCCACCGAGGAGCAGTTCTACCTGCTGTGGCCGGCGTTGCTCGCGTTCGCCTGGGTGCGCGGCCGGACCGGCGCGGTGCTGGCCGTCGTCGCTGTCGCGTCCCTGGCGGCCTGCACGGCCACGTTGGTCTGGCTCTGGCCGAACGCCGACAACGCCTACGCGCTGCCCACGTCGTGGTTCGTGTGCTTCGTGATCGGCGCGGCGACCCGGCTCAAGCTGACCAGCGCCCCGGTGTGGGGTGTGCCGGTCGCGCTGACCGGGCTGGCGGTGCTGTCGGTCGTGCCGTTGCGCGGCCACGCGCTGACCTACCTCGGCGCGGGTCCGGCGATCGCGGCCTGCACGGCGGTGCTGCTGCTCGTGTGGTCGCAGTGGGAGCAGGTGGCGACGCCGATCAAGCCGCTGGTCGCGCTCGGCACCCTGTCCTACGGCGCCTACCTCTGGAACTACCCGCTGACGCTGTGGCTGCGCCCGGACCTCGGCGCGGCCGCCGGACCGGTCGCCGCCGTGCTCACGGTCGTGGCGGCGGCGCTGTCCTGGAAGTACGTCGAGGAACCCGTCATGCGCTGGGCAGGTCGTGCGAAGGAACCCGCCGCACCGGCCTGACCTGGTTGTTCATCGTTGATTCTTCAGTGCGCGGGCCTCGACCGTGAAGAACCCCTTCTCGCTAGGAAGTGAGGAACGAGAAGGGGGATCTTCCGATGAGTGAGGAAGTGGGTCTGCCGCGATCGTCGGCCTGACGATCACGGACAGGGCGGGGCGGGGTCGACGTCCGGGAAGTGGCGGTTCCAGTCGGGGGCGGACAGGAGCGGCGACACCGCGGCGCAGACGCGTTCGGCGGCGTGCTCGACGTCGGCCTCCCACGCTCGCACGGTCCGGTCGCCACCCGCGCTGAGCAGCGTGTGGCCGTCGGGGAAGAACGTCAGCGCGTACACCCGTTCGGTGTGGCCGGACAGGGTGGCGAACGGCGTGCGGCCGGCCACGTGCCACAGCCGGACGTCGTGGTCGGCGCTCGCGCTGGCCAGCGTGGTGCCGTCGGGGGAGAACGCGACGGCGTGCACGGTGTCGGTGTGTCCGGTGAGCTCGGCGACCGGGGTGCCGGTGCCCGCGTCCCACAGGCGGACGGCGAAGTCGGTGCCGCCGGTGGCGAGGAGCCTGCCGTCCGGGCTGAACGCGACGGACTTCACGGCGTGCGACCCGCCGGTGAGGTGAACGCTCACCCGGCGCGTGGCGACGTCCCAGATCCGGGCGCTGAAGTCGGACGAACCGCTGGCCAGACGGCGGCCGTCGGGGCTGAACGCGAGCGCCTCGACCGACTCGGAGTGGCCGAGGAGCGTGCCGATCGACGTGCCGGTGCGCGCGTCCCACAGCACGATGGTGCGGTCGGTGCCACCGGTGGCGATCGTGCTGCCGTCCTGGCTGAGCGCGAGGGCGTTGACGGCGTCGGAGTGCCCGGCGAGGTCGGGGAGCTTCGCCGGCGTGCCGCTGATGTTCCACCGGTGCACGCGGTGGTCGGCGCTCGCGGCGTACAGGGTCTTGCCGTCGGGCGAGAACCTCACCGCGTTCACCGGGCCGTCCGGTCCGGTCAGGGTGTGCAGCAGGCGGCCGTCCTGCCACAGCTTCACGATGCGGTCGTAGCCGCCGGTCGCGATCATCGTGCCGTGGGTGGCGACGGAGTAGACGGAGTCGCTGTGCGCCTGGAGGAGCTCGCCGGGCAGGTCCCACAGCCGGACGGTGTGGTCGTCGCTCGCCGTGGCCAGCACCGATCCGGCGAACGCGGCCCCGACGACGCCCGCGGTGTGGCCGGTGAGCACGAGCGGGTCGGCCTGGGTGAGGTCCCAGACGCGGGCCGAGCGGTCGACGGACGTGCTGGCGAGCCGGCCGTCAGGGCTGAACGCCAGGCCGCGCACCACGTCGGTGTGCCCGGTCAGCGTGCGCGGCTCCCCGGTCCTCGGCCAGAGCTTGACGTCCCGGTCGTGGCTGGTGGCGATCGTGGTGCCGTCGGGGCTGACGGCGACGGCGTGCACCGGGCCCTTGCCGGGCAGCACCCGGCTGGTGGGCGTGCCGGTCAGGTCCCAGACGAGCGTGCTGCCGTCCCACGTGCCCGCGACGAGCTCGTCGGTGCCGAACGCGAGCGAGATGACCGAGTCGGGGTGCGGCAGCACGGCGGTCTGGCGGGCGGCGCGGAGATCGGTGAGGTCCCACAGCCGCACGGTCTTGTCGGTGCTCGCCGTCGCGAGGACGTTGCCGTGGAACGCCACCGCGTTGACCTGGTCGTCGTGCGGGATGGTGGTGAGCAACGCGCCGGTGCTCGAATCCCACAAACGGGCCGTGCGGTCCCATCCGGCCGTGGCGATGATCGTGCCGTCGGCGTTGAACGCGACCTTCACGACGTTGTCGGTGTGGCCGCTGAGCGTCGCCATCTCACGCGGGTGGTGCGGGTCGGCGACGTCGGTGACGCGCACCGTGTGGTCCCGTCCGGCGCTGGCGAGCAGCTTGCGTTGCGGCGTGTACGCGACGGAGTTGACGTTGTCGGTGTGGCTGGTCAGGCGGGTCGAGTAGAACGGCGTGAACGAGCTGAGCACCGCGCTGCGGGCGTCGGGCGTGGGGGAGAGCCGGTAGGCGGCGAGCGCGAGCTGGGCGGCCAGTGCCGGATCGGTGCCGCGCAGCCGTTTCGCGTCCTGCGCGACCTTCTGGGAGAGCGCGGTGTTGCGCTGGCGGGTCGCTTCGGAGGTGGCCTGCATCGCCGTCACGCTGATGCCGGTCACGATGATCAGCAACAGGGTCAGCAGGCCGACGAGGACCTGGAGGCGGCGTCGTGCCCGCCGGGTGCCGGCCAGCTCCGCGGACTCGGCGGTGACGCTGGTGGTGAGGAACTCGCGTTCGCGCGCGGTCAGCGGGTGCGGTGGGGCGAGCAGCCACGGCCGGAACGCGCCGAGCCGCGCGCCCCGGACCAGCGCGCCGGGGTCGCGGTGCAACGACTCCCACACGGCCGCCGACTCGGCGAGGTCGCGGTGGGCGCGCAGTCCGTCGCGGTCGGCCGTGAGCCACTCGCGCAGCCGTGGCCAGCAGCGCAGCAACGCCTCGTGGGTGATCTCGACGCGGTCGCGGTCGACGGTGATCAGCCGGTGGGTGGTCAGCGCCTCCAGGGTCGTCGCGGTGTCCGGGTCGTCGTCCAGCTCGCGGCGGCTGATCCGGCGTTTGGTGTCCTCGGTGCCGTCGCCGATCGCGGTGAGCCTGAGGAACAACGACCGCGCGAGCTCCTGCTGCCGTTCGGTGAGGCCCGCGAACACCGACTCGGCCGTGCGGGTCAGCGCGCCCTCGAACCCACCGGCGGCGCGGAAACCCTGCAACGTCAGGGTGTTGCCCTTGCGGCGGTGCCAGGTCTCCAGCAGTGCGTGCGAGAGCAACGGCAGCGCGCCCGCCTGGTCGGCGCAGTGCGCGACGAGCTCGGCGACCAGCGCGGTCTCGACGGTGTGGCCGGTCCGGCGCGCCGGCTGGACGATCGCGGCGCGCAGCTCGTCGGTGCTCATCGGGCCGACCGCGACCTGGCCGCTGCCCATCGCCTCGACCAGCACCGGGAAGTCCGTGCAGTGACCGAAGAAGTCGGCGCGCACGCCCAGCACGACGCGGTGGGTGGTCACCGCGTCGACGAACCTGCGGCGGGTGTCGCGGTCCTCGCAGAGGGTGAAGATCTCCTCGAACTGGTCGACGACGAGCACGGTGTCCGCGGTCCTGGCCGCCTTGGCGTACTCGTCGAGCGGGTGCTGGCCCGGCGTGAACAGGACGGCTTCGGGGAGCCTGGGCATGAGGCCGGCTCGCAGCAGCGACGACTTGCCCGCGCCCGACGCGCCGACGACCACCACGACCCGCTGGGACCCGACCCGGTCGGCGAGCTGGTCGATCAGCCGGTCGCGGCCGAAGAACCGTTCCGCGTCGTCCTGCCCGAACGGCGCCAGGCCCGCGTAGGGCGAGCTGACGTCGTGCTCCGGCCGCGGCTCGTCGGCCGCCGTCGCGTGCCAGCGGCGTTCCCACTCCTCCTCCGACCCGCCGCACGCCCGGACGTAGGCCAGCGTGACCTGCAACGTCGGCAGCTTGCGCCCGGCGGCGGCCTGCGACAGCGCCGCCTCCGAGTAGTGCGTCAGCGAGCTGAGCCGGCGGTAGGTCGGGCTCCCCGCCCGTTCCCGCAACGACCTGAGCTCCCGCGCGAACGTGAGCACAGCTGAATCGCCCGCGTCGAGCGGTCTTTCCTTGCGTGGCATCCCCGGTTCCCCCTGTCCCCGGGGCAAGAACCTAGTCGCAGAAGGCCTTGATCGTGCTGGTGAGCACCTCGGTCAGCCGGTCGAGCGAGGCCAGGTCGACGTACTCGGTCGCCGCGTGGGCGCCCGCGCCGTCGACGCCGAACAGCAGGCAGGGGATGCCCGCCTGGTCGAGCAGCGCGCAGTCGGTCCAGAACGGCTCGGCGCGGATGATCGGGGGTGCGCCGAGGTGGGCGACGAGGGTGCGGACGATCTCGGCTTCCGGGTCGGCCTCGAACGGGTCCCTGGCGAGGCCTCGGGTGAGGGTGGCCGTGAAGTCGGGGACGGTCTTCGCGAGATGGTCGAGGATGGTCTGCAGCTCCTGGTGGGTCTGCTGCGGTGACTCGCCGGGGACCGTGCGGCGTTCGAGGGTGATCCTGCAGGTCGCCGGGTAGGTGGACGCCTCCTCGCCGCCGCTGATCAGGGAGGCGTGGACGGTGCCGGTGCCGAGCAGGTGGTGTCGTGGACCGTTCGCGAGGTCTTCTTGGAGCTGCTCCAAGGCGACCAGGAAGTGGCCTGCCTTGGCGATCGCGTCGATGCCGAGCTCCGGGCGCGACCCGTGGGCAGCCCGGCCCGCGATCTCGACGTCGAACCACACGAAACCCTTGTGCGCCAGGGTGACTTCGAGGTGGCTGGGTTCGGTGACGATGGCGGCGTCGGCCGTGAACGACTCCAGCACCTCCGCTGTGCCCGTGCTGCCGTGTTCCTCGTCGGCAACGCACGCGACGATGACGTCACCTTTGAGCGGGCGTTCGGTGGCTCGGGCGGCGGCGACCATCATGGCCGCGATGCCGCCCTTCATGTCGAACGTGCCCCGCCCGTACATCCGGCCGTCCTCGGTCCTGGGGGCGAGCGGGTCGCCGTCGTAGCCCGCCAGCCCGACGGTGTCGAGGTGGCCGTTGAGCATCAACGACTTCCCGCCGCCGCTGCCCTTCCTGACGGCGACGATCGACGGCCTGCCCGGTCGACGTTCGAGGCGGTGGACCTCGAAACCGTTGGTGCGGAACCAGGTGGCGCAGAAGTCGGCGATCTCGCCTTCGCCGCGGCCGCCGGGGACGAGGTCGGGGTTGACCGAGTCGATCGCGATCAGGTCCGCGAGGAGGTCACGAGGGTTCACGGGCGTCCTTCCGTGCTGATGAGAACGACGGTGTCGAGATCGCCGAGGTCCGCGCGGACGGCGCGGAGCCCGGCGAGGGAGGCGGCGCCGCAGGGTCCTGAGTGGACGCCGAGCGCGTGGAGGTCCTCCACGGCTTTGGTGCAGTCGTCGTCGGAGATCGCGACGGCGCCGTCGAGACCGTTGCTCAGGTACGGCCACGAGGTGGCGGACGGCGTGCCGCAGTTGAGCCCGGCCATGATCGTGTCGCCGGTCGGCACGGTCGTGAGCTCTCCTGCTTGGAGGCTCTGCAAGACGCAGGCGGCGGTGTCGGGTTCGACCGCGAGCAGCCGGGTGCCGCTGTAGCTGCGGTAGTGCGTGATCACGGCCTGGGCGAACGAGCCGACGCCGACCGGGATGACGACGAGGTCGGGTTCTGACGGCAGTTGCTCGTCGATCTCGTGGCAGAGCGTGCCGTAGCCCTCGACGATCCACGCCGGCACCTGCTCGTAGCCCGGCCACCCCATGTCCTGCACGAGGACACCGCCGGCCCGCGCGGCCTGTGCCACCGCGTCGTCGTACGTGCCGTCGACCACCGTGACCTGGGCGTTCTCCCGGCGGATGGCGTCAATAGCCAGTGCGGGAACCGTGTCGGGGACGAAGACGTGGGCCCGGTGGCCGTTCAGGCGGGCCAGCCTGGCGACCGCGCGGCCGTGGTTGCCGTCCGTCGCGGTGGTGAACGTGACCTGGCCGTTCGCGTCCTTGAGAAGCCGGTGGATCGCCCACGAAGCGCCGAGAGCCTTGAAAGCGGGCAGGCCGAGCCGGGAAGATTCGTCCTTGACGAACAGTCGGCCGATTCCGAGCTCAGCGGCGAGACTCGGGAGCTCGGTCAGCGGAGTGGGCGCGTAGTCGGGCAGCCCCGCGTGGAAGTCCCGCACCTCGGCGGGAGCGGGCGGGCATCTCCAGCTGCGGGCTGCTGGCCGCGAGAACTTCATGCTCGACAGCGTGCGGGTGGCGTGGATCATCGGTCCAGCGCATGTTTTCGACGTGTATCGGTGGGAGAAACTGAAGGGTTGGGGTGCCGTGAGTGACGAGGAGCTGATCGTCGAGTTCGCGCTGACCCGCCTCGACAACCCTCGGCTCGAGCTGGAGGAGGTCGCCGCGCTGGTGGTGCGGCGGGTCGGGCCGGAGCGCATGGTCGAGTTCGCCGGGCAGACCCTGGTGCACCGCGACGAGTTGCGCGGCGCCGTGTTCCCGGCCGCGGTCGAGCACGTGCTGCGGGTGGTGCTGACGTTGCGCGGGCCGCGCGACTAGAGGGTTTTCGCGGTCTGCCTGGTCAGCTCGACGACCTTGGCGGCGAGCGGGGACAGGGTGCGGTTCGCCTGCCAGGCGAGGTAGATCTCGCGCGGCGCGAGCGCAGGGGCCAGGTCGTGGGTGGCGAGGCCTCTGGTGTCGTCGAGCGCGAGTTTCGGCATGACGGCGATGCCCATGCCGGCGCGGACCATCGAGAGCACGCCGCGGTTGTCGGCGGTGCGGAACACGATCAGGGGTGCGACGCCGTGCTCCGCGTAGACGCGTTCGACCCTGGCCTGGTCGCAGATCGGGGGCTGGGCGACCATGGCCGCGCCGTGCAGGACTTCCAGCGGGACCGGGCCCGCTGCGAACTGGCCCGGGCGGGTGACCAGCACGTACGGGTCGTCGAGGATCTTGGTCTGCTCGACGTCGCCGGTGAGTCTGCCGTCGAAGAAGACCAGGTCGAGGCCGTCGGCGGTGGGCTGGTCGGTCTCCTCCTCGAACAGCCGGATGTCGGCGTTCGGGTGGTCGTCGAGGAGCCTGCGCACCACTGCGGGGAGCAGGACGTTGGTGATGCTCTGGAACGTGCCGATGTCGACGCGGCCCTCGCCCGCCTTGAAGCGTTCGACGGCGTCCTCGGTGGCCTGGGCGCGGGCCAGCAGGTCGCGTCCGTGGCGCAGGACCACCTCGCCGAGCGGCGTGAGGCGGACCGGTTTCGGGCCTCCCGGGCGGTCGAACACCGTGCCGCCCACGGCCTTTTCGAGGGCCGCCACCTGCTGGCTCACGGCCGACTGGGTGTAGCCGAGGCGGTCGGCGGCGCGGCCGAAGGTGCCCTCGGTGGCGACTGCGTCGAGGGTGGCGAGGTGGCGGAGGTCGAGCATTCGATAAGCGTAGCTTGTTGCCTTGAACAGAATCTATCGCTTTTGTTTATGGTCGTGCGTTCCTAGCGTTGGTCGCATGAACCCACGATGTGCGCTTTGGTTGCCGTTGTTCGACGTCCTCGCTGATCCGGGGCTGGTGGCTCGCCTCGCGGGGGAGGCGGAGGAGGCCGGCTGGGACGGGCTGTTCGTGTGGGACCACGTGCGGTGGCGCGAGCCCGTGACGCACGTGGCCGATCCGTGGATCACGCTGACCGCGATCGCCTGCGCGACCTCCACGTTGCGGTTCGGGCCGATGGTCTCGGCCATCACCCGCCGCCGCCCGGTCAAGCTGGCCCGCGAGACCGCCTCGTTGGACGTGCTCAGCGGCGGCCGGCTCGTGCTCGGGGTCGGGCTCGGCAGCGACCGGTTCGCCGGGGAGTTCTCCCGGACCGGCGAGGAGTGCGACGACCGGGTGCGCGGGCGGATGCTGGACGAGTCGCTGGCCGTGCTGCGCGCCGCGTGGAGCGGTGAGGTCGTGCGGCACCGCGGCGAGCACTACACAGTGGACGGTGTGTCGTTCCTTCCGCGTCCGGTGCAACGGCCTGGCGTGCCGGTGTGGGCGGCGGGTTTTCCGGGGAACGCGCGGCCGATGCGGCGGGCGGCCGGGCTGGACGGCTTCTTCCCGGTGAACCTGTCGTCGGCCGCGGAGTTCGCGGACGCCGTCGGTCAGGTGGAGGCGTTGCGGACCTCTTCGGGGCCGTTCGACTACGTCTGCGAGGTCGAGCCTGGGGCTGATGTCTCGGCTTATGCGGCGGCTGGCGCTACCTGGTGCCTCACGGCGTTCGACCCCGCCTCTCTCTCGTTGGATCACGTTCGGGGCGTTCTGCGCGATGGACCGGCGGTGCGGTGATGCTCGTCAACGGCGTGGAGTTGTGTGTGGAGACGTTCGGGTCTTCTGCTGATCCGGCGGTGTTGCTGATTCATGGTGCGTGCGCGTCCATGTTGTGGTGGGAGACGGAGTTGTGCGCCTCTCTCGCGGCGCGCGGTCGGTACGTGATCCGCTACGACAACCGCGACACCGGGTTGTCCGTGAGCTATCCGCCTGGGTCGCCCGGGTACGCGCTGTCCGATCTCGTGCTGGACGCCGTGGGGATCTTGGACGCACTCGGGGTCGAGCGTGCGCACGTGGTCGGGCGGTCGATGAGCGGGGCGATCGCGCTGGCGTTGGGCGTCGAGCACGCTGCGCGGGTGGCGTCGCTGACGTTCGTGGCGACCACGACCGGCGATCCTGGGCTGCCGGAGATGACCCCGGAGTTCTTGGAGGCGTCGTCTGCTGAGGCGTCGTCTGACGTGGAGAACATCGTGTCGGCGCTACGGGCCTATGCGGGCGCGTCGCCGTACTTCGACGAGGCCGCCGTGCGCGCGTTGGCCGTGGAAGACGTCGCACGGACCGTGAACATCCAGTCGGCCATGACCAACCACTTCTGCATGGAATTCGACGCTCCGCGTGGTGGTGGGTTCGGAGACGTGGTCGCACCGACGTTGGTGGTGCACGGTGCGATAGATCCCGTCTATCCGTTGGCGCACGGGGAGGCGTTGCGCGATGCGGTGCCTGGTGCGTCGTTGCTGGTGCTGGACTCGGTGGGGCATGACCTGCCACGAGCCGTGTGGCCGTTGTTCGTGGACGCGCTTGTAGTGCACACGAGTACATGACTTCGTCGCGGCTGGTCCGTTCGGCCGATCGCCGGTTGCCGTTCAACGGTCCCAAACGACCTGTCGTCGTGCGCGGGCGGCGCGCGGAGCGGATCGCTGGTCGACTCGGAGGGGTGGGGAACCTTCGCGAGCTCGACCGGCCGATCATCGACCTGGGGGAGGTGCCGGAGGGGCTGGAGATCCCGCTGGTCGCCCAGGCGCACGTCGATCCGGCGTTCTACGAGCGGATCGTGGCGCATCTGAGGTCACCGGTGGCCGCGCTCCGCCCGCTGGCTCTCGTGGGTGGGCGGGGTTCGGGCAAGTCGGTGCTGGTCGAAGTGCTGGCGGCGAGGTTGCCCGCGAGCGGGTTCACCGTCGTCAGGGACCCCGCGGCCGTGCCGGACGGGGCCGCCGTCGTGCTGGCCGACGGGATCAGGCCCGAGCTGCTGGAGCTCCAGCGCGCTCGGGGCGTCGCCGTCGTGGTGACGAGCAGGGAGGGACTCGACGGGGCCGAGGTGCTGCACGTGCCGCCGCTCTCCGACGACGACATCGCGGAGTGGCTGGAGGTGTGGGGCTCCGCGAACGTCTGCTACTTCGCCGAGCGCGGGCTGTCGCCGTTGCCGTTGTCCGTCGCTCTCGCTCATCGGCCGTTCGCGGAACAGCCGTTGCTGTTGTTGATGCTGGCGCTCTACGACGCCGTCGACAACGCGTTGCAGCGGGGGTCGGCGCTCGGGCCGCTGTCGGGCAGGTACGAGTTCCTCCAGGCCGCGTTCGGCGAGCACCTGCTGGCCAGGCGGATCTGGACCGCGCTGGGCGCGCGGGGCCGGATGTGGGACCTGCTGTCGCCGAAGCCGCTGACGTCGCGGGTGGTCTCGTTGCTGGCCGAGCTGGCGGACGCGGCCGCCGACCGCGCCGAGCTGGCGGGGGTGGTGCGGCGGTTGTTCGCGTTCTCGCAACGGAACGCGGTCTACTCGCTCAACCTCGTGCTGCTGCACGTGGCGCTCGCCCCGTTGTGCTCCGCGCGCGAGATCGGCGTGGACGACTGGCCCCGGCTGGCGGCGTTCTGGCGGTCGCAACTGTCCGATGCGGACTGGCGGGAACTCGTGGGGCTGCTGTACGTGAGCTGGGACGAGCCGTCGTCGCCGGTGCTCGGCATCGGGACCACTGTGGACGCCGACGGGTTGCGCGAGGCGGTCCTGGAGGCGCGTTTCGTCGGTGACGCCGCCGGCAAGGCGTTGAGCTACATGGCCGAAGCCCTCCCCGCGGCGCGTTATGACGTGCACTACGCACGGGCCGTCTTGGAGCTCGCGGCGTCGCCCGTGGAGCCGTGGGAACGGGCCGCGCACTACCTGTGGTGGGCCGACCGGTTCCCCGATCTGGTGCTGGAGTGCCTGCGGCGGGACGTCACCGTGGGCGCGGAGACGTTGCGGGAGCTGGCGAAGACGTCACTGGCGGAGAGCAGCGCGTTCGTCGTGCAACTGTGCGACCGGATCGGCCGGGGAGGGGCTGACGAGGAGCTGCTCGACGTCTTCGACGGGCTCGGGGCGCCGCGGATCGACCAGTGGTGCGAGATCGCGATGCTCGACGCGTGGCTGCGGCTGCACGAGCAGGGGTACCGGCACGCGCCGGACCGGCGGACCGATCTGGTGCGGGTGCTGCGGTCGGCCGACTTCGAGATGATCAGCCAGGTGCGACCCGATCTGGTGTACCGGTGCGGGATCGTGGCGCACGAGATCGGCCTGTTCGGGTGAGTTCGAGCGGGACTTGAGCGGGCCTCCAGGCTCGACCGGCCGTTTTTGTCGGTGGTGCCGGGTAACGTCCCGCCCATGAGTGCTGCTGGGGATCGGATTCAGGAGCTCGCCGCCCGGATCGTCGAGCTGCGGGACGCGTACTACCAGGGTGAGCCGCTGGTGGCCGACGCGGAGTACGACGTGATCGAGGACGAGTTCCGTTCTCTGGTCGCCGAGCACCCTGAGCTGGCGCCGGAGGACAACCCGCTCGACCACGTGGGCGCGCCTTCGGTGCTGCACGCGCCCGTGCGGCACTCGCGGCCGATGCTGTCGCTGGAGAAGGCGAACAAGCCGGAGCAGGTCGAGTCGTTCTTCGCGCGGTTCCCCGGCCAGCCGGTCGTCGTGATGCCGAAGCTCGACGGGCTGTCTCTCGCGCTCGTGTACGAGAACGGGCGTCTCGCGCGGGCGGTGACGCGGGGCGACGGCACGACGGGGGACGACGTCACGTTCCTCACGCGCGCTCTGTGCGACGGCGTGCCGGACAAGGTGGAGGCGCCGGGCCGCGTGGAGGTGCGCGGTGAGTGCGTGATGCTGCGGTCCACGTTCGACACGTACAACGCGGCGCACCCGGACAAGCCGTTGATCAACCCGCGCAACGCGGCCGCGGGCACGTTGCGCGCGAAGGACCCCAAGGCCGTCGAGGGGCGGCGGATGCAGTTCTTCGCGTTCGACCTGACGACCGAGCCGGAGAGCGCCGACTCCGACCTCGACGCGGGCCTGCGCAAGCTGGGCTTCAGCGTGGCGGAGATGAAGCACTGCTCGTCCGCCGCCGAGGCGCAGGAGCTGATCGGCGGCATCGAGCAGGCCCGCAACAAGCTCGACTACGACCTCGACGGCGCCGTGCTGCGCCTGGCGAACCGTGACGCGTTCGCCGCCGCAGGCACCCGTTCGTCGTCGCCGCGCGGTGCGATCGCGTACAAGTTCGCGGCGGAGGAGAAGACGACGGTGCTGGTCGACGTCGTCTGGGACGTGGGCAAGACGGGCAAGATCGCGCCGGTCGCGTGGCTGGAGCCGGTGTTCGTCGGCGGCACCACGGTCACCCGCGCCACCCTGGCCAACCAGGAGGTCATCCGGTCGCGCGGCATCAAGATCGGCGACACGGTCCTGGTGCGCCGCGCGGGCGACGTGATCCCGTTCGTCGCGGGCGTCCTCGACGAGTCGAAGCGCACCGGCACCGAACGCGAGATCGTGCCGCCGTCCGACTGCCCGTCGTGCGCGCAACCGCTGACCGAACAGGGCAACAGCCGGGAGCTGTTCTGCACCAACGCGGTCTGCCCCGCCCAGACCGTCCGCCGCCTGATCCACTGGTCCTCCCGCGCGGCGGCCGACATCGACGCCATCGGCCAGGTGTGGATCGAACGCCTCGCCGAGACCGGCGACCTGGTGAACCCGTCCGACTTCTACACCCTGACCAAGGAACGCCTGCTGGAGTTCGACCGCGTGGGCGAGATCTCCGCGACGCGCATGATCGAGTCGATCGACCGCAGCCGCTCCGTCGGCCTGCGCCGGGCCCTGATCGGCCTCTCGATCCCGATGGCCTCCGAAGGCACCGCGGCCCGCCTGTGCCGAGCGGGCTTCGGCTCCCTGGAAGAGGTGGCCGACGCGGGCGTGGAGAAGCTGGTGTCCGTGGAGGACATCGGCCAGAAGGTGGCCGAGTCCCTGACCCAGCACCTGGCCCGCCTGCGCCCGGAGATCGAACGCCTGCGCGACCGAGGCGTCTCCCTCGAAGTCCGCGAGGAGGACCTCCCCCCGGTGGTGGTCGCCGGCGCACCGCTGGAGGGCAAGTCGGTCGTCATCACCGGCTCGATCAGCGACCCGCGCTCCGGCGAGAAGGTGACCCGCCCGACGTTCCAGAAGATGTGCGAACGCGCGGGCGCCACCGCCGCCTCCTCCGTCTCGGCCACCACCGACCTGCTCATCACGGGCGAGGGCGTGGGCGCCGGCAAGCTGACGAAGGCGGAGAAGCTCGGCGTCGAGGTGGTCGACCAGGGCGAGATCTGGGAGAAGCTGATCGCCGCCGGCGTCGCCTGACGGCCTGCCGCGAACCCGGCCGCACCGCCAGGGCCGCGACCGCTCGGCCGCCGACCTGGCGGTCGATCGGTTGCGGTGCAACGGTAGTGGCACGCGATCCGCCGCCGGGGTTGCATGGCGGGCAGCGATTCACCGTCGCGGCCAAACGGTGGTGGCACCTGCACCGGGCCGGGCGTTCGCCTCGGCTGGCGCACACCGTGTCACCACCTGATCTGCGGCCCAGAGCCGCACCTGGACTGCGGGACGGGCGTTCGCCCGACTGGCGCACCGCATCGGTACGTCTCGCGGCGGGACGCGTCTCCGTCCGCACCTCCACCCGCGGACGGTCCTCGCGCCACCTCCTGCCCGTCTTCCCCCAACACCTGAGCGTTCGCCCCGGCCGGCGCACACCGCGCCGGTGCTTCCTGCGGCGGAATGCGTTTCCGCCCGCCCCGTCTCCAGCGGGCAGTTCTCGCGCCACCTCCTGCCCGAGCCCTCGACCGTTCGCGGGCATGAGAAAGCCCCCATGCTGCCTGGGGGAGGCCGGCAGCCTGGGGGCGGCAGGCCACCGAGCCGTTGGGGGGTGGGCGGCTCGGCGGCGAAGCGTGAGGTGGTCGGTGCGGCGGTCGCCTCTCGGCGAGTGGCTCGACGCGGCTCCGGACGTACCGGTCTTCCGCGAAGGCTGTTGTGTGTGGGGCCCGGGGACTCGTTCCGCGCCGACCGTCTCGTACAACGGCTTGGGGTTCCGTTGTGTTTCCCGGTGATCTGTGTGCTCGCTCACCAGGAGTCTTGGTGGTGCAGGGAAATGCGGGTGGGAAGGCCCTCAAGCCGCCTGGGGGTGTACGGCTCGAGGGCGAAGCTTGCTGGTCGGCGCGGCGGTCGCCTCGCGGCGGTGGGCACAACGCGGTTCCAGCCGAACGGTATTCCGCGAAGGCGTTTCTAGTTGGGGCCCGGGGACTCGTTCCGCACTGACCAACCTGCACAACGGCGCGGGGTTCTGTTGTGTTCCAACGTGAACTGTGTGGCCGGTCACCCCGCCGAAGGCGAAAGACCTTCTCGTGCAAGAAGAAGTGGCCGGCGCGGCAGGAGAGCTCCGCGCCGGCCACGATCGCCCTCAAGCCGCCTGTCGGGGAGGCTGACGGCTTGCGGGCGAGCTGGTGAGGCCGGTGCGATCGGTCGCCTCTCGGCGAAAAGCACTGCGCGGCACCACTTTCGTGGTCTTCCGCGGAGGCGTTGAGGTGAGGCCCGGGGGACACGGACCGCACCGACCAACCTGTACAACGGTTCTGGTGCCCCGAGTGTTTCCTCGGCGGCCTGTGTGGTCGCTCACCGTGAGTAGAACTACCGAAGTGCCATAGGGGTGCTGGCAGACGCGTCAAGCCGGCTCGGATGACGTCTTGCACTCGCCCAAGTGGTTTGGCTGGAGCTCGCACAGGGTGGGTGGCCCGTCATGCCACCAAGACCTGGACTCTACGTGCACGATTCCCAAGACGCCGCCGAGGAACTCAGTGTCGTCGAACTCGGCGGTGCTCATCTTCGTTCTCCTATGGGGACCGTCGCCGTGGTAGTGGATGCCGAAGGTGACGGCCCCGGAGAACCTCGCAGAGGTGAAGTTGCAGTTGCCCAAGGCCGTGAAGCCACTGAACCACGAGAACTCGGTGAACTGAGCCTTGACGAACGATGCGTCCGCCACCTCGCAGTAGCCTAGGTTGAAGCTGATCAGTTCGGCGCCATTGAGGTTGATGGACATGCCACGCCAGAACGTTTCCGGCATGGTCCTGCGCAGGTGCGTCTGGAGCAGCTGCTGGGCGGTCGACCGGACTTCGAGTTCCTGGACGCGCTCGTTGGCCTCGTAGGTGTTGGGCATCCGCAGGTAGGCGCAGAACACGTTCACGATGGTCTGGCGTTGTGGCTCGTTGTTCTGTGCGACCCGTTCCAACGCGTACAGGCCACCCAGTCGCACGGCGGCCTTGTCGGACCCGAGCTGTTCGACCGCCTTCGTGTACAGCTCGGTGATCCGCTTCTCGGACGCGTCGAGGTTGGTGTCCACGGCGGTGATCTCCTGGTGCCACTGCCGCCGCACCGCCAGCAACAGCGCGAGGACACCACCCGCCCCGGCCGCCGTGCCCAGGCCTGTCTTGATCGCCTCGACCCGCGCCTGCGGCCGTGCGGCGGCGGGAGCCTGGTTCGCTTCCGACAACAGCCAACTCGTCGCGCCCCAGCCGATGAGCGCGACCGCGACAGCCGCTCCGGCGATCAAGGCTGGGTTGAGCACGAGCGACGCCGGCCGCCGGGGTCGGCGGCGGAGCGCGAGGCCGAGGAGTGCGAAGCCGCCGCCGAACAGCGCGATCTGCAGCGCGTGCCGCTGGAGGAAGCCCGCTGCGGCCGTCCAGTCGATCGGCCCGATCGAAATGATCGCGCCGAACAGGAGCAGCGCGGTACCTCCGGCGATCGCGAGCCGGAACCGGAAGCGGGGTGCGTGCCACACCGGGCGGGCCTCCGATCAGACGAGCGAGAACGTCACTCACCTGGATCGGAGGCCCGCTGGCGTCGTTACGGGGACTCAGTAGAAGCAACCCGTGCGGGGCAGTGAGGACGGGGCCGGCGGGGTGCGGCCGTCGTAGATGGCGAGCAGGAAGTTCTGCGGGCAGTAGGAGGTTCCGCTGATCTTGATGGCCACGTGCAGGTGCGGGCCCGTCGAGTTGCCCGTGTTGCCGGTGGTGCCGACGCGGTCGCCTGCCTTGACCGACGCGCCGTTGGCCACGGACCACGACGAGAAGTGGCAGTAGATGTAGTCGACGCCGCTCTTGACGATGCGGAGGCCGTTGCCGCAGCCGCTCGGCTCGTTGATGCGGTAGGCGGTGCCGGTGACCATGGCGTACGCGGGGACGCTGTTCACCGGGAGGTCGATGGCCGGGTAGTCGTGGTGCGGGTCGTCGTACTCGCTGCGCGGCAGGGCGCTCTTCGCGAGCGGCAGGCTGTAGGTGCCGCCTCCGCCGCCGGAACCGGAGCCGCCGACGAGGGTCTGCCAGGTGTTGGGGCCGACGATGCCGTCGGCGGTGAGGCTCTTGGAACGCTGGAACGCCACGGCGGCGTTGTGGGTGCCGCCGCCGAAGTCGCCGTCCTCGGCGAGGTTGTAGCCGTAGCGGTTGAGCTGGACCTGGGCCGCCCGCACCGCGTTGCTGTTGTTGCCCTGTTGAACGCTCACAATCAGCTTCGGCCAGGTGTTCGGGCCGATCTGACCGTCGGCGGACAGGCCGTTGGCGCTCTGGAACTGCTTCACCGCGGCCTCGGTGGCCGGGCCGAACTCGCCGTCGGCGCCGATGTTGTAGCCGCGGTGGCGCAGCAGGTGTTGCGCGGTCAGGACGTTCGCGCCGGTCTGGCCGGTCTTCACGTTCGGCCACGCGGGGAGCGCGGCCTGCGCCGGGGTGACGACCCCCAGCAGGACCCCTAACGAGATCAGGGCGGCAACGAGGATTCTCATGGGCTGCACGCTAGGAACGCACGGCCAGCGGACGCCCTAGTCGCGAGACCAGTTGTGTGCGGTCCCGGCAGCCGAACTTCCTCAGCAGGTTGGAGACGTGGTACTTCACCGCGCTCACGGTGATGAACATGGCCTCGGCGATCTCCGCGTTCTCGCGGCCCTCGGCGACCAGCCGCAACGTCTCGCGTTCACGCGAGGTCAGCGACGCCGGCGGGGGACCGGGCAGCAACGCGGGCACCAGCCTCGGCGACACCCAGCCACCGAAGCGGGCGACGTCGTGGATCGCCCGCACGACGTCCTCCAGCGGGTCGTCGGCGAGCACGAGCCCGGTGACCCCGAGCCGCACCAGCCCTTCCACCGCGTCGGACGACGGCAGCACCGCGACGGTCCCCGGACCGGACGCGCACGAGGCGTCGAGAACGTTCACATCGGCGGGCGTGCCCAGCACGGCCCACGGCACGGCGTCGAGCAGGGACGCGATCTTGTCGGCCAGCAGGACGTTGCGCAGCGACAGCGAGACATGGATGGTTCGCACGTTCCGGAACGCTCGGCACAGGACCGTATTTCCGCGTATCGGCTGCGTATAACGCCAGGTCGTTGTTAACGTTCGCGCCGATCATCGGGGGAGGGTGCGTGCGGTTCCGGGTGCTCGGTCCGATCGCCGTGGCGGTGGGCGAGGAGGACGTCGCGCTGCGGTCGGCGAAGCAACGCACCCTGCTCTCGGTGCTGCTGCGGCACGCGAACACGCCCGTCTCGTCGCGGCAGCTGATCGAGACGCTCTGGGAGGTCCCGCCCGCCTCGGCGCGGGAGAACGTCCGCCTCTACGTCCACCAGCTCAAGCGCACCCTCGACCTCGGCGACCGGATCACCCGCGAACCGTCCGGCTACCGGCTCCGGATCGAACCCGGCGAGCTCGACGCCGACCGCTTCGAGCAGCTGACCGAGGACGCCGGCCGGACGGCGGATCCGCGGCAGGCGGCCGACCTGCTCACCGAGGCGCTCGCGCTGTGGCGGGGACCGGCGTACCCGGACCTGCCCGACCAGTTCGCCGCCCGCCTGCACGAGGCACGGCTGCGCGCCGCCGAGGCCCGCGCCACCGCCGAGCTCGCGCTGGGCAGGCACGCCGAGGTGATCGGCGGCCTGACCGAGCTGGTGGAGGCGAACCCGTACCGGGAACCGTTGCACGCCAGGCTGATGACCGCCCTCTACGGCGCGTCCCGGCAGGCGGAGGCGCTGGAGGTGTTCCGCAGGGCCCGCGAACGACTGGTCGAGGACCTGGGCATCGAACCCGGCCCCGAACTGCGCGCCCTGCACGAGACGATGCTGCACGGCACGCCGATCGCCGAGCCCGCACCGGCCAGGACCACCCGCGCCGACTGCCCCTACCGCGGCCTGATGGCGTACCAGCCCGAGCACCACCCGTGGTTCTTCGGCCGCGGCCACCTCGTGGAGCTCGTCCACCGCCGCATCGACCGCCATCCCGTGGTCGGGGTGTTCGGCGCGTCCGGCAGCGGCAAGTCGTCGTTGCTGCGGGCGGGCGTCGTGGGCGGGCTGGACGACCGGTGGCGGCCCGTCGTGATCACCCCGACCGCACACCCGATGGCAGCGCTCACATCGGCACTGGCCGCGCTGACCGGCAAACGGCCCGACCTCGCCGCGGACCCGGCGGCGTTCGACGTCGAGGTCCGCACCGCGCTCGCAGGCGGTCCGGACGACGTGCGCGTGCTGCTCGTGGTCGATCAGCTGGAAGAGCTGTTCACGTTGTGCGCCAGTGAAAGTGAACGCTCACAGTTCCTCGCCGTGCTCCTCGACGCCGCCCAGGGACCCCACCGGCGCACACGGGTCGTGCTCGGCGTCCGCGCCGACTTCCTCGCCCACGTCACGCAGCACCCCGGGCTGGTCCAGGCGCTGGCGGACGAGGCCACCGTGCTGGTCGGGCCGCCGTCCACCGCCGACCTGCGGGACATCGTGCTGCGCCCGGCCGCCATGAGCGGGCTGTCCGTCTCCGCCGACCTGCTCGCGACCGTCCTCGCCGACGTCGACGCGGAGCCGGGCGCGCTGCCGTTGCTGTCGCATGCGCTCGTGGAGACGTGGCAGCGGTCGGGCACCGAACTCACCCTCGCCGCGTACCGGGCGGGCGGCGGGGTCCGGGGCGCGATCGCCCAGACCGCCGAACGCGCCTACGACGAGCTGGACGACGCACACCAGCAGGCCATGCGCCGGATGCTGGTGCGGCTCACCGCGTTCGGCGACGGCACCGAGGACACCCGCAGGCCGATCCGCCGCGCCGAGCTCGACGGCGTCGCCGGGCCCGAGGTGATCGACGCCGTGCTCGCCCGGCTGGTCGCCGAACGGCTGGTGGTGCTCGACGAGGACACCGCCGAGATCGCGCACGAGGCCCTGATCCGCGCCTGGCCCCGGTTGCAGCGTTGGTTGTCCGACGACCGGTCGACGTTGCTGGTCCACCGCAGGCTCACCGCCGCCACCCACACCTGGACCGAGCTCGCGCACGACGAGGGCGCGCTCTACCGGGGCGCGCAGCTGCTCACCGCCTCGGCCTGGGCGCAGGACCACTCCGGCGAGCTGAACGCGGCCGAGGAGGCGTTCCTCGCAGCCAGCCGCGGGCGTGACGAGGCCGAACAGGTGACGGTGAAGCGCCGCAACCGCTTGCTGACCAGGCTCGTCGCGATCATGGGCGTCCTGCTGCTGCTGGCCGCGGGCGGCGGGGGCGTCGCCTGGTGGCAGACGCGGGAAGCCCAGCTGCGCCAACGGATCGAGCAGGCGCACCAGATCGCGTTGTCCGCGCGGGGGCTCGTCGACACCGCCCCCGACCTCGCCGGGCAGCAGGCCATGGCGGCGTACCGGCTGCATCCCGACGACGACACCCGAGGCGCGTTGCTGAGCACCGCGTCCGCGCCCCGCCGCCGCATCGAGCTCAACGCCGACGGCCCACCCGTGCTCGATGTGAGCGTGTCCAACCAGGGTGACGTGATCGCGACCGCTGACCGGGACGGCCACGTCACGGTGTGGGATCTGGAGACGAGGTCGCGCAAGCTGCTGCTGGCGGACCACAACACGTTCACCGACGGCGGCTACGCCCGGCAGGCCGAGTTCAGCGCGGACGACAGGTTCCTGGCCTCGAACGCGTCGCTGCCCGCACTGGGCGGTAGTCGCGGCGATGTCGTGGTCTGGGACCTCACGACGGGCAAGGCCGTGTTCTCGCACCAGTTCGGCACGATCACCGCCGGGCTCGCGTTCCACCCGTCCGGCACGTCGTTCGCGGTCGGCGTCGAGGGCGGCGCGGTCGAGGTGTGGGACGTCGCCACCAGGACCAAGCGCACGTTCACAACGCACTCCCACGAGGTCAACGCGCTGGCGTTCAGCCCGGACGGCAGGCTGCTGGTCACCGCGAACGGCCAGGAACACCCGGCGGTGTGGGACGCCGCGACCGGCACGCAGGTCGGCAGGATCCCGTCGCTGGAGGTCAACAACGTCGGGTTCCACGGCGACCAGATCGTCACCGCGACCCTGCGCGAGGGCGTGAAGTTCTGGGACGCCAACGGAAAGCTGCTGTCCGAGCTGCCGAAGCAGGGCGCCTACGCGTGGGAGGCGTCCGGGCCGGTGGGCGGGCGGATGGCGGTGGCCGACGAGGACGGGCTCGTCACGATCTGGGACCTCCGCACCGCGCGTCCCATCACGACCTACCGCGACCGCGGCCGCACCGAGTCCAGGGCGATCGCGCTCGGCCGGGACGGCACGCTGCTGGTCTCCGGCGGCTACGGGCGGATCGTGGCGGTGCGCGAGGACGCCGTGCCGCCGTTCACCGGGCACGCCGGTGGCATCAACGACATCGACGTCGCTCAAGGCGCCGTCGCTTCGGCAGGAGACGACGGAACCGTGCGGCTGTGGGACCTCGACGGAACCGGTCTGGCCACTTTGGACGGTCACGCGGACCGCGTCGAGTCGGTGGCGTTCAGCCCGGACGGCTCCCGGCTGGCCGCGCTCACCCGCGACCACACGATCTCGCTCTGGGACGTCGCCCGGCGCGAACGGCTGTCGTCGTTGTCCTACAGCGGTCTGGGCGCGTCGACCGACATCGCGTACCAGCCGGACGGGCGCGGCCTCGTCACGGCGTCGCTCGGCCGGTTCCGCTGGAGCCTGCCCGGCCTCGTGCGGGGAACGTTCTCAGGCGGCCCGTACATCGCGAGCGCGCTGGAGTTCACGCCCGACGGCCGCCTGCTGATCTCCACCGACCCGGCGGGCGGCGCGATGCTGTGGAACGTGGCGGAGGACAGGCTGGAACGGCGCGTCAGCACCGGTCAGGGCGACGTGCGCGACGTCGCTGTCAGCCCGGACGGCACGCGCTTCGCCACGGCGGGCGCCAACCGGACGGTGAAGGTCTGGGACGTGGCCACCGGCGCCGAGCTGTTCACGCTCACCGGCCACTCGGCACCGGTGGTGGCGCTGGCGTTCAGCCCGTCCGGCGCGGCGCTGGCGTCCGGGGGAGAGGACGACGCCGTGGTGGTGTGGGACCTCGGCACCCGCACCGGCACGACCCTGACCGGGCACGCCGGGCCGGTGCAGGCGGTGGCGTTCACGCGGGAGGACGAGGTGGTGTCGGGGGCGAACGACGCGCGGATCATCAGGTGGTCGCTGTCGGTCGCGGCGGCCGAGGCGAGGATCTGCGCGGAGGGCTATCCGCGACCGGAGGCGTGCGGGGCGGGGCCCTGAGGGGCGTGGTCGGGGGCTTGGGGGATGGAGCTGTGAGAGGCCGAGCGGTTGGGGGCTGGCGGGACGAAGCCGCGAAGGGTGGGCGGTCGGCGGCGTGCGGGACGGAGCCGTGCGAGCTGTCGGAGGCGTGTGGGGACGGACGCTTGAGCGGCGAACCGTTCGGAGGCTTTTGCGAGCTGCGCGAGGCGTCGTTCGGAGGCTTGCGGGGTGTGGGCTAGGCGAGGAGTCGTTCGGGCTGGTGGACGGCGCGCCTCGTGATCAGGCCCGCCGCGCCCCGCACCACCGCGAACTCGCCGAGCGGGGAGGCGAGCAGGCGCGTGTGCCGTTCGCCGCCCGCGAGCACCCGGCTGTCCATTTCGGACCGCACGGCGTCCCGGAGGTGGTCGTACAGCACGGCGTAGCTGCCGCCGAGCACGACCGTGGGCACGTCGAAGAGGTTCGTCAGCGTCGCGATGCCGACGCCGAGCGCCTCACCGGCCATCCGCACGGCCGCGAGTGCCTTCGGATCCTGAGCTTCGAGCGCCTTGCGCAACGAGTCGAGCCGCCGCCGTCCCGCCTCGCGCAGGATGACGTCGAGGCCCGCGTACCGCTCGACGCACCCGCGGCTCCCGCAGGTGCAGGGGATGCCGTCGCGCTCGATCACGACGTGCCCGAGCTCGCCCGCGAACCCGCTGACCCCGCGGTAGACCTCGCCGCCCAGCACCACCCCGGCACCGATGCCGACGTCCGCCGTCACGTGCACGAAGTCCTCACCGGCGAGGTGCCGGGGCCACAGGTGGGCGAGCGCGGCGAGGTTCGCCTCGTTGTCGAGCGAGACGTCGAGGCCGAGCCGCCGGCCCAGGTCGGCGGCGAGGGGCACGCCGACCAGTTCGGGCAGGTTGGGGGCCCTGACCACCACGCCGTCGTGCACCACGCCGGGGATCGCCAGCCCGGCTCCCAGCACCGGGCGCGGGCCGGTGACCTCCCTGACCAGCGCGGCGACCCGGTCCAGCACCTCGCCCGCGGAGACCTTGCGCAGGTCGGCGGGCACGAGGCGGCGTTCGAGGGTCTCGCCGTCGAGGCCGAGCGTCTCGACGGCCAGGTGGCTGACGTTGATCTCGGCGCCCACCGCCACCGGGCCGTCGGGGTGGAAGCGCAACGGCTTGGATGGCCTGCCCATGCCGGCGAGCGTGGCCGGTTCCTCGACGAGGATGCCGTTCGCCAGCAGGGGTTCGGTGAGGTTCGAGAGGGTCGCTTTGGTGAGGCCGGTGCGGGCCGCGAGGTCGGCGCGCGAGCCGGGGCGGTCGACGAGTGCGAGCAGCACCGTCCGCAGGTTGCCGAGGCGGACCTGCCTCAGGTGGTCGACGGTGGTCATCGCGGCCAGTATCGCGGTGCGCCGGCCCGCACTCGGAGGCCGGGTGCGGGCCGGGCGCTCATCGGCTGAGGTACTTCGTCGAGGCGTCGGCGTACCGCTCGCGGATCAACGGGACCGCGTCCGCCTCGAACCGCGTGCTGTCGGCACCCGCCCACTTCGGCGGGGTCTCGCCGCCCGCCAACGTCCACGCCGCCTGCCGGGCCGCACCGTCGGCCACGTACTCGCCGGGCGCGGGCACGGTCACGGGCACACCGAACACGGTCGGAGCGATCTCCCGCACCGCACGAGAGGCTGCCGCTCCTCCGACCAGCCGCACGCTCGTGACGTCAGCACCTTGCGAAGCCAACGCATCAAGCCCCACGGCCAGACCGCACAACATGCCCTCCACCGCCGCACGCGCGATGTTCGCCGGTGTGGCGTTGGTGAGGGTCAGGCCGTGCAACGCGCCCGTGGCGTCGGGCAGGTTCGGCGTCCGCTCGCCCTCCAGGTACGGAACGAGCACGAGCCCTTCCGCGCCGGGACGAGCCGACAGGGCCAGGTCGCTCAACGTCGCGAGGTCCACGCCCAGCATGCGGGCGGTCGCGTCCAGCACGCGGGCGGCGTTCAGCGTGCACGCCAACGGCAGGTAGCGGCCCGTCGCGTCGGCGAACCCCGCCACGATGCCGGACGGGTCCGAGGCCCTGACGTCGGCCGTCGCCGTGACCACGCCGGACGTGCCCAGCGAGACCACCACGCCGCCGCCCACGCCCAGCATGGCCGCCGCGTTGTCACCGGCACCCGCGCCGAGCCGCACCGGCCCGTCCACGTGCTCGGCGGGGCCGAGCACGCGGGGCAGCACCACGTCGGACGTGCCCAGCGCCAGTTCCACCAGGTCGGGGACGTAGGTGTTCGTCACCGAGTCGAAGTAGCCGGTGCCGGAGGCGTCGGAACGGTCGGTGACCAGGTCGGCCAGGTCACCGGTGCCGCGCAGCCGCCACGTCAGCCAGTCGTGCGGCAGGCAGACGGCGGCGGTGCGCTTGGCGTTGGCCGGTTCGTGCTCGGCGAGCCAGCGGAGCTTGGTGATCGTGAACGACGCCACCGGCACGAGGCCGATCCGCCCGGCCCACTCGGAAGCACCCAGTTCGGAGGTCAACGCCGACGCGGCCGCCGCTGAACGGGTGTCGTTCCACAGCAACGCATCGCGCACCACGACGCCATCGGAGTCGAGGCAGACCATGCCGTGCTGTTGCCCGGCGACGCTCAGGGCGGAGACGTCGGACAGGCCGCCGGCGTCGGCGAGAGCGGACTCCAGGGCCGACCACCAGTGCGACGGGTGCACCTCGGTGCCGTCCGGGTGGGCGGCGCGGCCCTCCCGGACGAGCGCGCCCGTCTCGGCGTCGCGGACCACGACCTTGCACGACTGCGTCGAGGAGTCGACGCCGGCGACCAGCGTCATGTCAGCGCGCTCCGGTGAGGTGCTCGAGCGCGAGCTGGTTCAGGCGCACGAAGCCGTAGCCGCGCTCGGCCCCGGCGGTCGGGTCGACGGGGTCGGCCAGCAGGTCGTCGTACGACTCACCGGCGTTCAGCGTCGGCTCGGACAGCTCCGCGACGCCCGCCGTCTGCAACGCCTCCTGCACCTCAGGGTCGGCCCGGAACGCGGCGGCCCGGTCGCGCAGCAGCAGGTAGGTGGCCATGTTGGCGCGCGCGGAGTCCCACACGCCGGAGATGTCCTCGGTGCGCGACGGCTTGTAGTCGAAGTGCCGCGGGCCGTCGTAGCCGGCCGTCTCCAGCAGGTCGACCAGCGCGAACGCGTTCATCAGGTCGCCGTGCCCGAACACCAGGTCCTGGTCGTACTTGATGCTGCGCTGGCCGTTGAGGTCGATGTGGAACAGCTTGCCGTGCCACAACGCCTGCGCGATGCCGTGCACGAAGTTCAGGCCCGCCATCTGCTCGTGCCCGACCTCGGGGTTCAGGCCGACCAGCTCGGGCTTGTCCAGCGACGAGATGAACGCGAGCGCGTGCCCGACGGTCGGCAGCAGGATGTCGCCGCGCGGCTCGTTCGGCTTCGGCTCCAGCGCGAACCGGATGTCGTAGCCGCGGTCCGTGACGAACTGGGTCAGCAGGTTCATGCCCTCGCGGTACCGGTCGAGCGCCGCCCGCACGTCCTTCGCCACGTCGTACTCGGAGCCCTCGCGGCCACCCCAGAGCACGAACGTCTGGGCGCCGAGTTCGGCGGCCAGCTCGATGTTGCGCAGCACCTTCTGCAGCGCGAACCGGCGCACGCCGCGGTCGTTGCTGGTGAAGCCGCCGTCCTTGAACACGGGGTGGCTGAACAGGTTCGTCGTCACCATCGGGATGACGAGCCCGGTCTCCTTCAGCGCGCCCTGCAGGCGGCTGATCTGGTTCTCGCGGTCGGTCGCCTCGAACCCGAACAGGTCGTCGTCGTGGAACGTCAGCCCGTACGCGCCGAGCTCGGCGAGCCGGTGCACCGCCTCGACCACGTCCAGCTCGGGGCGCGTGGCCTCGCCGAACGGGTCGCGACCCTGCCAGCCCACGGTCCACAGACCGAAGGAGAACTTGTCCGCCGGAGTGGGCGTGCTCATCATCCACCTCATTCGTTCAATGCTTGAACTTAGTCTGGACAGTACGACGCCACGGCGGTGATCGCAATCGGTCGCGTGTGGTCAGATCCGGGCGGCCACGACCTCGACGGCGGGGGCGAGGGCGGCGGCGATCGCCCGGTAGCCCGCCGCGGACGGGTGGAAGCGGTCCCCGGCGAACAGCGACGGGTCGGCGGCGAACTGCGGCGTGACGGCGCGTTCGACGTGCGCGACCACACCGCCGGCGCGGATCACCGCCCGTTGCTGGGCCTCGGCGTACTGACGGCTGGCGGCCGAGACGATGTCCCGCAGCGCGGGCGGCACGTGCGCGACGACGCTCAGGTCCGGCGCCGTCGCGACGACGACCTCCGCGCCCGCCGCACGCAGGTCCGCGACCGCGTCGTGCAGCTGCTGCGCGCCCACGTCCGGCGGAACGAACCTGGTCAGGTCGTTCGCGCCGATCACCACCACGGCGACGTCCACCGCGCCCGCCGCCCTCACCTGGGCGCGCAGGTCCGCGGACCGGGCGCCGGGGAAGGCGCGCACCTGAAGATCGATCCGGTGACCGGCGGCCCGCAGGTGCTGGGCGAGCAACGGGCCGAGAGTGTCCTCGCGGCGAGTGCTGCCCACTCCGGCGGCGATCGAGTCGCCGAGCAGACACAAACGCATGGTCTTTGAACGAAGACAGGCGCGGCGGTGTTCCGGGGAACAAACCGCGCAGGCCCGTGGTTGTAAGAATTGACTTCCCGTGGATGTGTTGGTCTGTCTACACTCCACGATCATCATCACCGAGACGAGAGGAGACCGGCCGTGCGTACCGCCGTCGTTCTCTCGTCCCGCTTCGACGTGATCCTCGTGTCCCCGTACCCCGGTCGCCTGCTGCGCGCCGGGCGCCGGAGTGTCTGACGTACGCCTGAAAGCGTTCGTCGGGTCATCGCGCTGACCCCGTAAGTCCTTGAGAACTAAGGCAGAGCCATGCGCACCACCACGTTGAACGCTGTCCGCAACCTCGGCATCCTCGCTCACGTCGACGCGGGCAAGACCACCCTCACCGAACGCTTCCTGTTCGCCACCGGCAGCACCCACAAGCGCGGCGAGGTCCACGACGGCACCACCGTCACCGACTTCGACCCGCAGGAACGCGACCGCGGCATCACGATCTTCGCCGCCGCCGTGACCTGCACGTGGGACGGCCACCGCATCAACCTCATCGACACGCCGGGCCACGTCGACTTCGCCGACGAGGTCGAACGGTCCCTGCGCGTGCTCGACGGGGCGGTCGCGGTGTTCGACGGCGTCGCCGGCGTGGAACCGCAGAGCGAGTCGGTGTGGCGCCAGGCCGACCGGCACGGCGTGCCGCGGATCGCGTTCGTCAACAAGCTCGACCGGGCGGGCGCGGACCTCGACGCCGTCGTGGAGTCGATCCGCACGCGCCTGCACACCGTGCCGCTCGTCGTGCAACTGCCGATCGGCGCGGAGGACGGGTTCCTCGGCGTCGTCGACCTGGTGCGCATGCGTGCGCTGACCTGGGACGACGCGCTGGAGGAGGGGCCTGTCCCGGAAACGTTGCTGGCAGAGGCACAACGGCGTCGTCGCCTCCTGGAGGAGACGGTGGCCGAACTGCACCCCGACGCGTTGGAGGAGTTCTTCGCCCAAGGCCTGACCGACGAGACGCTCCGCGAGGCCCTGCGCGAGATCACGAGCCAGGGCACCGGAACGGTCGTGCTGTGCGGCAGCGCGTACCGCAACCGGGGCGTGGAACCGTTGCTGGACGCGGTGATCGCGTACCTGCCGTCCCCTGTGGACGTTCCGCCGGTGCGCGGCGTCGACGGCCAGGAACGGCAGCCCGACCCGGACGAAGAGTTCTCGGCGTTGGTGTTCAAGGTGAACGCCACCGCCACCGGACGCCTCGCGTACGTCCGCGTCTACTCCGGCACCCTCCACAAGGGAGACTCGGTGCTGGTGGCGGGCCGCGCCGAACGCGTCGGGCGGATCCTGCGCGTCCAGGCCGACCGGCACACGCCGGTCGACGAGGCCGTCGCGGGCGACATCGTGGCGCTGATCGGGCTGAAGTCGGCCCGCATCGGGGCGACGCTGTGCGCTCCGGACGCGCCGTTGCTGCTCGAACCCCCGGTGTCGGCCGAACCGGTCGTCTCGGTGGCGGTGGAGGCGCGCACCAGCGCTGACAACGCCAGGCTCGTCGAGGCGCTCGCGCACCTCGTCGACGAGGACCCGTCCCTGCGCTTCGGGACGGACCCCGAGACCGGCCAGACCGTGCTGTCCGGCCAGGGCGAGCTGCAGCTGGAGGTGGCGGTGCAGAAGGCGCGAACGCTGCACCGCGTGGAGATCACGATGGGCCGTCCGCGCGTCTCGTACCGGGAGACGGTGAGCACCGGGGTGACCGGTTTCGTCCACCGGCACGTGAAGCAGGACGGAGGGCAAGGTCAGTTCGCCCACATCGTGATCGACACCGAACCGCTGGACGAAGGGTTCGAGTTCCGCTCGGCCGTCACCGGCGGCCGGGTGCCGCAGGAGTTCGTCCGCGCGGTCGAACAGGGCTGCCGGGACGCGCTCGCCGAAGGCCCGCTCGGCCACCAGGTGGTCGGGCTGCGGGTGACGCTGACCGACGGGTCCACGCACGTCAAGGACTCGTCGGAGATGGCGTTCCGCACGGCCGGGCGGCTCGGGCTGCGCGAGGCGCTGAAGGCCGGCGCCATGCAGTTGCTCGAACCGATCGCCGAGGTCACGGTGACCGTGCCGGACGAGTACCTCGGCGGGGTGCTCGGTGACCTGGCGACGCGCCGGGGCCGGATCCTCGGCTCGGTGGCCAGGGCCGGCGCCACGGTGGTGACGGCGAGCGTGCCGATCGCCGAGATGTTCGGCTACGTGACGAGGTTGCGCAGCCGGACGCAGGGCCGCGGCAGCTTCACCAGCACGCCGACCGGCTACGCGACCGCGTAGATGAGGTGGAAGGGCTCGGCCTCGTCGGGGGTCGAGCCCGCGTGCAGGGCACGTGCGGGACCACAGGCCCGGCTTCGCTGAAGCCGGGCCTGTGCCATGATCGGCGAAATGGAGCCGTTGCGCGTCATGTCGTTCAACCTCAAGTTCGCCTCCACGGCCGAGCCGAACTCGTGGCCGACGAGGCGCCCGGTCATGGCCCAGCTCCTGCTGAATGAGCTCCCGCACGTCCTCGGCACCCAGGAAGGCCTCTACGGGCAGCTGCGCGACATCGCGCACGACCTGCCCGGCCACTACGACTGGATCGGCCAGGGCCGGGCGGGCGGCAGCCACGACGAGTTCATGGCGATCTTCTTCGACACGCTCCGCCTGGAACCGCTGGAGTTCGACCACCACTGGCTCTCCGACACCCCGAACCTCGTCGGCTCGCGGTCGTGGGGCAACAACGTGATCCGGATGGTCACCTGGGTCAGGTTCGCGGATCGCCTGTCCGGCAAGCAGTTCGTCGTCGTCAACACGCACTTCGACCACGAGTCGCCGAACGCCCGCGTGCGCGGCGCCGAGTTCGTCCGCGACCGGCTCCAGGGCCTGACGCTGCCGGTGATCGTCACCGGCGACTTCAACGACGTCCCCGGCTCACCGGCCTACGCCACGCTGACGTCGTTCCTCGTCGACACCTGGCTGACCGGCCGCCAGACCACGCCGGCGCACGGGACGTTCCACGGCTACGGCCCGTTGGTCCCGAACGGCCCCCGCATCGACTGGATCCTCACCCGCGGCCTCATCGTCGAGGAGGCCGCGATCAACACCTACCAGCGAGATGGCCAGTACCCGTCCGACCACCTCGCCGTCCAGGCATCCGTCAGGATCTAGGCGCCCACTCGGGCGGCAGGTCGTGCGAGCACGTCGGCGCACCGGCCGCCCGCGCCTGCCGTTGAGCCAGGTACGGCCCGGCGATCTCGGCACGCGGCACCGGTGCCAGCGCCGTGATCGCGTCACCGGCGGCGAGCACCTGGCGGCGCATGCGTTCGTGGTCCACGGCCTCCGCGCCGAACGCCGGTGCCCAGAGCGTCCACGGCCCGGAGATCATCGCCATCGTCGGGACCAGGTGCGAGTGGAAGTGCGTGCCGATCCCGCCGAACGAGCACTGCGGCGGCACCCGGCCCGGCACCGGCAGGTCGCTGCCGGGCAGGACGAACGTGCGATCCACCGCCCGTCCGGCCAACGCTGACGCGGCACTCCCGGCCAGCACAGGACTGCCCGCGAACCACCCGGAGAACTCGGCCAGACCCGAGGCTCGCAGCGACCCGTCGACGGGCAGGAACTCCCGCGTTCCGAGGTGCTCCAGCACGAACGCGAACGCCACCGACCCCGAGTCGTAGTCGCGGTCCAGGGCGCGCGCCCGGAACTCGCTGCCCTCGGCGGGCCGGTGCAGGTGCCCGGTCGCGAAGACGAACTCGATCGTGCGCGGACGGCACCGCAGCGGCAGCCGGGCGAAGTGCTCGGCCAGCGCCAGCAACGCGACGGTGCCGTTCTCCTGCACCCAGCCCACGCCGTCGGTGTTGGTGTCGAGCACGATCCGTTCGCTGCTCACGCCCGGCAGCGTGGCGACCAGCGACCTCGTCACCGCCGGCACCCGCGCCGCCAGCACACCGATCGTCGTGTGCGTGCCCGGCTTGAGCCGCAGCGCCGCGTCCGCGCCGACGAACACGCCCGGCACGCGGTAGTGGGTGCCGAGGTGCGGGTCCCAGTAGCCCTTCACCTGCTCGTGCGGGAACGGGAACGCGATCACCACCCCGGCGGCACCGGCCTTGCCCGCGTCGACCATGTCCTGGTCCAGCAACGGTTCGGCGAGGTAGCCGCGGTCGAGGGCGGGGAAGGCGCGCAGCACGACCTTGCCGCGGGCGTTCCCGGGCGTGATCGGGGTGCCGGCCGGGAGCCGCACGAGCTCGCCGGAACGCAGCCCGGGCTCGGAGTAGGGGATCGCGCCCGCGACCGGCATGGCCCCGCCCGACAGCAGGAAGCCGGGGCCGGGCTGCCAGCGGGTGATCGCGAACGGCTCGGACCGCACGGACACGCCGGGCAGCCGGTCGACGCGGTGGTCGAGCCACGAGATCAGGCGGTTGTGGTTCGGGCTGCCGGTGGCGCGGACGCCGAACCCGGCGACGGTCGCGTTCAGGGCGCGCAGCTGGGCGGCCGAGGCGAACGTCCGCTCGTCGATCGTGGGGCCGCAGTCCGTCGCGGCGACGGCGGGCGTGGTCAGTTGGAGGGCGAAGACCGTTACGACACCTATGAATGCAACGCATCTGGCGGGGCGCACGCGGCACACTGTGGCCGCCGTGAGGAGCGCTCACAATCCGCTGACCGGGTAACCAAACGAGACCCTGTCAACCGTCAACGGAAATGGTTTATACCAATTTCCGCTACGGTCCGCGAGATGCGCCTGAAATCGACGTTCGGCCGCGTCGCGGTGATCGCGTACGCGCTGTTGTTCACCCTCGGCTCGACAGCCGTTGCGAGCGCCTCGCACGGCAACGAGTGCAGAACCCCGTCCATCGACCGGTTGCAGCAGTGGATCGCCAGCGGTGAGGGCGCCACCGAACCCGCGACCGGCAGCATCCTCGTGCCGAAGGGCCGGCACGACCACACCGCGAAGATCAAGTTCCTGGCCGACGACTGGGCGGTCATGGTCGTGTGGCTGGGCAACAAGTTCGAGGCCCAGGCCGATCTGTCCACATCGCACGGTTTCTGGATGACCTACCGCGCCACGAACGACCTCTACGTCCAGCTGCGGCCGGCGGAGTTCTGGAGCGGTGGCGACAAGTGGGTCACCAGGATTCCGTCCACCGGCGGCAAGCTGGTGAAGCGGTTCTTCAGTTTCAAGACAAAGGACTGGACATATCTGCCGGCCCTCGGCAAGCCGTCCTACCCGCTCGCGGACGCCCTCGACGACGCCCGTGGCCTGGTGTTCGTCGGCAACACGAAGAACGACCTGGAGTTCCAGAGCCTGAAGATCGACGGTTACCGGCCACCCTGCGTTTACTGATTTCCGGTTACTGTCCCGGGACGTGAGAGCGCTCCCGGTCTTCCTGGTCACTGTCCTCACCGCCGCACTGGCGACACCCGCGAGCGCGGCGGTGAGAGACGACACCCGGTTCGTCGACCCGCTGATCGGCTCGGCGGGCGGCGGCAACACCTACCCCGGCGCCGTGCGGCCGTTCGGGATGATCTCGTGGAGTCCCACGTCGACCCGCGGCGACCAGACGAACACCGGCGCCGCCAACGGCTACGCCTACGACGCGACGCGCGTGCGCGGGTTCAGCCTCACGCACGTCAACGGCGCGGGCTGCCACCCCGGCGCGGCCGGTGACGTGCCGATCATGCCGCACGTCGGGGAGATCACCTCGTCGCCGACCGCGGACACCAAGGACCAGACCTTCGCGAGCGACTTCTCGCACGCCGACGAGAAGGCCGAGGCCGGCCGGTACCGGGTGGGCCTCAAGTCCGGCGCCACGGCGGACCTCTCCGTCACGACCCGCGCGGGCATCGGAGAGTTCACCTTCCCCGTCAACGGCTCGCTGCTGTTCCGCACGTCGAACTCGTTGAACGGCAGCGAGGACGCCGACATCACGATCGACCCGGCGACGAACACGGTCTCGGGTTCGGTGCTGACCGGCGCGTTCTGCGGCCGCCGGGCCAACGGCGGCACGAACAACCAGAAGACCTACTACCGCCTGCACTTCACGGCGTCGTTCGACCGCCCGATCAGCGCTTACGGCACGTGGGTCAACAGCGAGCTCCGGCCGGGGACCACGTCGGCGTCCGGTGGCGAGGGCTACCTGACCGGGAACGCGCGTGCGGGCAAGGGTTCCGGCGGGTACGTGTCCTTTGCGGACAACTCGGTGCGGATGCGCGTCGGCATCTCCTACACCAGCCTGGACGCGGCGAAGCGCAACCTCGCGGCCGAGATCCCGAAGCGCGCCACGGTCGACGACGTCGCTCGCGAGGCGCGCAAGGAGTGGGCGAAGCGTTTGCGCGCAGTGGAGATCGACGGCGGCACCGCGGACGAGCGCACAGTCTTCTACACCGCGCTGTACCACAGCTTCCTGCAGCCCAACGTGATCACCGACGCCGGTCAGCAGACCCGGTACGGCAACTTCTCCGGCTGGGACCAGTACCGCGCGCACACCCAGCTGCTGGCGTTGCTGGCACCGGACGTCGCGAGCGCGTTCGCCCAGTCGTTGCTGGAGATCTCGCGCCGCAACGGCGACGTCTGGGACCGCTGGGTGCACATCACCGGCCCGACACACGTCATGACCGGCGACCCTTCCGCCCCGGCCATTGCGGGCATGTACGCCATGGGAGCGCGGAACTTCGACGTGCGCGCGGCCTACGACTCGTTGCTGCGCCAGGCGACCGTTCCGCACCCGGACGGCCTGTCCGACAAGGGCTGCCCCGGCCAGTGCGAGGGCCAGCGCCCGAACCTCGCGGAGTACATGAGGCTCGGCTACGCGCCGCACGACACGTGCCACTGCTGGGGCGGCGCCGCCGAGACCCTCGAGGACGCCGTCGCCGACCAGGCGCTGGCCGACCTTGGCCGCCGCCTCGGCCGCCCGAACGCGGACATGGAACAGCGCGCGGGCTGGTGGCGCAACACGTTCAACCCGGCCACCGGTCACCAGCAGGCCCGGCGCGCGGACGGCACCTGGGTGACGCCGTTCAACCCGGCCTCCGACCAGGGCTTCGCGCAGGGCAGCAGCGCCACCTACACGTGGATGGTCCCGCACGACGCCGCCGGCCTGGCGTCGGTGATGGGCGGCAACGACACCGCCGTCGCGCGGCTCGACGGGTTCTTCAAGCGCGCCGACGGCTCGTGGGCCACCGGCGGCGACGCGTTGCGCTACGACCCGACCAACGAGCCCGGCATCCACACCCCGTGGCTGTACAACGAGTTCGGCCAGCCGAGGAAGACCCAGGAGACCGTGCGGGCGATGGCGCGCCTGGTCTACAAGACCGGTCCTTCGGGCCTGCCCGGCAACGACGACCTCGGCACGATGTCCGCCTGGTACGTGTTCGCCGCGCTGGGCCTCTACCCGCGCACGCCGAGCAGCGCCGAACTGCACCTCTCCAGCCCGATGTTCCCGAAGGCGCGGATTCCCGGCAAGAACATCACGATCATCGCCACCGGTGCGCCGGGCATCTACCTGAAGGAGACGCGCTGGAACGGCCGCGTGGTCGACCGGCCGTGGCTGCCGGAGTCGTTCGTGCAACGCGGGGGAGTGCTGGTCTCACGCCTGGAAGGGTGATCCCGGCTTGGTTCGCATGGCCAGCGCCATGGTCACCTGGCGCTGGTCGAGCCGGGTCGCGCCGTCCTCCACGTCCCACAGGCAGTTCTGCAGCACCCGCCCGAGCGTCCACGCGGCGGCCCGTTCGCGGTCGAGGTCCAGCACGTCTGTGAACAGGTCGAACCGCCGGTGCAGCACGCGGAGCGGGTCGTCGGCCGCGATCACCGCGTCCCACTTGCTGTTGAGCGCGGGCCACAGGTCGAAGCCGGGATCTCCGGCCAGGGGTTCGGGGTCGATCGCGAGCCACGGTTCGCGCTCGGCCGCGAGCACGTTCCCGCAGTGCAGGTCCCAGTGCAGCAAGCGGTCTCCCGGCTCGCCGGCCACCTCGCGCACCGCCGCGGCACAGGAGATCAGCAGGTCGCGGTCCTCCGCGTCGGTCAGCGCGGTCAGCGCCTCAGGTGTCTGCGCCAGCATCCCGGAGGCGATATCACCGAGCCGGGGCACGTCGGCGGGCGCGGTCCTCGACGTCAGCCGCCGCACCAGGCCGGCGAGCACGGTCATCGCCTCGTCCTCGTCGACGTCCTCCAACGACCGCGAGCCGTCGAGTCGTTCGAGCAGCGTCGTGCCACTCGCCGGATCGCTGTCGAGCAGCCGCACGGTCCCGGCGCCGTCCCAGGCCCGCAGCCCGACCACGGCGGCCCGGGTCTCGACCTTGGGAAACTGGAACCGCAGCACCGCCGGTCCGTGCCCGGCGTGCCGGACCGGCAGCACCAGGGCCGACTCGCCTGACCGCGGAGCGCCGTCCGGGGTGAGCGCCCACTTCTCGAAGAACACCTCGACGAGCTCCGGCAGCGCGGCGATCCACTCCCGTTCGGCGTCTCCTGCTCGCTGGTAGGAGGCGATCAGGTCGTCAGGGACAGCGGTCATGCGGTGATCTTGTCAGGCGGCCGTTCCGAAGAGCGCCGCCAGGCGTTCCAGCGACCGCCGCATCGAAGCCTTGTTGCGGCGGGGGATCGGGGACAGGTCGAGCAACAGCGGCACGCGCGCCGTAGACCAGTCGAACGTCTCGGTCACCTCGGTGCCACCGGGCGCCGGCGTGAGCTGCCAGCGCCAGCGGTGCCCGTTGAAGTGCCGCCACGCGATCAGCCGGTCCTCCTCGAACTCCACCACGGTGTTCTCGATCCGGTAGCCGACCCCGATCTTCATGTCCATGCCGAACGTGCTGCCGAGCGCGAGCCGTTCGGGAGCACCGGCCCGTGGCGCGAGGACGGTGCCGGACCCGTCGATGAGCGGGTGTTTCGCCGGGTCGGCGAGCAGGTCGAAGATGCCGGCGGCGGGCGCGGGCACGACAGCGGAGACGGAGACGCTTCTGCGGGGCACGGTCCCCAGCCAACCATCGGCCACACCGCCGTGCACAACGGCCCGCCTTCGCGGGTCAGTGCAGGACGGCCCACGTGCGCGTGTGCGGATCGACCAGCACGGGGAGCCGGGCGCCGGCGCTCAGTTCGGCGCACTCGGGCCGGCCGCACCGGTGCCCGACCTCGAAACCGCCGTCCGGCACGGGGAGCCAGAGCGTCAGGTCGTAGTACTTCTCGTCGCTGTCGTCGTACAACGACTTGTCCGTGACCTCGCCGAGCACCCGCGTCCCGGATGCGACCAGCGCGGTGGTCTCCTTCGCGGAGTCGGCCGCCGAGAACCAGATCGCCAGCATGAGGAACGCGGTCACCAGCAACCCCAGCTCTCCCAGCAGGATGGCCCACCAGGCCCCGCCGGAGAGACCGACCAGCACCATGCCCACGGCGACGCCGGCCAGGGACAGCCCCGCGAGGACGCGCTGGACGACGGCCGATCCGCGGCTCGTCAGGGTGACTTCGGCAGGTGAGGTGGTCACCGAACCACCCTAGAGCGCGGCGACCAGGCACGTCTCAGGTCTTGAAGGGTGACCCGGCGCCCTCGGCGCGGGTGTGGCTGCGGCGCGCGGTCGCCGACAGCGGTAGCGCGATGTCCTCCAGCGACTTGTTCTCCGCGTCCACCGCGAGGAACCGCGCCACCAGCCCGCCGCCGATCATGATCACCGCGCCGACCAGGTACCCGATGAACAGCCGCACGGGCTGGTCGCCGGTGCCGATCAACGCGCCGTAGATCACCGGGCCGAGCGCGCCGAAGCACTGCGCGATGGCGAAGAAGACGCCGATCGCCTTCGCACGGACCTCCAGCGGGAAGATCTCGCTGACCGTCAGGTAAGCGGCGCTGGCACCGGCCGAGGCGAAGAAGAAGATCACGCACCACGCGATGGTCTGCGTGACCGCGTTCAGCACACCGCTGTAGAAGAGAACCGCGGTCACTGCCAGCAGGGCGCCGGAAACCGAGTACGTCAGGAACAGCATGCGGCGGCGGCCGATGGTGTCGAAGAAGTGCCCGATCGTGAACGGCCCCACGAGGTTGCCTACCGCGAACGCGATCAGGTACAGCGGCGTCACCTCGGACGGCACGCCGTAGAACTTGCCCAGCACCAACGTGTACGTGAAGAAGATGGCGTTGTAGAGGAACGACTGGGTGATCATCAACGTCGCGCCGAGCACCGCGCGGCTGGGGTACTCGCGGAACAGCACGCGGGCCAGCGCCAGATAGCCGATCTGTTCGGCGGGCTTGACCTCGATGGCCTTCTTCTCGTCGACGGGCGGCAGGGCCGATCCGGACTCCTTCTCGACCTCCTGCTCGATGCCCGCGATCGTCTGCTCGGCCTCGTCGGTGCGGCCGTGCATGATCTGCCAGCGCGGGCTCTCCGGCAGGTGCCTGCGCACCACCAGGATCACCAGACCGAGCACCGGTCCGATGAGGAACCCGAGCCGCCAGCCGAGCGAGAGTTCGACGTGGTTCAGCAGGATGTAGGAACCGAGCGTGCCGAGCACCGCGCCCGCCCAGTAGGTGCCGTTGACGGCGATGTCGACGCGGCCCCGGTAGCGCGCGGGGATGAGCTCGTCGATCGCGGAGTTGATCGCCGCGTACTCGCCGCCGATGCCCATGCCGGCGACGAACCTGGTGAGGTACAGGAAGACCAGCCAGCCCTCGCCGTTGCCGAGGGTGAACGCGGTGAGGCCCGAGCCGACCAGGTAGACGCCGAGCGTGATCATGAACAGCTTGCGGCGGCCGAGCCGGTCGGACAGATGCCCGAACCACAGCGCCCCGACGACCTCGCCGATCAGGTAGACCGTGGCGAGCAGGCCGACCGCGGTGGAGGAGAGGGCGAGAGCCTCCGGTTTGGTCAGCGTGTCGGCGATCGCGCTGGCGACCGTGATCTCCAGGCCGTCGAGGATCCACGCCACGCCCAGCGCGATGACCATCCGCGTGTGGAACGGCGACCACGGCAACCGGTCGATTCTCGCGGGGATGAGCGTGCGCACACCATCAGCCATGAATCAGCGATACCCGGCCGTTTGCCGACGAAACAAAGGTACTTTGTCCGTTATGGCGGCAATTGTTCGGGAGATTACCTAGGCCGGAATCGGACGTTCGGTCAACGCGGTGGCCGCGGCGTGCAGGTTCGCCGCCTTCGTGCGGCCGGTGCTCTCCGCCCAGTCGTGGCGCTCGTCGGTGTCGGCACAGCTCGGGCCGGGGCCGCGGTTCCAGTAGGTCCGGGCCTGGCCGGGAATCGTGCAGCCGATGTCGCCGAGCCCGCTGCAGATCTCGCTGATGACGTGGTGCGCGCCGTCCTCGCTGCCGGTCACCACGACCCCCGCGACCCGGTTGTAGGCCAGCGGGCGGACGGCGCGCATCGGGTTCTCCGTTCGGTCAGGACACGCGGGTGCCCGTGGGAGTGGCGGGCAGGCTCAGGGCGAAGTGGTTGAGCGTGCCCGGCAGCGGTTCGGTGAGCGCCGGGAACGACAGGTGCTCGCTCAGCGCGTCCAGCATCGTGGCGGCGGCGAGCAGCACGGCGTCCGGTTCGGTGCGGAACGGCACGATCGCCGGGTCCCGCGGGCCGTCCCAGAACTCCGGTGCGCAGCGGTCGGCGAACGGCAGTCGGTCGGGGTCTCGGTGGAAGAACGGCGTGAACACGATGAACTCGGTGTTCTCCGGCAACCCCGTGCCGTGCCAGCGGGTCGCGATCGTGCTGCGCCGCCGGAGCAACGGCGTGGCAGGCCACAGGCGGGCGGACTCGAGGATGCCGTTCACCCCGCGTGCCCCGATGGCGAGTGCGCGCATCGTGATGATTCCGGCCTCGTCGAACGCGGCCGGCGTGCGGCGCTCGTCGTCGCGGGCGTCGTCACCGAAGACGATCCGGCGCGTGGCGCGTCCCCACGCCTGTTCGAACGCGGTCCAGGTCAGTTCGCCGGTGCTCATAGCGTGCCGGGTGAGCAGATCGGCCTCGTCCCGCACGACCGCCTCGACCTGGTCGTTCGCCGGCGGCAGCGGTTCGTCCGGTGCCGCGGCCACGGGCGCGAACGGTTCGGGCGTCGCGGCGAGGAGCCTGCCGACATCGGTCGGGTCGACCAGCACGGCGACGCTGCGGCCGGTGACGCGCAGCCGCACCGGTTCGGGCCCGTACCGGTCGCGCAGCCTGCGCATCGCGTCGATGGCGCGCGTGCCGGACTGGACCTTCTCTGCCACCGCCAGGGCGCCCGGCCCGCGGAACCGGCCCTGGGCGAGGGTGGGCAGCACGACCGTCGCGAGCACGCGCGTGGTGTCGAGTCTCGAGGAGATCGCCATGCCCCCGGCTACCCGGTCACCCAGGTGTGAACCGTTCCGGCTGGGGTAATCGCTCCCCAGGAGGTCGTCATGCCAGCGGGATCGAACGCGAAGAGGGAACGTCAGTACGAACACATCAAGGACTCCGCGCAGGAGCGGGGCGCCTCACCGAAGCGCGCGAAGGAGATCGCGGCGCGCACGGTGAACAAGAACCGCGCCCAGGCCGGTGAGTCCAGGACGGCGAGCAAGTCGTCCACACAGGACATGTCGCCGCAACGACGTGGCGGGCTGCGGTCGGGCACCGACCGCCCCAAGGGCCTCACCAAGGAACAGCTCTACAACGAGGCCAAGCAGAAGAACATCAAGGGCCGCTCCACGATGACGAAGAAGGAACTCGCTTCCGCGCTCGGACGCTGACGTGCCCGAGCAACAGTCCGAAGTGGACAAGGTGGCGGCGCTCTCGATCCTCACCATGGAGCACAACACGCTGCAGATGATCCGCACGGCGACCATCACCGACGCGAGCGGCCGGGCGGGTCATCTGCTGACGACGATCTCCGCGTCCATGATCGCACTCGGGTTCGTCGCGCAGGTCGTGCCGTTGCCGGTGTTGCTGACGCTGATGCTCGTCATCTTCAGCGCGTTGTTCCTGATCGGCCTCGCCACGCTCTTCCGCACGGTCGAGCTGACCATCGAGGACGTGCAGGCGGGCCTGGGCATCAACCGCATCCGAGCCGTGTACGCGGAGCTCGAACCGTCCACCAGGCACGTCTTCGTGCGGCAGCTGCACGACGACACCCTCGGCGTCGAGGCCGACGGCGGTCAGACCGGCTGGCGCAAAGCCCGCCGGCCGCGGCTGATCGGCACGGCACTCGGCGTCGCCGGGCTCGTCAACCTCGTCAACGGCCTCGTCGCCGGGGTGATCGCCGGCGCCGCGGCAGGACTGCTGAACGCGGGCCTGACGTGGTCGATCGTGCTCAGCGCGGTCGTGGCGCTCGCCGTGTTCAGCGGCTTCGGCATCGCGCTCGGCCGCATCGGACGGCGTGGCATCGCGCCCATCGTCACGCGCTATCCGAGGAACCACCCGAACTGAAGGAGAACCACCATGCAGTACGACGTCGTCGACCTCATCATGCAGGACCACCGCGAGGTCGAGCGCCTGTTCGACGAGCTGAGGAACCACCCGGAGAAACGGCCACTGCTCACCCCGGTGCTCTGCGGCCTGCTCGTCGCGCACAGCCGCGCGGAGGAGTCCGAGGTGTACCCGGCGGCGAGGGACGCGGGTGGCGAGGACGAGGTCGAGCACAGCCAGGAGGAGCACGCCGAGGCCGAGCAGCTGCTCGCCAAGCTCCTCGACACGGACTACGACTCGCCCGCGTACGAGAAGGCGCTCAAGGACGTGGTCGACTCCATCACCCACCACGTGGAGGAAGAGGAGAAGACCGTGCTGCCGGGCATGCGCCGGCGGCTGAGCGCGACGCGCCGGTACGAGCTCGGCGAGCTGTTCGCGCGCAGCCGGGCCGACCACCTCGGCGAGCTGCCCGGTCAGGCGACGCGCGAGGAGCTCCTCGTGCAGGCCAGGAACATCGGGCTGGAGGGTGCCTCCTCGATGAGCAAGGCCCAGTTGCGGCGCGAGCTGCACAAGGCGGCTTCGCGCTAGGCGTCGTCGGTCCGCACGGTCTGGATGTGCACGGTCCGCGAGCCGGTGTGCGCGTCCCTGCCGTGCCAGCAGCGGTAGTTGTCGAGGACCAGGATCTCGCCCTCGTCCAGCCTGATCCTCGGCAACGTCCGCTGCACCCGGTCCACCTCCGCGTCGAACCTCGCGAGCATCGAGAGGACGTGGTCCGCGTCCGGATCCCGGTGCAGGGGAACGACTCCGTCCGTGCGGCGGGTGATCCGCCTGCCCGTGCGCGTGTACTCGACGTGGCGGCCCACCCGTGGCGTCGCGGGCAGGCCGCGCGTCGGTGCCCAGCGGCCGTAGAGGTCGACGTCCGCGCCGGTGAGGAAGTCCTTCAGCTCCGCGTCGAGCGAGTCGGTGAACTCGTGCGCGTCGAGCACGAAGGACTGGCCTCCTTGCGGTGCCTGGGAATTGAGCAGCACGAGCACGTGGTCCTCGTCGGGATGCCGGCGCCGCACGGGTTTCCCGGCGATGTCGACGACGACGTCGAAGCTGTCCGCGTGCAGGCCGACGACTCCGCCGTCGACCGACTTCCGGGTCCGGTGCGGGTAGAGCTCGCGCAACGACGTGCCGAACAGCAGGGCCGAGGCCATCGGCAACGAGTCCGGGACGTTCGGCAGGCCGGTCAGGATCACCGCGCCGGTGGCGGTCAACGCCGTGCGGGCGGCCGGGTCCAAGGCCTGGAGGCGCTCTATCTTCACCGGCGCGGCCCGAAGTCGCGGGACGACGGCACCAGCGCGGCCAGGGCGGGGGCCGCGAAGCAGATCACCGCGCAGGCCGCGAGCACGGCCGGGGCGCCGAAGGCCGAGATCGCGGGGGCGATCAGGGCGAGGCCGACGGGTGCGAGGCCGTAGGACATCAGGAAGTCCAAAGAGGACACACGGGCGAGCTTCGACGGCTCCACCTCGCGCTGGGTCGCGGTGAACCACGGCACGTTGAACAGCTCGATCCCCAGGCCTGCCAGGGCGTAGGCGGCGATCACGACGAACGGGTGCACCGGCAGCAGCAGGCTCAGCGGTGCGAAGCCGTACAGGGCTAGGCCGAACAGCGCGGTCCAGCCCGCGTGCCGCGGCCGCCAGCGGGCGATCAGGACGGCGCCGGCCAGCGCGCCGAGGGTGTAGGCGGTCAACGCTCCGGCGAGCACGGCCTCGGTGCCGTAGCGGTCGCGGCTGACCAGGGGGAGCACCACGCCCGTCGCCGAGTAGCCGGTGGCGATCACGGCCGTCAGCGCGCCCAGGCCCGCCAGGAACCACGGGTGCCTGCGGGCTTCGCGCACGCCCTCCCAGAAGTCGGCGACGAAACCGGAGCCGGTGTGCGGGGCGGTCTGGCCGGTGCCGGCGGGCGGGACGAGGGCGGCGGCGAGCCACAGCGCGCCGATGCCCAGCAGGAGCACCTGCGTGGTCGCCACCAGTGCCAGCACCGCGGTCAGGCCCGGTGCGACGAGGGTCGTGACGCGGACGGACAACGTCATCGCGGCATTCGCCTGCTGGCGCTGGTCTTCGGCGACCACCTCGGCTGTGAGCGCCTGGAAGGCCGGGCGGCACGCGCCCTGGCCCGCGCCCATCGCGGCGGCGGCGAGAGCGGCGATCACCAGTGAGTCGCCCACGAACGCGGCGAGCACCGGGGCCGCGAGCGCCGAGGTCAGGCCGGAGATCAGCACGACCCGGCGGCGGGCGTAGCGGTCCGCGAGCACGCCGCTGACGGGGACGGCGGCGAGGAAGCCCGCGGTGCGCGCGGCGAGCAGGACTCCCAGTTCCACGGCCGTGATCGAGCGGGAGAGTACGGCGAGACCCAGCACGAACGGCAGCGCCCAGGTCGCGATGCCCGACGCCGTGGTGGCGGTCCAGAGACGGAGAAAAGTCGGGCTGCGCAGCACCGAGGGCGTGCGGCGCGCTGTGTCGTGGACCACTCGTTCGACCTTCCGGCAGGGTTGCAATGAAAATGATTGTCGTTACAGTAGCGCACACCGATCGAGTGAACTTCTCTGGAGGATCCGATGTCTCACCCCGCCCGGCTCGGCCTGGCGCTGGTCGCGGTTCTCGCCGCCGGCTGCGCCACACCGGGAGGCGCCCAACCGCCGGCGGCCCAGTCGGTGGTGGTGGACAGCTGCGGCAAGCAGCTCACGTTCGCCGGCACGCCGCAACGGGTGGTCACGCTCGACCAGAACTCCACGGAGACGTTGCTGGCGCTGGGAGTCCAGGACCGGATGGCCGGCACCGCGAACGTCAAGACCAAGGTCGCGCCGCGGTTCGCCGACGCCTACGCGAAGATCCCCGTGCTGTCGCCGAAGCTGCTCACCTCGGAACCGTTGCGCGCGGCCAACCCCGACCTGGTCGTGGCGTCGTTCAAGGAGCTCTTCACCGCCGACCGCGCCGGGACGCGCGACGAGCTGGCATCCCTGGACGTGCCGACGTTCGTGAGCGCGGTGAACTGCCCGGACGGCACGACCGCGCCGTTCGACCGGCTGTTCCGCGACTACGAGAACTTCGGGAAGATCTTCGGCATCCCCGAGAAGGCGAACCAACTGGCCGCCGAGCAACGCGCCGCCGTCGCGGAAGTCCAAGCTGTCAAACGGGATCCGGTCAAGGTCGTCTGGGTCTACTCGGTGTTCAAAGGCGTCCCGTACGTCGCCGGGCGGGACGGCATGCCGAGCCAGATGAGCAAGATCGCCGGTGCGGTCAACGTGTTCGACGACGTGAACCAGGAGTGGCCGGAGGCGTCCTGGGAGGAGATCGCGCGGCGCGACCCGGACGTGATCGTCGTCGGTGACCTGTCCGAACGCGGCAACCCCGAGGACACGGCGGCCGAGAAGATCGCGATGATGCGCGAGCACCCGGCGGTGTCGCAGCTCAAGGCGTTGCGGGAGAACAAGGTCATCGAACTGCCCGGCATCGAGATGGACCCGTCCGTGCGCACGGTCGACGCGTTGAAGGCGTTCGCCGCGGGCTTGGACAAGATCCGTGGCTGAGGCCGCCGTCCTCGACCCTGTTGTTGTTAAAGACCCGAAACCGTTGCGGCGCAACCGGAACACGGCTGTCGTCGTGCTGAGCCTCGTCGTGCTCGTGGTGTCGATGGTGGTCGCGGTGCGGATCGGGGTGGGTGCGGGCTGGGCCGAGATCGGCCGGGCCGCGGGCTCCCGTCTCGGGTTGCCGGTGCTGCCGTTGCCGCGCCTGCTGGACTCGTTGATCTGGGACCTGCGGTTGCCTCGGGTGCTGCTCGCGGCGCTGGTCGGGGCGGCGCTGGCGGTGTGCGGCGCGGTGCTGCAGAGCGTCACGCGGAACTCGCTGGCCGACCCGTACCTGCTCGGGGTGTCGTCCGGCGCCTCCACGGGTGCCGTGGTCGTGGTGGTGCTGGGGTTCGCCGGATCGCAGCTCGGCGTGACTGGCGGGGCGTTGATCGGCGCGCTGGTGGCGTTCGGGTTGCTGATGCTGTTGTTGCGGCGCACCGGGCTGGACTCGTCGCGGATCGTGCTGACCGGAGTGGTGGTGGGGCAGCTGTTCGCGGCGCTGACCTCGTTGATCCTGTTGTCGTCCGGGGACGCCGACAGCATCCGGGCCGTGACGAACTGGCTGCTGGGCTCGCTCGCGTCGGCCCGCTGGACGTCGGTCGTGGTGTGCGCGGTGGTGCTCGGGGCCGGGCTGCTGGTGGTGTGGCTGTGCTCGGCGGCGCTGGACGGGTTCGCGTTCGGCGCCGACACGGCGTCCTCGCTGGGGGTCGACGTGCGGACCACCCGGATCGTGTTGCTGGTGACGACTTCCGTGCTGACGGCCGTGGCCGTGGCGGCGGTCGGAGCGGTCGGGTTCGTCGGGTTGATCGTGCCGCACGGCGTTCGCTTCCTGGTGGGGCCGTTGCACCGGCGGCTGCTGCCGTTGTCGGCGGTGGTCGGGGCGGTGTTCCTGGTCTGGACGGACGCGCTGACCCGCGTGGTGTTCGCACCGCTGGAGGTGCCGGTGGGCGTGTTCACCGCGCTGCTCGGCGTGCCGCTGTTCCTGCTGGTGCTGCGCAGGCGGGGTGAGCTGTGAAGATCGAGGTGGACTCGCTGAGCTGGGGTGTTCCCGGCAGGACGATCGTGCGGGACGTGTCGCTGGTCGTGTCGCCCGGCGAGACGGTCGGGCTGATCGGGCCGAACGGGTCCGGCAAGTCGTCGCTGTTGCGGTGCGTGGCGGGACTTCGGGCTCCGACGGCCGGGGTCGTGCGGTACGACGGCGTGGAGATCGGGGCGTGGTCCGCCCGCGACCGGGCGCGCAAGCTCGCGTTCGTCGAGCAGACCGCCGACACCGACAGCGACCTGCGCGTGGCCGAGGTCGCGATGCTCGGCCGGACCGCGCACCGGTCGCGGTGGCGCGGACCGTCCGCCGCCGATCACGCGATCGTGGCTCTGGAGCTCGCGAAGCTGGATCTGGTCGGGCTGGCTCAGCGGCCCTGGAAGCAGCTGTCCGGTGGTGAACGCCAACGCACGCACCTGGCGCGGGCGTTGGCGCAGCGGACGTCGGCGTTGTTGCTGGACGAGCCCACGAACCACCTGGACGTGCGGCACCAGCTCGAGCTCATGGAGCTGTCGAGCCGGACGCCGCAGACGGTGGTCGTGGCGCTGCACGACCTCGCGCTGGCCGCCCGGTACTGCGACCGGCTGGTCCTGATGCACGGCGGCGCGGTCGTCGCGTCCGGTACCGCCGAAGAGGTGTTGACCGCGCCGTTGTTGCGCGAGGTGTTCGACGTGGAAGCGGAGATCGGCCGCGACGGCCTGGGCCACCTGGCCGTGGGTTATCGCTCGCCGGTCCGGACTGGAGGGGGAACCGATGTCCACAGTGGATGATCTGATAGCCGAGGTGCTGGCGGGACGGCACGGGCCCGATCCCGCGTCCCTGCCGGCGACCAGCGTGTTCTGGGTGCATCACGGCACCCGCCTGGCCGGCGGGGACACGACCTATCGCAACCAGTACGTGCTGGCCCGGGTCGGGACCGCGTTCGGTGCCTGCGCGTTCGCGGAGGGCGAGGCCGACCCGGCGGTGTGTGCGGGTTTTTCGGGTGCGCCGGTGGCCTCGCTGCTGACCGAGGCGCCGGTGGCGGTCCGGGTGGCGGCGCTGGACGCGTACCTGTCGAGCGTCAGTCCACATCGGACCTCCGGCGCCGAACGGGTGGTGCTTCCCGTTGGCACGCCTGAGGAACGGGCTCGGGCCCGTGACGCGGCCGTCGCCGGGTTGCTGGACGTTCCGGCGGGCGCCAAGGTCGCGTTGATCGGGGTGGTCAACCCGTTGGTGGCAGCGATTCGCGAGCGCGGTGCGGAGTGCCTGCCGTGCGACCTGTCGTTGCGCACGACCCAATGGGGCGACGCCGTCACCCCGGACATGCGCGACGTGCTCGGTGTCGCGGACGCCGTGGTGGCCACCGGGATGACGATCGGCAACGGCACGTTCGACGAGATCGTGCGGGTGTGCCGGTCGCGGTCGGTGCCGCTGGTCGTCTACGCGCAGACCGCCAGTGCCGTCGCGCGGCACTTCCTCGGTTCCGGAGTCACCGCCCTGTCCGCGGAGCCGTTCCCGTTCTCCCAGTTCAGCGCCGACGAGACAGCGCTGTACCGCTACCGGACATGAGAGAAGACGTGGACCACCACATCGCAGACGCCCTCAGCCGCCCCGCCGTCGTCCGCCTCGACTCCCACACCCTGTGCCTGCGCTTCGAGACCATGAAGGTGGCGTCGGCGCTCGAAGCCGTCCGGTACCTGCTGGAGCGCGGGACGATCGAGCACGGGGACACGCTGGTCGACAGCTCCAGCGGGATCTACGCGCACGCGCTGGCGTTGGCCTGTCATCGGTACGGGCTGCACTGCCACATCGTCGCCTCCACGACAGTCGACCTGACGTTGCGCACTCAGCTGGAGATCCTCGGCGCCACCGTCGAGCCGATGCCGCCGTCGGCGAGCCTGAAGCTCGACCAGAGCCGGCGGGTGGCGAGGGTGCAGGAGATCCTGCGGGACCGGCCCCGGTACCACTGGATGCGGCAGTACCACGACGAGGTCCACTACCGCGGCTACCGGGCGATCGCCGACCTGGTCCGGGCGCACGTCGACTGCTCGCGGCTGTCGGTGGTGGGCGGGGTCGGGACCGGGGCCTCCACCGGGGCGGTGGCGTCGTTCCTGAGGGAGACGTCGCCCGGCGTGGAGCTGGTGGGGGTGCAGCCGTTCGACAGCGTGACGTTCGGCAGCGAGCACGTGCACGATCCGGAGATCATCATCGCCGGGATCGGGAGCTCGATCCCGTTCGACAACGTTGACCACACGTTGTACGACACCGTGCACTGGTTCGGCTTCGACGCGGCGCTGAGTGGTGGGGTCGCGTTGTTGCGGGAGCACGCGATCTTCGCTGGGCTGTCGGCTGGGGCCGCGTATTTGGCGGCTCGGTGGGAGCAGCGGGTCGATCCCGGGCGGGTTTGTGTGGTGCTGGCGCCTGATACGGGGCATCGATACGTGGAGGCTGCCTACTCGCGGCACGCTTCCGCGGCTCGGCCGGAGGAGTTGGAGCCACGGCAGATCGGGGCGTTGAGCGAGATGGACCTGCCGTGGTCCCGGATGAGGTGGGGGCGGGCCGAGGCTCCGCCCGGGGCCGTCGGGCCGGGTGTCAGCCGGAGTGCGGCGGGCGGCCAGAGTGTGGCGGTCGCTTCCTGAAGGTGAGGGTGGCGAGGATGGCGATCGCCCGTTGGCGGGCGGTCGCCCTGGCCAGTGGGCCTTGGCTGAGTTCCTTGGCCAGGTCCGGGTCTGAGGCGCGGAGACGCCGTTCTATGTCGATTAGCCGTTGCTGGTCCTGACCACTGAGCATGTCACGCTCCCCAGGTCGGTTCGGCCGGTTCTGGGGTGGGTACCCAGGAGTTTTGCGGTCAAACCCACTTGTACGTCCCGTTTGGGCGGGTGGCTGGGTTTGGGTGCAAAGACAACTGCGGACGAGCGTGGTCGAGTCATCGCCGCTGGCGCGTCGATAGAGATTGGGGCTTGACTTCGGGGCCCTTGCGAGGTGCTGGTCGGCCGGAAAGGCCGGGCTGAAAAGCGCCCGGCCGAGCTCGAGAAGCTAGCACCTCGCACCCAAAGTCAAGCCCCAATCTCAAGCGTGCGTGGCTGAGTTGGGTCTGTACGTCACCACACCGCTGTTTCGATGTGCGGCGCTCGTTCGGGCTCGCCTTCGGCTTCGCGTTTCGGGTGCTGAGTGCCGGGTGCCTCAGGGCTGGAAGGTCTTGGGGTCCGGGGGCAGCGGATCCGGTCCCGGTGGCCGTGGCGGTGCCGTCGGGTCCGGGTTGGGCGTCAGCGGATCAGGCGGCGGGCCCGGTTTCGGGGGAGTCGGGCTCGGCGGGTGCGGCGGCTGGAACGGGTCCGGTGGTCCCGGTCGGTCCGGGGTCGGGGCTGGTGGCTGGTCCGGGCCCGGGGTGGGTGGCACCGGGTTCGGCGGTGGTACCGGCTGGTTCATGCGGTCTGGGTACCCGGTGGGTAAACCCTGGTGGTGAGGGCATTCGCGGCCGGTTCGAATACGGTCGAAACGGCTAATGGAACGTGCCTCGTGGCCGACAATCCGTCCAGATTCTGTTTGGGACCGGCAGAACGGGGCGAGGGTGGCGCTGTCCAGGGTGGGGTCGCAGGGGTGGTTCGTCGGTTCTGAGCAGACGCGCGGGCTGCGGTTCAGCGGTGCGGTCGAGTTGTTGAGGTTGCTGGACCGGTTGTCGTCGCGGCCTCGGTGGCCTGGGCGGGACCTGCCGTTGCCGATCGTGTGGTTGCGGCGGCCCGCCGGGGTGGAGAGTCCCCTGGAGGCCTTGGTCAACCGGCCGATGGCGGCGCGGGGGCGGCGGGTGCCGTACGCGCACGTCGACGCGGCTCAGGGGGATCGGCGGAGGTTGCTCGACGACGTGGTCGGGCAGCTCGCCGGTGAGGTGCGCGGGGTGGCGCGGCTGCGGTTTCCGCACTACGCGCTGGCCGCGTGGTTGCTGGACCTGTCGTTGCCCGCCGGGGTGGAGGCGGACGAGGAGGAACGGGAGATCGCCCGCGAGTTCCGGCAGCACCTGCGCGGGCGGGTCCGGGTCACCGCGGACGGGGCGCAGGACCTCGCCCAGGACTTTCCGTGGTGGATTCGGCTGATCATCGGGGTGATGCCGCGCATCGGGCTCGCGGTGATGGCCCTGCTGTGGCGGCCTGCCACCTGGGTGGGGGAGCAGGCGTTCGGTGGGCGGTCCCGGCACGGGCTGTACCGGCTGGCCCGGGCCGTGGTGAAGGAGCGGTTGGCGGAGCGGCACGAGGAGGAGGTCGGGGACCTCCTGGTGCGGGCGCTGCTGGAGGACCTGCGGCGGTCGCATCGGCGGTGGACCGCCTGGGGGACCGGACGGCGGCGGACCGGGAACCCCTGGTTGCTGGTGGACAACGCCGAGGGGCAGTGGTTGATCGGGGCCGTCGCCAAGGCGCGCGGCGGTGTCCGGAGTGGACAGTCGTGGCGGGCCAATCCGTTGAGCAAGCCGGATCCGTTGCTGGTGATCGCCGCCGGGGAGTCGGCGGAGGCGCCGCGGACGCACGCGGCCGACGCGTTGGCCGGGTATCACGACTGGTTGCGGCAGTTGTCGCGGTCGGACAACTGGGTGCTGCGGCTGGACACGGACGCCTCCGAGCCGGCGCGCGGGGTGGTCGGGGCGCTGTCGGAGTTCCCGTCGATGAGGCTTCGGCACGCGCTGGCGGCGCCGGTCGTGTTGCTGGTGCTGGCCGGATCGCTGGTGGCGGTGCCGTTCCTGAACCACGGGCGCTGCGAGGAGTGGTGGTCGCCCTCGTTCCGGTCGCCGCTCGAACGGGTCGGGGCGGAGTGCATCGGGGTGTCGGCGGATCCGTTGCGGCACTTCGTGCCGGACACGGTGCCGGTGGAGGTCCGTCCCGACCTGGAGGACGTGTACGGGCGGATCGTGGCCGAGAACCGGAAGGCGGAGGCTCGGCCGGACGCGATCACCATCGTGTTCCTGAGCGTGCTGACTCCCAGCACCTCCAACAGCTTTCAGGCGCTGGTCGAGGAGCTGCGGGGCGTCTGGGTGGCGCAGAAGACGAGTGACGTGCCCATCCGGATGTTGCTCGCCAACGGGGGTGAGGGGCCGGGCGGGCGCGGGCTGGCGTCCGGGGACCTCGCGGTGGACAAGATCGTCGAACTGGCCGCGCGGGACCGGAGCGTGGTGGCGGTGACCGGGTTGTCGATCAGCACGGACACGGCCCGGTCGGTGGTGAAGCAGTTGGGCAGCAACGCCTTGCCCATCATCGGCACGCTCACGTCGTCGGACGACATGGCGCTGATCAACGAGTACTACTACCAGATCGCGCCGAACAACCTGCGTGAAGCGCGCGTCGCCGCCTACTACGCGAAGACGCGGCTGAACGTCACCGACGTGGCGATCTTCTACTCCGGCGACCACACCGACCGGTACAGCCAGAACCTCGCCGAAGGCGCGAAGGCCTCGTTCGCCGAGCGCGGGATCACGGTCAGCCAGTACAAGTCGTACCGGGTCGCGAACGACGACGAGGGGCTGGCGCCCGCGAGTCTCGGGCAGGGCGCCTGCCCCGCCGAGGCGAAGCCGGGGTACGCGATCTTCTACGTCGGGCGCTCGCAGAACCTCGCCGAGTTCCTGCGCGGCATGAACAGCAAGTGCCAGGGGCGCACGCCGCCGGTGATCGCGAGCGACTCGTCGACGCGGTTCATCCTGGAGGGGACCATGACGCAGTTCCCCAACGTGCGGCTGGACTACGTGTCGTTCGCGAGTCCCGCCGCGTGGCGGGACTGCGCGAAGGTGCCGTTCTACAAGAACTACCTCGACGCGTTCCGCAAGACCTGCCAGTCGATCGGGGACGGCCGGTCGGCCAGCGCCTACGACGCCATGCAGGTGCTCGCGGAGGGCGTGCGGCAGGTGCGCAGGACCGACCCCGGCGCACGTGTGCGGGAAGGGCTGCTCGCGGGCATCGGCAGCATCCGGCCGGACAACGCCATCCAGGGCGCGACCGGCACCATCGGGTTCGGTGCCAGCACGCGGTTGCCGTCCAACAAGGCCGTGCTGATCCTGCAGGGCAACACGGACACGACCTCGACGCCGTTGCTGCTGTGCGGGGAGCTGCCGTTCCGCGAGGACCTGGTCGTGCCGCCGGACAACGAGGGCTGCCCGCGCGACCTGCAGCCTTAGCGTTCGGGGCCGAGCACCGGCTTCACGTCGACGATCGGCGTGCCGTCGATCGCCTCCAGGTGCGCGACCCGCACGCTCAGCCCGTCCACGGCGGTGATCCGCACGTGGTGCAGGCCGATCGGGTTCGGGCGGTCCGGCGACCGGGTGGAGAACACCCCGGTCTCCGGGCGGTCCGGGTCGCTGCGCGGGTGCACGGCCAGCACCGAGCGGTCGGCGCGGTCGAGCCACGTGAGCACCAGGACGTCCTGGCCGGCGGACAGCTCGCGCATCGCCCGCGCGTACTCGGGCGCGAACACCAGCGCCGCCTCCGGTGCGCCCTCGTCGGGTTGCTTGGGCGCGGCCGAGCGGTCGAGGAGGGGTGATTCGACGTGGCCGATGGGCTGCAGTTTCATCAAGTCCCGCAGAAGGTCCGGTAGGTGGCGCTGAAATCCCGCGGCGCGGAAGCCGAGAAGTATTCCAGGCCGGGTCGTTCGCCGAACGGGGAGGTAACCGCTTTCAGCAACCGGCCGAACGGGCCCATGTCGCCGTCGGCACCGGCCGCCAGCGCCTCCTCCACGAGGTGGTTGCGCGGGACGTAGACGGGGTTCACGCGCTCCATGACCGACGCGTCCGGGTCCCGCTCCCGCCAGCGCGCGATCCAGGCGTCGATGGATGCCAGGTCCAGGAACAGCGACCGCGCGGGTTCCGCGTCGCCCCTGGCCGCCCGCGCCAGCAGGTGGAAGAACGACGTGAAGTCGACGTGGTTCTCCTGCATCAACGCCAGCAGGTCCGTCAGCAACGGCTTGATGTCGCCGGAGATCCCGAGCTTCGCCGCCATCCCGCCGATCCACGCCTCCTCGAAGTGCGCGTCGAACGTCCGCAGCGTCGCGAGGGCCAGCTGCACGGCCTCGTCCTCGTCGTCGGCGAACAACGGCAGCAGCGCCTCGGCGAGCCGCGCCAGGTTCCACTCGGCGATGATCGGCTGGTTCCCGTACGCGTATCGGCCGCGGTGGTCGATCGAGCTGTACTTCGTCGTGGGGTCGTAGGCCTCCATGAACGCGCACGGGCCGTAGTCGATCGTCTCGCCGGAGATCGTCATGTTGTCCGTGTTCATCACGCCGTGGATGAACCCGACGAGCATCCACCGCGCCACCAACGAAGCCTGCGCGGCCACCACGTGTGCGAACAGCTCCAGGTAGGTGCTGCCGGGGTGGTGGCGGGCGATCGCGTGGTCGGCGAGGCGGCGCAACAGGTCGAGATCGCCGGTGTTGCGCGCGTACTGGAAGCTGCCGACGCGCAGGTGCGACGCGGCCACGCGGGCCAGCACGGCACCGGCGAGCGGCTCCTCGCGCTGCACCACGTGCCCGGTGGAGACGACGGCCAGCGCTCGGGTCGTGGGGACGCCCAGCGCGTGCATGGCCTCGCTGACGACGTACTCGCGCAACATCGGGCCGACGGCCGCGAGCCCGTCGCCGCCGCGGGCGAACGGCGTGCGCCCGGACCCCTTCAGGTGGAGGTCGCGCAACCGGCCCTCGGTGTCGGTCAGCTCGCCCAGGAGCAACGCGCGGCCGTCACCGAGCCGAGGGCTGTATCCGCCGAACTGGTGACCCGCGTACGCCTGCGCGACGCCGGGGGCATGGTTGCCCGTGAGAAAGGGCAGACCTCCCGTGCGCAGCCACCCCGGATCGAGCCCCAGATCGGTCGCGAGCTGCTCGTTGAGGACCAGCAGTTCCGGTTCGGCGACCGGTTCGGCCTTCCACGAGACCGCCATCTCGGGGACCGCGGTCGCGAAATCGCTGCTCAGGCTGATGTTCACGGCTCCAACGGTACCGGCTGCGTTCCGGAACGCGTGTGATCGCGGTCTCAACTTGAACTTCGCTGAACCGTTCTGGGAGCGTGCCCGTGACAGTGGTGAACAGGTTGATGAGTCCACTCAGGAATGAGAAGAAACCAATGCGTCGCAAGCAAGTTGGGATCGTTGCTGCCCTTTTGGCGATCGGTGTCGTCACGCTGACCGCGTGCGGTCAGGGCGCCACGCAGTCCGGCTCGGCCGCTCCCGCCCAGGAGCAGGCGCAGGTCGAGAACGCGGCCGACAACGCGGTCGAGACCGACGCGACGTCCGGTGTGGACCTGTTGCGCGGCACCGCTAATTCCAACAAGGCGGACCAGAACACCGGTGACCGCGCCCCCGAGAACGCGCCGGTCGAGACCAGGCAGAAGTGGGTCGAACTGCGCGCCGGCAACGCCGGTGGCCTCGAGCCCGCCGTCGTGAACGGCAAGGGACTCTCCGTTTACTGGTTCAGCGACGACCCGGTCGGCGGCGGCGTCTCGAACTGCAACGGGGAATGCGCGAAGACCTGGCCCGCAATCACCGTCACCAAGGGAACCCGGCTGTTCTTCCCCGGCATCCGCAAGGAGAACATCAGCTTCATCAAGCGCCAGGACGGCCAGTTCCAGGTCGCCATCGGCGGTCGCCCCGCCTACCTCTTCAACAAGGACAAGAAGGCCGGCGACATCCTCGGCCAGAACGTCGGCAACAAGTGGTTCGTGATGAACCCCGAGGGCAAGCGCGCCGTGCCGAAGGCCGAGGCGCCGGGCCAGAACAACGGTCAGCAGGGCCAGCCGGCGCCGGGCGCCAAGCCCGCGAACTCCGTGACCTTCTTCAGCGGCAAGAACCAGAAGGACTTCGACGACAGCTTCGCGGTCGGCGTCAAGGTCGAGTCGAAGTGCGCCGACCTCCGCGGTGGCTTCCTGTCGCTGAACCCGGACGGCGCCGTGAAGATCTGGTCGGAGCCGGGCTGCAAGGGCAAGTCCGCCGTCGTGAGCACCGCGGTGAACGACGCGTCCGCCGCCCCGATCGGTTTCCCCGAAGGCGTGAAGTCCTACATCGCCGCCTGACCCTGATCGGGTGAACGACCTGGGCCGCCGGAGCACCCCCGCTCTGGCGGCCCTTCCGTCTCGCTACGCTCCTGGCATGCGCTACTCCGCCATCGCGCTGGCTTTGCTGCTGCTCGGGTGCGGTACCGGGACCTCGTCCCTGCCCACGATCACCCCGGCCTCCACCACCGCCACCGGCTCCCCGCTGCCCGACCTGCAGCCCCGGCTCGACGCCATCGGTGTCCTGCTCACCGACTGCGCCGCCCGGCTGCGCGGTGAGCCCGTCGCCGCCTCCGACAACTGCGTCCACGTCATGCCCGACGTGACCGGCGTGATCGACGAGGTCGAGAAGCAGTCCGCCAAGCTGCCGCCCGCGGGCCAGACCGCCCTCGCGGACGTGCGCCGCCAGCTCTCCGAGATCTCCTCGTGCGAACCGTGGTTCGCGGCCGGTGGGCAGAGCGCGGACGCCGGGCTGAACGCGCAGTGCGCGAAGGCCTGGGACGCGCTGTACCAGAGCTACAACGCGGTCCGGAACAGCGCCTAGTCCACAGTGGACACCGGGAAGCGGGCGGTGAGCTCGGCCGAGATCTCGTAGTGGCGCACCAGGAACGTGCGTTCGTCGAGCTTCTTGCGCCGCAGCCAGCCCGTCACCTCGGCGTTGCACTTGCTGGCGTTGCACGATCCGCACGCGGGCACGACGTTGCCGAGCGTGTACCTGCCGCCGCGGGAGAGGGCCTGCACGCAGTCCTTCTGCAACGCGGCGGCGGGCGCCGTGCAGTACGCGCAGCCGCCCCACGCCGTCTTGAGGGCGTCCCACTGCGCGTCGGTGAGGTCGTTGACGACGCGGGCCATGCGCTTCTTTCGCTTGCGCGCGGCCCGAACCTGCTTGCTACCGCCGGTCGGCACGAGGGCTGAGACTACGCGTCGCGATGGTCAACAGGTCGGAGGCGGGCCCGCGCGGTGTCGTGCCGGACGGCCAGACCGCTCGCAGCGCGCGGTGCAGGTCCACGTCGCCGACCTCGACCCGGACGAGCGTGCGGGCCGCGATGTCGGCCGCCACGGTGTGGATGCTGAGCACGGCGGGGCCGATGCCGCCGATCGCGGCCGCCTTGATCGCCGTGGTCGACGACATCTCCAGCAGCGGGTCCGCCGACTCGGTGACGTCCGCCGCCCTCAGCGCGTGCTCCCAGGCCTGCCGCGTGCCCGATCCCGGCTCCCGGCTGGCCAGCGGGGTCGCGGCGGCCTTCGCGGCGGTGACCCGGCGGCGCCGTGCCCACGGGTGGCCGGGAGCGACGACGAGCACCAGCTCGTCGCGGGCGACCACGCGCGTGGCGAGGCCCGCCGGCACGTCGGTGCTCTCGATGAACCCCAGGTCGGCGCGGTCGGCGAGGACCTGCTCGGCGACGTGCACCGAGTTGCCCGCGGACAGCACGGTCGCGGTGTCCGGGCTCACCTGGCGCAGCGCGATCAGCCACGCCGGCAGCAGGTACTCGGCGACGGTGAGGCTCGCGGCGATCCGGAGGTGGCTCTGCCGGTCGGCGCGCAGGCTCGTGATGCCGGCGTCGAGGTCGGCCGCGCGGGCGATCACCTGCGCCGCCCAGCCCGCCACGAGCTGACCGGCCGTGGTGAGCCTCGCGCCGCGCGGGGTGCGTTCGAGCAACGTCAGGCCGACGCGGGCCTCCAGGGTCCTGAGACGCTCGCTGGCGCTCGGCTGGGACATGCCGTGGGCCTGCGCCGCCCGGCCGATGCTGCCCAGCTCGGCGACGCTCAGCAACAGGTCGAAGCTGGTGAGGTCGGTGACCCTTGGCGGCAGAGGCATAGGGACAGCCTATGTGCACATCGGTGCCGGGTGCCTACCGAGAGGCGACGGGAACGACGATCGTCATGTCGTGACCGCTCTCGCACCTCGACCACACCGTGCCCCAGAGGTGCGACGAGCGGCGCCTTTCGGCCCGAACCTCTTCGCGTCCGTGATGGGGACGGGGATCGTCGCCACGGCCGGAGCCTCGATGCCCGGCCTGCACGCCGTCGCCCGGTACGTGTGGGCCACGGCCGCCCTGGTGCTGGTGTGCCTGGTGATCGCGGCCGCCCGGCGGTGGACGTGGCGGACCGTGCGGGCTCAGCTCGCGGACCCGGTGATGGCGCAGTTCTGGGGCGCGCCGCCGATGGCGTTGATGACGGTCGGCACCGGTGCCCTGCTGCTCGGGTCCGACTGGATCGGGTTGCCCGCCGCGCTGGCCGTCGACTGGACACTGTGGACCGCCGGCACGCTGCTCGGGCTCGTGACCTCCGTCGTGGTGCCGGTGCGGATGATCGGCAGCGGGGAGCTCGCGTTCGCCGGGTGGCTGATGCCCGTCGTGCCGCCGATGGTCTCTGCCGCTTCCGGTGCGTTGCTGGCTCAGCACATGGCGGACGGCGCCGGGCGGCAGGCGATGGTGCTCGGGTGTTACGCGCTGTTCGGGGTGAGCCTGTTCGCGACCCTGGTGATCGTGCCGCAGGTCTGGCAACGGCTGGTGGCGCACGGGGTGGGGGCGGCCTCCGCCGTGCCGACGGTGTGGATCGTGCTCGGGCCGCTGGGACAGTCGATCACCGCCGCCAACCTGCTGGCCGGGGTTCCGGTGTTGCCCGGCCAGGTCGCTTTCGGGGTGCTGTACGGGACTGTCGCGTGGGGGTTCGCGCTGCTGTGGGTGGCGCTGGCGGCGGCTGTCACCGTGAGGGCGGCTCGGCGCGGGCTGCCGTTCGCGTTGACGTGGTGGAGTTTCGTCTTCCCGGTGGGGACGCTGGTGACCGGGACGCACGCTCTGGCCGTGCGGGTGCCGTCGGCGCTGTTCTCCGGGGTGGCCGTGGCGCTGTACGGCGCGCTGGTGGCCGCGTGGGTCACCGTGGCAGCCCGGACGTTGTTCCGCCGGTGAGTTCCCGGCGCTGAATTCCAGTTCGTCACGACCATTCGGTGCAGTGCATTGCGCCTGGTGACGTGACCGTTCGCGCCACCCGTTCAGCCGACGCAACCGTGATCGGCGCGTGGTTAGAATCGTCCGCCGGATTGCTGCGGGAGCAGGTCGGGACATTTCGGCGTATCCATTCTTCCGTGTGCAATCGGGGGTATTTCGTGCGCCGCGACAAATTCCTGCCGACATATGAGCAGCTCTTCGGTGAGCTCGACTTCCGCACCGTCGACGAGGCGCGCTCGGTGTACTCGCCCGCCGCCTACCTCGTCGACCTGCTGCAGTTGATCGACGACAACTTCGACGGCGCCCCGCTCACCGGAACCGGCCGCCGGGCCGATCTCGTCGGCATCCCGCTCGACCACGAGGCCACCTACGCCGAGGTGCCGTACCTCGACGTGGTCAACCGGGTGCTCGCGACGCTCGTCGGACCCGATGCCGGACGGCTGCACGAGCTGAGCGAGTCGTACGCGCTGCCGTTCGACCTCGATCGGTTCAAGGTGCGCCGGTACCTGCACCACCTCGGCGTCGATCCCGTGCTGCTGCACGGGTTGTTCGACGAGAGACCGAACCGCGACGCCGTCGTGCGCGAACGGCTCGGCCTCTCCGCCTCCGAGGCCGACCTGCTCACCACCGCCGTCGCGGGCCAGGCCGGACCGTCGGACGTCGAGGAGTTCCGCCGCGCCACGCGGATCACCGAGGCCGAGCTCGACGACCTGGTGCGGCTCGAGCCCGACCTCTCCCAGGTCGACGGCCGGCTCGTCTGGAGCACCGGGGCCGTGCCGCCGGCGTGGTTCGACCTCACCGGACGGCTGGTGCGCCTCACCCGCCGGCTCGGCCTGACGCTCGACGACAGCCACCTCGTGCTGCGCCGCTGCTGCGCGGGAACACTCGATGCCAAGGCGTTGAGAATAGTCGCCGCCGTACTTCGCGTCCGGCAGGACCTGGATTTGCCGATCGACGTCGTGGTGAATCTCGTCGCGCCGCTGGAATTGCCCGTTCCGGCAGTTTCCGGCGACATTCTGGCCCTTCAGAACAGGGCTGCCAGAAAACAGATCACCGAACTCACCGGCCTTTCCGAAACCGGTATCGGCGCGGTCGTCCGGCGGGTGCGGGGACACCATCCCGGAACGGTCGCGCGCCCCGGGCCGTTCGACGCGTTCGGCCTCCCCGCGTTGTCGTTGCTCTACCGCGCCGGACGCCTCACCGCCGCGCTCGACGTCTCGGCCGACGAGCTGTTCGGCCTGCTCGACGCGCTCGCCCAGGACGCCGCGGTGCTCAGGACCACGGCGTTCGGCGTCCGCGAGGTCGATCCCGCGACCCCCGACCTGCACGCGTTGCTCGAGGCGCCGGACGTCGAGTCGGCGCTGTGCCTGGTGCGGCTGCTCACCGGCGTCGTCCGCTGGCTGCGCACGGTCGGCATGGACGTCGGCGAGCTCGGTGTCGTTCTCGGTGCCGTGCAAGGCGAGTGGGACGACCTCCCGCTGGAGGAGACGCTCGACGCCGCCGCGTTCACGCCCGACGTGTTCGCCTCACGGCGGTTCAGCGAGCGCGCCGCTCAGGTCATCTACGACGTGCTGGTCAGCTCCGACGGTGTCACGGCACGCGACCCGCGCCTGCTGCGGCCCGACCCCGAGGCCCTCGCGACGGCCGCGTTCGACGCGCTGAGCGACCTCGACGTGATCACCGCCGCCGACTTCCGCGGCCTCGGGCTCGCCGGCCTGCTCGCCGCCAAGATCCGCACGAACCTCGTGCTGGGCGGGTACGTCGACGCCGACGGCCTGCTCGTGCCCGGCTCGCTGACCGGCGACTTCGTGCTGTGGCACGACTTCGGCGACGTCCTCGCACCCGTCCGCGAGCTGATGGCCGGGACGGACGCGCTGTACCCGTCCGACCTCGCGCGGTTCGAGCACGCCGACGAGCTGTACGACAACCTCCTCGTGCTCGGCCACGTCGACCCCGACGGCACGATCATCTCCCGGCCGGACGACGTCACGGTGCCGCTCGACCACGTGGCGGCCGCGGTCTTGGAACAGCTCCAAGCACTCGCCGACGAGGCCCGCGACCACGAGCTCGCGCTCGACCCGGCGATCTTCGCGGACCTGCCGATCTCCGTCGGCGACCTGCTGGAGAGCTTGCGGTTCAACGGGTACGTCGACGCCGGCGACCACTACACCGACATCGCCGCGCTCGCCGGGCTCACCTCCCGCGAGCTCGCCGTCGACATCTCGTTCCACCCGCACCGCGCGGCGATCCTCCAGGCGATGCAGGCCCAGCTCGCCGCCACCCGCGCCGAGCTGCTGACCGTGGACGACGACACGTTCGCCGGCCTCGCCGACGAGGCCGCCGCCCAGGCGATGGCCGAGGCCCTCGACGGCACCTACCTCGTTGACGACCGCGTCCCCGACGACCTCAGGGCGTTCTTCGCGGACCACGCGAACGTCGTGACCGCGACCGGCCTGTTCACCAGCGCCGACCTCGCCACCGTCACCGGCCGGATCCGGGACGTCCTCGCCGAGCTGAAGCCCTACCGGTTCGACGTGGACGCCCTGGCGGAACTGGGTTTCGACGCCGAGGAGAGGCGCAACCTCCTCGCCCTGCTCGTCGCGCGCGGCGACCTCGACGACGACCTCGTGGTGCCCGCCGACCGGCTCGGCCTGAGCGAACCGGCCGCGTTCACGTTGCCGGGCCTGGAGGACTACGCCACCGACGTCTTCTACCTGCTGCACGTCCTGGCGCGCGAGCTGAACGCCGGCATCGCCGAGATCACCGCGGCCGTCACGGACCTCGCCGACCGGCAACGGCGGCTGCTCGTCGCCACGCTGTCCGACGGCATCGGCCTGCCCACCGAGGTCACCGAGGCGATCTGCGCGGGCGTCGCCGGCAGCGTGCCCGAGGCGGTGGAAGGACTGCTGGGCGGCAGCGTCCGCGTGCACGACCGCGTCCGCCGGTTCGCCCTGCTGGCCGGACGCCTCGGCCTCGACGCCACCGGGGTCGCCGTCGCGTTCCACGACCAGGACCTCGCGAGCGGCTTCAGCGAACCCCTGCTGCTGCCCGAAGGCGTGCGCCGGGTGGACGCGCTCCTCGAAGCCGACGGCGCGTACCTCTTCCACGGCCAGACGTACTGGTTCTACCCGCCAGGCGCCGAAACGGCCGAGGGACCGCACCCGCTCACCGCCCTGTCACCCCGGTTCGCGGGCCTCACCGCCGTGGACGCGGCCTTCACCGACGGCGCCGGCACGGCGTGGCTCGTCAGCGGCCTCAAGACGTTCGCGCGGGAGGCCGGCGCGACCCACTGGGACCAGCGCGACCAGGTCTGGGGCCAGGTCCACAGCAACTTCGCCGCACCACACCGCGTCGACAGCGCGTTCGTGGACGACGAGGGCAGGACGTACCTGTTCCGCGGCGACCAGTACGTCCGCTACTCGGGCCCGCAGTACGACTTCGCGGACGAGGGCTACCCGCGCGACATCGGCGAGTGGTGGGAGGGCGAGGGCCGCACCGTGCCGCTGCCCGACCGCTTCCGGTCCACAGTGGACGCCTCGTTCCAGGACCGCGACGGCGTCACGCACCTGTTCTCCGGCGACCACACCCTGGCGCTGGGCAACGGCGGCACCGAACGCCCGGCAGCCGAGGTCTGGGGCCGCGTCCGCAACACCCTCGCCGAGACCGGCAGGGTCGACGCGGCGCTGACCGACGGCGCCGCGACCGTGCTGTTCTCCGGCAACCAGGTCGTGAGCTACACCGACTGCGTCGAGAACGCCGGCGTGACCGTGGACGAGGGCTTCCCGTTGTCGCTGACGAGCTACCTGCCGAAGGTGCCGGTCGGGTTCGACGGGACCCTCGACGCGGCGATGCGCGACTCCTCGGGGGCGGTGCACCTGTTCAAGGACGGGCGCACGGTCGAGGTGGGCAAGGCGCCCGGCGCCACCGCCGAACGGTGGGGGAGGCTCGCGCCGGTGTTCGCCGACGGCGTGGTGGACTCGGGCTTCGTCGGCCGCGACGGGATGACGTACCTGTTCAGCGGCGACCGGTACGTGCGGTACTCGGGCGCCGACTACTCGGTGGTGGACGCCGGGTACCCGCGGCTGGTCGCGGGGGACTGGGGAGGGCTGACCCGGGTCGGGGCGTCGTTCGTGCTGGACGGGGTGACGCACCTGTTCGGCGCCGGCGGGTTGCTGTTCGCGCTGGGGGCCGAGCACACGGCCGACGTCGAGGCCGGAGCGGTGTCACGGACGCTGCGGGAGAGGTTGCAGGACCACGGGATTTCGGTTGCCGCCGGTGCCGAGCTCGTTGCTGCCGACGGTGGGTGGCGGCTGGCGGCCGAGCGCGGCATCTCCCTCACCCTGCGCAGGGTGGGCGCCGTCATCGAGGTGCACGCGAACGCCGGTCCGCAGTTCCACGTCCGCTACTCCACCCACGACCACACCACCCCGGACGCCGGCTACCCGCGCCCGCTCGCCGACAACTGGTGGAACCTCCCCGAGGCCGGGTTCGCGACCGTCGACGCCGTCCTCACCGCCCGCGACGGCCGCACGTTCCTGTTCTCCGGCACCGAGTTCGTGGTGTCGGACGCCCGCCGCCGCTGGTGGTCCGAGCCCCGCGAGATCCAGCGGCACTTCGAGGGCCTGCCGTTCCGCGGGGTCGACGCGGCGTTCGTCGGCAAGGACGGCCGGACCTACCTCTTCGAGCGCACCCGGTACGCCCGGTACTCCGGTGGCGACTTCACGAAGCTCGACGACAGGTACCCGGCGCCGATCAGCTCGTTGTGGGGCAACGTCGTCAACGGCATCGCCCGGCTCGGCAAGGTCGACGCCGCGCTGCGGACGGCCGACGCGACGTTCCTGTTCTCCGGCAACCAGTACGTCCGCCACGACGGCACGCGCATCGCCGACGGCTATCCGCGCAACCTCGACAGCCTGAAGCGCGAGCCCGGTTTCGCGAACGTCCCGGCGCTGACGAGCGTCGACGCGGCGTTCGCGGACCGCCGCACCACGTACCTGGTGTCGGACGGCCGGTGCCACGCCGCGTCGAGCACTCTGCACGCCCGCTACGAGACGCAGCCGGTGCGCGCGGCGTTCATCGAGAACGGCTCGGTGGTCGCGGAAACCCAGGAGGGCTGGCAGAAGATCAGCTCGTTGGAGGGCCTGACCGTCACGCGGACCCCGACGAGACCGAGGACGTTGCGCGCGGTGCCGGCCAAGTTCCGCACCGGCCTCGACTCCGTGCTGCACGGCACGGACGGCAACACCTACCTGTTCCAGGGCCTGGCCTGCTACGACGTGGCGCTGAAGCGGGAGTACCCGCTGGCCGAGGACTGGGGCCGCGCGCGCAACACCATCGCCGACGACAACCGGATCGACACGGCGTTCGCCGGCAAGGACGGCCGGACGTACGTCTTCAGCGGCGACCAGTACGTCGTCTACGCGGGCGAACGGCTCGACCGCATCGACGGCGAGCCCCGGCTGATCGCCGACGGCTGGGGGCTGACCAGCGTCGGCCTCGCGTACGTCACGAACGGCACGACGTACGTCTTCGAGCGCCCCGCCGAGGACGGCTCGATCCGGTACCTCACGTTCTCCGGCGCCGACTACGGCAAGCCCGACGACGAACCGCAGACCACCGACGCGAGCTTCTGGGGCCTGCCGGACGACGTGGTCCCGGACGCCGTGCTGGTCGACGGCGACACCTCCGTCTTCGTGACCGGCGAGGTCTACCTGACCCGCCGCCACGACACCTGGACCGCGCCGCGACCGGTCAGCAGGCTCTGGCCCGGCACCCTGCCCGGCCCGCTGAACGCGGTGTTCGCCGGCCGCGACGGCGGGACGTACCTGTTCTCCGGCACCAGGTTCACCCGCGTGCTCGACGGCGCGGTCGCGCCCTACCGCGAGATCAGGGAGGCGTGGGGCCGGTCGCGCAACAACTTCGCCGACAGCGGCCGGGTCGACGCGGCCTTCGTGGACGGCGACGGTCGCACGTTCCTGTTCTCCGGCGACCAGTACGCCCGCTACTCGACCGGCGACTACCGCCACACCGATCCCGGCTACCCGCGGCTCATCGCCGACGATTTGCGCACCGAACGGGCGTTCGCGAACCTGCCCGAGACGTTCGAGGACGTCGTCGCCGACCGGGTCGAGAAGGGCCTGCCGGTGGTCGACGCGGTCGTCGCGAACCCGCGCACCGCCTACCTGTTCATCGGCGAGAGCCTGCACGTCGTCTCGCGCACGGCCACCGCGGTCGTCGAGCTCAAGGCAGACGTGCGCAACCTGATCGCCGACACCGGCAAGGTCGACGCCGCGCTCGTCACCGACGGAAAGACGCTGCTGTTCTCCGGCGACCAGTACGTCCGGTACAGCGGGCACGACAGCCACGCCGACGAGGGCTATCCGCGCACGATCGAGGCGAAGCTGGCCGACGACCTCGGCGTGCGCAGGCTTCCGGCAGAGCTGTTCGACGGCGTGGACGCGGCGTTCCGCGGTGCCGACGGCGCGACGCACCTGTTCGCCGGTCCGCACTGGTTCCGCTCGGACGCCTTCGCCCCGCAGCCGATCGCCGAGCGCTGGGGCAAGGTCCGCAACGAGTTCGCCGACCACCCCGGTCTCGACTCGGCGTTCGTCGCCCCGACCGGTGAGCTGTACGTGTTCCGCGGTCAGCAGTACGCGCGGTACAGCGGTCACGACCGCACGTTCGTCGACGCCGGATTCCCGCGCACGATCGACAACGACTGGGGTGACCTGCCGTTCGACCGCGGCATCGACGCCGCCTTCGTCCTGAACGGACGGACGTACCTGGCGAGGGGTGAGGAGTACGCCCGGTACTCGGGACGCGGGTACCGCACGATCGACCGCGGCCACCCGAGGTCGTTCCCGCAGGCCTGGTCCGGCGGCGCCGACTACCGCTTCGAGGACGTCCACACCATCGCGCGGTTCGCCGAGCTGGCCCGCAGGCACACCGGGCTGGCCGAGTTCGTGGCCGCGCAACGCACCTTCGAGGACCCGTTCGCCACGCTGGCGGGCATCTTCGGCTGGGACGCCGGCGAACTGCGGTGGCTGATCCGGCGGCGGGGGATGCTGGTCCCGGGCCCGCAGGACGACCGGGTCGAGCTGGAGCTGCTGCACCGCCTGGTCGACGTGTTCGCCGTGGCCAAGGCGTTCGGCACCGGCCCGTCCGAGGTGCACGAGGTCTGGACGGCCCTGCGCGGCGGTACGTCCGCGTCGGCGCACGTCTACTCCCTGCTGGCCACCAGGTTCGGCCCGCAGGAGTGGCCGGCGCTGGAACGGCAGGTCCACGACGAGCTCGCGGTCGCGCTGCGAGACGCCCTGCTGTCGCTGGCGCTGGTGAGAACCGGGGCGACCACCTCCCGGGAGTTGTTCGAGCTGTTGCTGATCGACGTCGACATGGGCGCTCGGGGGAGGACGTCCCAGGTGCGCGAGGCGATCGCGGCCACGCAGTTGTTCCTGCACCGGTACTTCCTCGACCTGGAGGACCTCACCGAACGCAAGCCGGGCACCAAGGCCGAACTGCGGGCGAGGTGGGCGTGGATGCGCAACTACCGGACGTGGGAGGCGAACCGGAAGGTCTTCCTGTACCCCGAGAACTACCTGCGGCCGGAGTTGCGCGACAGCCGCACGCCTGCGTTCGAGGCGCTGGAAGCCGACCTGCTGCAGGGTGAGATCACGCCGGCGGCCGTCGAGAAGGCCTACAAGCGCTACCTCGACGAGTACACCGAGGTGTCGCGGCTCGCGATCGCGGGCGGGCACGTGTTCGCGCCGGACAGCGGCAACGGCCGTGACCTCGTGCTGTTCGGCCGCACCCGCACCCAGCCGCGCCGCTACTACTACCGCCGCGCGCGGTTCAGCGGCGCCGACAAGCTCACCGCCGCGTGGGACGCGTGGCTCAAGGTTGACGTGCAGATCGACGCCGACGAGGTGCACCCGGTGCACGCGTTCAACCGCGTCTTCGTGTTCTGGACGACCAAGGAGACCGTCACCGCCGCCACCACCTCGACCACGCTGACCACCAAGGAGGAGGGCAAGAAGCAGGAGGTCTCCGCGCCGCCGCAGACCGAACGCGTCCGCATCCACTACTCGTTCCAGAATCTCAACCGCGAGTGGGTGCCCGCGCAGACGCTCGCGATGGATACCCGCCGCGACGGTTCGCTCTTCGACATCAAGCTCGCGGTCGAGGCCACCGGCGAGTCGATCGTCGTCAGCTGCACGTACTCCGCGCTGAACACCGAGCTCACCAAGGAGACGTTCTCGCAGTCGGCGGCGCTGTCGCCGGAACTGGTCGAGGTGCCGCTCACCGCGATCACCAGTGGCAGCACGGTCGCCGCCACCGACCCGATGCTCGACGTGCTGGCGCAGACCGAGTTCACCCAGGGCGTCGAACGGCCGAAGGTCGTGCGGTTCACCAGCACCAAGGGCACCGACTACGGGCCGTGGTTCAGCATCGACCACAAGGGCGGCAGCTTCCTGTGCCGGCCGTCGGTCGTGGCGCCCGGCGACCCGGTAGAGCCGAAACCGTTGAGCGAACTGGGACTCAGCGGCTGGGAGCAGGTCAACGCGGCGGTCGCCGTGGTGGGCAAGCAGATCTACTTCAACAACCCGCTGTCCGGGTTCATCGAGGTCACGAACGGCACGGCTGCGAAGATCCGCCCGATCGCCGAGCGCTGGGGCCGCACCCAGACCAACCTGAGCCGTACCGGCGTGGTGGACGCCGTGATCCGCAGGGGTGAGCAGACGTTCCTGTTCTCCGGCCCCGAGTACACGCTCTACAGCGGCGTGGGCGGCACGCCGAACCCGAACTACCCGAAGCCCGTCGTGTCCAACGTGGACGGTTTCCCGAAGTGGGAGAAGGTCACCTCCGCGTTCACCGACCTCAACGGCGTCGAGTGGTTCTACTCGGCGGAGCTCGACAAGGTCGAACGCCGGGACGGCAGGTCCGCCGCGGGAGGGGTGTTCGGCAGGCACCCGAGGTTCGACGCGGCGATCGTCGACGCGGAGGAGCGCCAGACGTTCCTGATCCTCGGCGACGACTACGTCCGCTACACCGGCGACACCTACGAGAAGATCGACAACGGCTACCCGAGACGGCTCACCGACAACCCCGACGACCTGCCGCAACGACGGCTGGGCGCGGCGCTGCGGGTGCAGAACACCAGCTACTACTTCGACGACGCCGCGAAGACGTGCACCGAGGTGGTGGTGGAACGGCGGCGGCCGCGCAAGGCGACCGAGACCACCCGGCCGAACCGCGACCTCAACCGCGGCGCGACCGTCGGAGGCATGTCCGCGGTGGACGCCGCGTGGGTGCAGGGGGAGCACCTGTACCTGACGCGCGACCTCCAGTACTACCGCTACACGATCACGCACAACGGCGTACCGGACGCCGTGGACGAGGGCTATCCCAAGCCGTTGCGGCAGAAGATCACGGCGGTGTTCCTGCGCGGGACGCAGCGGTACGCGTTCAGCGGGGGTGCGTACGCGAAGATGGGCGCGCATCCCGGTGACCTGGGGGCGTTCGCTCCGATCGACGGCAACTGGGGCGACCTGCCGGAGCAGTTCACCGGCGTGCTGGACAACGACTTCCTGTACTTCTTCGACGGCGCGACCTACCTGCGCTACCCGAAGACCGGCTCGATCCTGCGGCCGTTCGAACGGATCTCGATGCCGATCGAGGTGGTCCGGCTGACCACGAGCACGGCCGCGCAGCTCAACCAGCGGCTGCTGGCCGGGGGAGTGGCGGCGCTGCTCGACCCGGCGAGCCAGGAGATCGACGAGCGGCCCGAGTTCCGCACGGACAGATCCGGCGGCAACACCATCCAGGTCTCGAACCGGGTGGCCGCGACCCGGCTGCCCGCGAGCGCGCACCTCGACTTCCAGAGCGCCAACGGCATCTACTACTGGGAGATCTTCTGCCACGCTCCCGTGCTGATCGCGCAGGCGCTCAACAGCGCGCAGCGGTTCGCCGACGCCCGGCAGTGGTACGAGCACGTCTTCGACCCGACCGAGACCGACAGGTACTGGAAGTTCCTGCCGTTCCTGGCGGTCGACCTGGCCGCGCTGGCCCAGCGCTGTCTCGACGACATGCGGGACCTGGCCGCGTCGCTGACCGCTGCGGGCTTCGGCGAACCCGCCGGGCTCGGCGCCGAACTGGCGAAGGTGCTGGCGGACCTCGCCGTGCTGGCACCGGCGTTCCGGGAGAACCGGACGCTGACGCCGGCGGAGATCGTCGTGCTCGACCGGGTGTCGGCCTCGCAGCTGCACCTCCTGCTCGCGGATGCCATCACCGCGGTCCAGGCGCAGATCAAACCGAGGACGCGGGAACCGAAGAAGTCCCAGCTGCTGGGGCTGGTGCGGGCGCTGGAGCAGTTGCGGGAACGTACCGCGCTGGTCGCCGAGCTGCGCCGCCAGTACGACCTGGTGGGGGACAAGGACGCGCAGATCGCGGCGTACCGGCGGGATCCGTTCGACCCGCACGCCATCGCCGACCTGCGTCCGGTCGCGCACCGGCGGTCGGTCGTGATGGCGTACGTCGACAACCTGCTGGACTGGGGCGACCTGCTGTTCCAGCAGTACACGATGGAGAGCATCGACGAGGCCCGGATGCTCTACGTCTTCGCGTGGGACCTGCTCGGGTCGCGGCCCGAACGTCCTGGCGTCACACCGCTTTCGGACCCGCTGACGTACACCGGGCTGACCGGGACCGCCCCGTCCCCGGCCGTGGCGGAGCTGACCGGCGGCGGCGCGTTGCTGGAGGGGCCGGGCCGCGTGCACGCCGGGCTCGCCAACGGCTACTTCCGGATTCCCGACAACAGCCTGTTCACCGAGTACTGGGACCGCGTCGAGGACCGGCTGCGCAAGATCAGGGCGTCGCTGGACTTCTTCGGGGTCGCGCGGCCGTTGCCGTTGTTCGAGCCGCCGATCGACCCGATGGACCTGGTGCGCGCCGTGGCCGGTGGGTCCTCTGTGGACGCTGCGGTGACGGCCTCCTCGTCCGTCGCCGTGCCGCACCACCGGTTCGAGACGACGTTCCGGCGGGCGCAGGAGCTGCTGGACCGGGTGCGGCAGTTCGGCAACGACCTGCTGTCAGTGCTCGACCGCCGCGACGGCGAGGAGCTCGCGCTGCTGCAGCACCGGCAGGAGGGCGTGCTGCTGGAGCTGACCACCGCGGTCAAGGACGCGCAGGTCCGCGCCGCCGAGGCGAACCTGGCCGAGCTGCAGGCCGGCCGGGACGCCACCGACGCGCGGATGCGGCACTACCAGCGGCTCGTCGACACCGGGCTGAGCGCGTTGGAGGAGGCGCAGATCGGGTTGATGGGCACGGCGTCGGCGCTGCACCTGACGGCGGCGCTCACCAAGATCGGGTCCGCGATCGCCTACGCCTGGCCGCAGCAGAAGATCGGTCCGTTCATCATGGGCATCGAGTGGGGCGGCAAGCAGGTCGGGTCGGTGCTCGACAAGACCTCCGAGATGACCCAGCTGCTCGGCGAGGGCTTCTCGATCACCGGCGAGCTGCTCGGCGTGCGGGCGCAGCAGGAGCGCACCGAGGAGGAGTGGCGGTTCCAGCTCGACACAGCGCGCGCCGACCTCGTGCAGATCGCGCACCAGATCGTGGCGGCCGAGCAGCAGCTCGCGTCGGTGCGCCGCGAGGCCGAGATCCACGCGCAGGAGATCAGGCACCAGAAGGAGATCGGCGCGTTCCTGAAGGACAAGTTCACCGGCGCGCAGCTGTACGGATGGATGGCGGGCCGGTTGGCCGGGCTGTACTTCCAGTCCTACGGCATGGCGTACGAGACGGCGCGGGCCGCTGAACGCGCGTTCCAGTTCGAGCGCGGCGTGACGGACTCGTTCATCAAGCCGCTGTACTGGGAGAGCAGGCGGGGCGGGTTGCTCGCGGGGGAGAGCCTCGGGATCGACCTGGAGCAGCTCGGGCAGGCGTTCCACGCCGCCGCGGCGCGGCCGTTGGAGATCACTCGGCGGGTGTCGCTGCTCGAACTCGACCCGCTGGCGCTGCTCGCGCTGGCCGACGGCGGGGCGTGCGAGTTCGCGCTCACCGAGGACCTGTTCGACCGCGACTTCCCCGGCCACTACCGGCGGCAGATCCGCACGGTGTCGGTGACGTTCGCCGGCGCGGACGGGTCGGTGCAGCCCAACGCCCTGCTGACCCAGCTCACCCACAAGACGGCGCTGGAACCGGACGCCAAGGCCGTGCGGCACCTGCTCGACCCGACCCAGCCACCGCCCGCGTCGTTGCGCACGGACTGGCGCGCGGGCCAGCGGATCGCGTTGTCGCAGGTGGGCGAGATGCAGGAGAACAACGGCCTGTTCGAGCTGCGCTACGACGACCCCCGCTACCTGCCGTTCGAGGGAACCGGCGCGGTGTCGTCGTGGCGGCTGGAACTGGCCGGGCGCAGGCCGCTTGCCCTGCGGGACGTCGTGATCACCTTGCGGTACACGGCGGAGGACGGCGGCGAGATCCTGGCCAACGCGGTGAAGGGCATGATGAAACCCTTCGCCACGGCCCGGTTCTTCGACCTCGAAGCCGACTTCCCGGACGAGTGGCAGGCCTTTGTGGACGGTGAGCCGCTGACGTTGCCGCTGACCCCCGGCCTCTTCCCGGGGATCGTCGGCCCGATCACCGGCGTGTACCCGCGCTACGCCAACGACTCCGCGCGTCTCGTGCTGGCCGCGACCGACCAGCACGTGCACGACGACGGCTCGGGGTGGACGTTCGCCGTGGACGGCGACAAGGACTCGTTGACCGCTGTCGGCCTCGTGCTGACCTACCGCGCCGCTTTGCGCTGAGGAGACGGACATGTCCAAGGCCGTGGGCAAGGACAAGGCCTCACGCGGCACCACGCCGGTCAAGAAGAAGACCGGCGAGAAGCCGAAGGCGAAGAAGAAAAAGGCCTCCACGCCCAAGAAGGACCCCCTGGTCGCGAACCTGGAGAAGATGCGGCTCACCAACCGCGACACCGTCTACTCCGCCGCGCTCAGGGACGCGTTCGGCGTCGACGAGTTCGACAGCGGAGAACCACCCGCCGTGCGCAAGGGCTACGAGTTCGACCGGACCGAGCTCACCCGGCTCGCCGACCGGGTCCAGTTCGAGGCGGACAAGCTCGTCACGAAGAACGACGAGGCGCAGTACAACGTGTTCGCCGGCAAGCTCCTCGACCTCACCCTGCGCACGAGCGACGTGCGGTCGATCGCCGAACGGACCGCCGGGGTCCAGGAGGCGATCGCGGCGATGAAGCTCAAGGTGAAGGCCGACTACCCGGAGATCGAGGCGTCGCTGGACAAGCTCGAGGCCGCCAAGGCCTCGGCCGACCTCGACCAGGCCAAGGGCTGGCTGAGCGATCTGGAGACCCGGCTGACGACGATGCGCGAGATCCTCGACCTGGTCAACGCCAGGACGACGACGCCGGTGACCGAGTTCCCCCTCGGCCTCTACAAGATGACCAGCAGGGACCTGTCGTTGACGAAGCGCGGCATCGCGCTGATCCCCGGCAAGTTCGCCGGCGTGGACGCGCTGAAGATCGCGTTCGCGGTGGCGGAGCCGCCCAGCGCGTTGCCCGACCTGCACCGGCTGGCCGACGACCTGGGCCTCGACCCGAAGGACGTGGAGCGCAAGTTCTCCCGGCCTGGACAGACCGGTCAGGCGGTGCACGCGATGCGGGTGATCAAGGAGTCGGGAAAGGACGCGAACTTCTTCCTCAACGGCCCGGGACGCCAGAACTGGGCGGCCCTCGCGGACATCGGCGCCCGCGGCCTCAAAGCCTGGCCGGGAGGCTCGCGCGAGCCCGTGCCCATCGGTCCGGCGGACGGCCCGGAGATCACCTTCGACGAGCTGCTGCGCCAGGCCGTCCGCCCGAGACCCGGCCGCAAGGACCTCGAGGACGACCAGCAGGGCGAGAACCCCTTGAGACCGCGTTACCTGGGCGGCAAGCACTACATCAACGACGTGCTCAAACGCGGCGTCGTGCTGCCGTCCGTCGACGGCCAGGGCAGGCCCGTCCAGTACACCGAGTACGACATCCGCCCGTACACGAGACCAGCGGACCGCGGCGGCGAACGGCTGGTGGTCGGCGGCGGCCGGAAGTTCTACACCTCTGACCACTACACGACGTTCGTGGAGATCATCGGATGAGCCTCGCGTCCCTCCTCAAGTCCGACCAGGCCTTCCACCTGACCCAGGCCGCCACCGCGGGCCTCGGCGCCGCCGTGGCGGAGCTCGCCGGGGAGCAGCCCACCACGGTCGCCCGGCGGGTGCGCGGATCGCGCTGCCGCACGATCGACGCGTTCTTCTCCGAACTGGGGGCGGCGTTGCAGTTCCCCGCGTACTTCGGGGAGAACTGGGCGGCGTTGAGCGACGTGCTGTCCGATCTGGACTGGATGCCGGGCGACGCCTACCTGTTCGTGGTGGAGGACGCGGAACTGCTGCTCGCCGACGAACCGGAGACGCTCGCGTTGGCGTTGCGGATATTCGCGGAGAGCGCGGCGGAAGCGCCGGTGCCTTATCTGTTCCTGTTGCAGGCGCCCGCACAGGGACGCGTCGTGGAGGCGTTGACGGCCAACGGCACGAGTTTCTCGCCTTTCGTGCTCTGACGGCTTGAGGGCCAGGTGGTCTGTACCAGTTTCGGGCTGGAGTGCAACCCACCGCCTGGCCCATTTCCGCACCGCGTGCCAGAACTGGCCCCCTGGCTCCGGAAAACGCGTCCTGACCAGCAAGATCAGCATCGCGGAAAACCTTAAAAGCATTTAAAACCAAACATGTCCCGGTCCGCGTTGAACCCCGTTCGTGACCTCCCCGTAGTCATCGGTACAACACCGTTCGACCCCCCGAGGAGACACAGAATGGGCGCTCGACACCGCAAGCCCGCCATGATCGGCGCGGGCGCCGTGCTGGCGGTCGCCGCTGTCGCCGGTGGCATCTTCGCCTTCAGCGGCACCAACTCGAACGCGGCTGAGGACTGCGGCGGGCTGGACACCGCCCTGCAGAACAACCTGAACTTCATCGCCGGTCAGCAGGCCAACCCCGACGCCCAGTCCGATGCGCGCATCCAGAACCGCCAGCAGGTCGTGAACCTGATCAACCAGCGGCGCGCCGCGGCGGGCTGTGGCAACAACGTCCAGGCCAAGCCCGAAGCCGGGCAGGCCGCGACGTCCGGTGAGGACTGCGGCGGCCTGGACAAGGCGTTGCAGAACAACCTGAGCTTCATCGCGGGCCAGAAGTCCAACCCGGACTCCCAGTCCGAGGCCCGGATCGCGAACCGGCAGGCCGTGGTCGACCTCATCCAGCAGCGGCGCAAGGCGGCTGGGTGCAAGGGCGACGGCGGCGCGGGCAACGCGAACCAGGGCAACGCCGGCAACGCCGGTAACAACAACGGCAACGCGGGCAACAACGCCGGCAACGGCAACCAGGGTCAGGTCGCGCAGCCGCCTGCCAACCAGGGCAACAACAACGGCGGCGCCACGGGCCAGCAGGTCTGCAACGGCTCCACCGTCACGCTCTCCGGTGAGGGCGGCGAGCCTGCCGCGTCCAGCGGCACGTTCCCGATCGGCACGACGCTGAAGGTCACGAACCTGGACAACAACAAGTCCACGACCGTCAAGGTGGCGTCGGTGTCCGGCAGCTGCGCGCTGCTGAACAACGCGGCCTTCGAACAGGTCCGTGAGCCCGGCAAGTTCCTGATCCGCAACGCGCGGATCGAGAAGATCGGCTGATCTGTCCACAAAGGACCGGGACGGGTGCTCTCCGCAGGCGGCGGGGGAGCACCCGTCCTTCTTTTGCGTGGTGACGCGGAATAGCGGCGGGGTGTGGTCAGAAGCCCGCCGGTGATGGGACCTTGGTCCACGTGACCGAGAAAGCAACGGCGGCACCGTCCGTCTTCCGCAACACCGCGTTCCTGCGGTTGTGGACCGGCACGACCGCGTCCGGGCTAGCGATGTGGGCCCTGCCGTTCGTGCTGGGCCTGGCCGTGCTGGAACGGTCGATCACGGCCGTGGAGCTGGGCGTCGTGCTGGCCACCAGAACGGCCGGGTTCGTCGCCGCGGTGCCGGTGGCCGGAGTGCTGGCGGACCGGCACGCGCGCCGCACCGTGGTCCTCTGGTCCTGCCTGGTCGCCGCCCTGGTCACACCCGTCATCGCGCTCGGCATGGGACGGTCGTTGCTGCTCATGGCCGTGGCGGCGGCGGTCGTCGGTGCCGGTCAGGGTGCCTGCCGGCCCGCGTTCCAGGCGTTGGTGGCCGAGGTGGTGCCGGAGGGGCAACGGCAGCAGGCCAACGCGGCGACCACCCTCGCGATCAGGGTGACGACGCTGGTCGCGCCGAGCCTGACCGCGCTGGCCGCGTTGATCACCAACGCCCAGGTGCTGCTCGCCGTCACGGCCGCGCTGTGGCTGTGCGCGGCGCTCGTACCGCCGAGGGGGCAGGGCAAGCCTGAACAGTCCGAGGCCCGCGCCGGGTTCGTCGCCGACTTCCTCGCGGGCGTGCACGAGGTGCGCCGGCACCCGTGGCTGCCGGCGGGCCTCGGCGCGCTGACCGTGATGATCGCGTTCGGCTACTCCGCGACGGCCGTGCTGCTGCCGGTCGTGAGCCGCGACCGGTACGACACCGAGGCGGTGCTGGCGGGCGCCACGACCGCGTACACCGTGGGGGCGTTGATCGGCGCGGCGGTGATCGGGCGGTGGCGGCCGCGCAACGCGGGCTGGGTCGCGTTGACCGGGCTCGGGCTCTACGGGCTCATCCCGCTCGGCCTGCTGCTGCCGGTGCACGCGGTCGTGCTGATCGCCGTGTACGTGGTCGCGGGCATCGGGATCGAGCTGTTCAACGTGCCGTGGTTCACCGCGATCCAGCGCGAGGTCGAGCCCGGCAAGCTCGCCCGTGTCTCGTCGCTCGACTTCCTGCTCTCCTACGGCCTGGCACCGCTCGGGCTCGCGCTCATCGCGCCGGCGATCGACGCGTTCGGGTCCGGCGTGGTGCTCGGGGCGTGCGCGCTGATCTGCTTCGCCGCTCCCGCCGCGGCCGCGCTGGTGCGGTCGTCGAGGGGGTTCACCAGGTCCAGCTGAAGCCGCGCGTGCCCGGTGGCACGTCCAGGGCGACGTCCAGCAGCGTGCGGCCGGGCTTCACCTCGGAGCCGTCCGCGACCTGCCGGACGGCGCTCGGGGCGTCGCCCTCGAACGTCACCTCCAGCACGTACTCCCGCGTCGGCAGCCGGAACTTGCGCTCGTAGTTCGTCGCGGGCGGGCACGGGTCCTGGTTCACCAGCTCGTGCTCGATCACGACGCTCTCGCCTTTCCGGAGCGGCCGTTCGAAGAGCAGTTCCGCCACCAGCAAGCCCTCGGCGGGTTCGCTGACCGTGCGGCCGACCGTGCAGTTCTTCAGGGCGTTGACCTGCGGCAACGGCCGGTCGTGGGCGTCGACGTGCATGATCACGACCCAGCGGTCGGGGCCGTTCATCGACGCCGACAGCACCTGACGGGAGCGGAAGACCCGTTCGGTGCGGTCCGCCCCGATCGTCACGAAGTCCTGCTGGCTCACCCGCAGCAGCTGGTCGTCCCACTGGGTGTCGAGGTCGTGCAACGCGTGCTCGACGGGGGAGGGGAACGGCCAGAACGCCGACATCGGCGCCGGCGCGTGCCGCAGCCAGCGGCCACGGGGACGCGGCGGCCCGAGCAGTTCGGAGAGGTGGCCGGGCGGCACCTGCAGGATGTGCTCCAGGTGGACGACGGCCTGCAGCGACTTCTGCCGCTCGGGGCGGCTGCGGCCCGTCTGCCAGTAGCTCAGCGTGGCCATCGAGACGGACACGCCGTTCTGGGAGAGGTGCTCGCGCAGGCGCTCCAGACCGAGACCACGGTTCGTGATCGCCGTCCGGAGCGCCTGCGCGAACTCGTCCACGCTGGTCACGCTAATGCATCCGCACGTCCTGCTGTAGCCCTCACGCCTGGTGGGGGCGGTAGGTGACCTGGTTGCCCTCCAGGACCAGCTCGACCTCGACGGTGTCGGGGAACGGCGGGCCCAGGGGCTCCAGCAGCACCGGCGGGTGGCCTGCCTGGTGCACCCGGATGTTGACGCCCTGCTGCGTCGCGATCAGGTGTCCGAGCAGGTCACGGGCGTTCCGCCAGCCGTTGTTCTCGTTCGCGTCGCTGTGCATCCGCCAGTTGGCGTTCTCCACCAGCGACCCGTACAGGTGACCCTGGTGCATCGGCCTGCCGACGCCGTAGTCCGCGACGGCCTTCGTCACCCTCTGGTGCGTCGCCGCCAGGTCCACGACCTGCCTGCGCAGCGTCATCGGGTCGACGTCGCGCGCATGACCGACGGCCGCGTACAGGCCGTTGATCGTGACCGGCGGCGGGGGCTGGTGGGCCAGCACGTTCTCGTTCAGGTACCGCAGCCGCCGTTGCGCGGTGCTGACGTGATCGGACGCCACCACCCCGTGCGCCGCGACGAGCTTCTGGTCCTTCTGGATGCCCGCCTGCATCTGGTCGAACGGCGCCGGCATCGGTGCGGACACCGCCGGGTTCATCTTGTTCCGCTGCAACGCGCCGAGCTGGTTCGCCATCGTCTTCGGCGGTTCCCAGGTGTGCTTGGTCTCGCCGTCGGCCGGCGGCAGGAACGGCTCCACCAGCGCGTGCTCACCGGTGGCGAGCTGCTCGCGTTCGTCGGCGAACTTCGTGCCCTTCTTGGCGGGCCTGCCGTCGAAGAACCGCTCCGACACGCTCGGCAGCGCGGTGTGCGACTGCGGCAGCTTGCCGTCCTTGATCAACCCGTAGGCGATCCTGGACAGGTCGGTGCCGGTGTCGCCCGCGACGAAGTCGGTCCTGAACGCCTCGCCGCGCACCGGGTGCCGGTTGTTCTGCACGTCCACGCGGGCGCGTTCGGTGGCGGCGGCCATGTCGCTCGCGTCCTGCGGCGTGTGCAGCTTCGCGAGCTCCGCCGCGTAGAACCGGTTGAGCGACTGGCTGAGCTGACCGAACTCCGCCCCGGCCGGTCCGAACCGGACGCTCTCGTCCGTCAGCGGCACCAGCGCGTCGACGAAGAGGTTCGGCTCCGGCGTGTACGGCAACAGCGGGTGGATGCCCTGCTGCGTCCGGCGCGCCTGCATGTCCGCGTCGATCGCGTGCACGAACCCGGCGTAGAAGTTCTCCTCACCGAGCTGTTCCCGGAACGCCGCCTTCTGCTCGGCGGTGGTGTTCGGGTCGTTGTCGATGCGGCCGAGGACGTCGGCGTGCAGCGTCTGCTCGTCGACCGCGACCCGGTAGCCGCCGCCGACCAGCAACGGCCTGCTCGGTGCGCGGGTGTCGTCGCCGACCGTGCCGTCCATCAGCTGGGTGACGTGGTCGAAGACGTGGCCGCCCTGCCTGGTCGTGCGGTCGGCGGGGTCGAAGTCCATGACCGCGACGTACGGGTGCGTCCCGGTGGCCGCGAGCGCGGTCACCGCGAACACGTGCGCGTCGCTCTCCAGCGTCGCGTTGCGCGTCTCGCCGAACTTGAAGCCCTTCTTCCCGTGCGGGACGCTCACCAGCGCGATCGGCTCGGCCCGGCCACCGATCACCGGCCCCGCCTGGGCCATCGCCGCGTCGATCTCGGCCTGCGTCCCGGCGTTCACGCCGAGCACGAACGCCACCCGGCCGTCCACGTCCCGCGTGCCGGCCATGACGCCGTCGATCACGTTCGGGAGCTGGTCGAGTTCGCTCGCCCGCACGATCATGCTGACCACGAACGACGGCTTCTCGTCGTGGTCGATGCCGTGCTGGGTGCGCTGCAGGTAGTTCTCCGCGGTGAGCTGCACGAGTTCGCGGCCCTGGGCCAGGTTCTCGTACGCCGCGTTGTGCACGCCGTGCTCGTTGAACGGCGTGCTCTCCCGCATCTCGACGTCCGCGTCCTGCACGGACAGTTCTTCGAGGTCTTCGCGGGTGTGCTTGACCGGGTCGGCCTCCGCGTGCGCGTCGAGGTGCTCGTTGCCGCGCTTGGGCATCTGCGGCGCGGGCAGGCCGGAGTGCTCCTCGACGGCGGGCTGCGGCCGGTTGTGCGACTGCAGCGCCTCCATCCTGCTCTGGACCAGCATCAGGTGGCGCGGCTTGAGCCGGGCGTCGGCCTTGTCGATGCCCTGGGTCATGGGGGAGTTGTCGTTGACGACGCGGCCCCTGCCGTCCTGGTGCTGGAAGATCGGCTTCACGTCGCCGGTCTCCAGGTACTCGTCGCGCAGCCCGAGGAAGTGCCCGACCTCGTGCGCGAGCCGCCGCGAGTCGGTGTCCACGGGCCAGCTGAGCTGGTTGGCCCTGCCGCCGGCGGCCGCGACCTCGACGGTGGCGTGCGCGTCGGCCGGGTTGTCCGTGAACTCGACCGTGACGTGGAACTGCTCACCGCTGGGCAGCTTGTAGCCCTGGTTGTACAGCTCCTCGACGCCCGCGCGGGTGCGGTCCTGCACGGCCGCGTCGCCGCCGTCCAGGTGCAGCCGCACGGTGAAGTCGCGCACCGGCACGCCGTCCACGTCGAGGACGCGGTTGTCGTAGGCGATCGGGCCGCGCCAGGCCCGCATGGTGATGCCGTGCGGGCCGACCTTGGTGTTGTCGAGGACACCGCCGTCCTCACCGCGCACCCAGCCGGAGGCCGGGGTCGTGGCACGGGCGTCCGCGATGGCCTGCGAGGACACGGGGCTCCGCGGGTCGAACCACGGAGCGTTCGTGTCGGTGCTGTGCAACGGACTCGGGTCGGCGGGCGGCCGGTGGGAGACCGGCGCGTCCTTCGGGGGAGAGGACGGCGCCGGGTCGTCGTCGACCATGCCGTCGCCCTGCAGCTTCGTCTTGAGCTCGGCGATCTTCGCGTCGTCCAGGGTCACGCCCAGCGCCTCGCCGAGCAGGGTCCTGTTGTCCTCGACGGCCTCGGTGAACGCCCGCGGGCTGAGCATGCCCTCGTCGATCAGCATCGAGTTGGTCAGCACCTGGTGCACCCACAGCGACTGGCTGTAGGGGTCGGGACCGTAGACCTTCAGGCCGGCGATCGAGTCGGCCAGCGGCGGCGCGCCGATGGCGTCCACGAGAGCGGTCCGCTGCGCCATGTTGAACGCCCGGTTGTAGCCCTTCTCGTGGTTGAAGACGCGCTCGGCGATCTTGCCGGGGTCCGCCGTGAACGTGGGGCTGTTCTCGACGGTGCTCCACAGCTGGTGCGACCAGCCGCCGAACTTCCCGTGGCCCGCGTCGTCGGCGAACGCGCCGAGCTGCTCGGTCTCGATCACCGGCCGCCCGAACCTGTCGTTGAACGCCTTCTCGACGGCCTGCAGACCGTGCTGGTCGATCAGCGCGGCGACCTCGTCCGAACGGGTGTGCAGGACCACCGAGGCACGCAGCAGGTCCAGCCCGGCCTCGTGGTCGAGGTACCGCTGCGGGTTCCCCTCGAGCTCGGCCTTCACCTGCTGCATCAACGGGGTGGCGTTGTTGTCCATCGCTTCGGTCGTCAACGCGTCGAGCGCGGTGTAGGCCTCGCTGCGGACGGCCGGCGCCGACGGCGGCACGGGCTCGGTGGCCGGAGCCGGGTCCTCGTCGACCATGCCGTTGTCCTGCAGCGTGGTCTTCAGCTCGGTGATCTGCGCGTCGGTGAGCTCGATGCCCATGGCGCCGCCGAGGAGGGCCCGGTTGCCGGTGACGGCGTTGGTGAACGCGTCGGCGCTCACGCTCTCGGCCGGCAGGATCCCGGCCTGGCCGAGCACCTGCGCCACCCAGAACGCCCTGCTGGTCGTGTCGGTGGCACCCGGCGGGGTGACGCCGACGACGTCGCTGAGCCCGGGCGCGCCCGTCATGTCGGCGAGGGCCGCGTCCTGCGCGAAGTTGTAGCCGCGGTTGTAGCCCTTGTCGTGGTTGAAGAGGTCCGCGACCTTGCCGACGTCCGCGCCCAGCGTCGGCCCGGTGTTGATCGTGGACCACATCTGGTGGGCCCACTCGGTGTACCTGGCGCGGCTCTCCGGCGTCGCGAGAGTGCCGAACTCCTGGATCTGGACGGTCTCGAGGACCGGCCGCCCGAACGCCTTGTTCAGCGACTTCGACACCGCGTCGGCGCCGTGCTGTTCGATCAGCGCGCCGATCTGGTCCGCCCTGGTGTCGAGCAGGACCGAGGCGTGCAGCAGGTGCCTGCCGGCCTCGGACTGCACGAACCTGCCCGGATCGGCCAGCAGCGCCGCCTCGACGTCGTGCGCGAAGGCCGGGGCGTTCTGCCACGCGTCCGCGGTCAGCGTGCCGATCGCGGCGTCCACCTCGGGCACCGTCGCGATGGTCAGTTCAGCCTCGGCGTCCACGTTCGCTGAGGCGTCCGCATCCGTGGACGCGGCCGGAGCCGAGGGCGGCACCGGCTCGTGCACCGAGCGCGAGCCCTCGGGTTCGGTCCAGGCGGTCGCCGGAGCCGGAGCCGGCTCGTCGATCATGCCGTTGTCCTGCAACGAGGTCGTGAGCTCCGCGATCTTCGCGTCGTCGAGCTCGACGCCCAGTGCCGCACCGAGCTCGGCCCGGTTGGCGGCCACCGCCTGGGTGAACACCTCGGCGGTCACGCTGCCCTCCGGCAGGACCTCCGCGTCACCGAGCACCTTCTGCACCCAGAACGCCTGGTTGTCCGTGCCCGGACCGAACTGCGGCGTACCCGCGATCGTGTCGGCCAGCGGCGGAGCGCCGACCATGTCCGTGAACGCCTTCTCCTGGGCGAAGTTCGTGCCCCGGTTGTAGCCCTTCTCGTGGTTGAAGACGTCGGAGGCGAGCTTGGCGGGGTTGGAGGTGTACGACGGCGTGTTGTTGACCGTCTCCCACATCCGGTGCGCCCAGCCGTCGAACGCCGCGCGGCTGTCCGGAGTGGACAGATCACCGAACTGCCGGATCTGCGCGGCCTCGATGACCGGCCTGCCGAACTCCTTGTTGAACGCCTTCGAGACCGCGTCGACGCCGTGGCGCTGGATCATCGTGGCGATGTCGTCGGTCCTGGTGTCGAGCACGACCGACGCCCGCAGCAGGTCCAGGCCCGCCTCGTGGTCGAGGTACGTGGCGGTGTCCGACCGCAGCGCGGTCTCCACGTCCCTGGCGAGCGGCGAGGCGTTCTGCATCGCGTCCGCCGTCAGCGCCTTGAGGTGGCTCTCGATCACCACGCTCGGCACGCTCGCCGGAGCCTGGGTCTCCGCGGAACTGGAGGCCGGGGTCTGCGTGGCCGGGGCGTTCGGCGGTTGCGGCGCCGGACGGGTCTCCACGTCGCTGCTCGACGACGCCTCGGCGGGCGAGGTCAGGCCGGGCGCGGGCGGAGGCGGCGGAGGAGCGGACGACGCGGTGGTGGTCGTCGCGGGCGGGTTGTTGAAGTCGGCGATCCTGTCGTCGACGACGCCCTTGCGGTCCCACCAGTCCCGCTGCCGGCCGTCGGCGGTCCGGCGGGCGTCGTCGAGCTGGGTCTCCGCGTCCTCGACCAGGGCTTCCTGAGCCTGGCGTTCGGTGTCGACCCGGACCTTCTCCTGGTCGAACCGGAGCCGCTCGTCGGCACGGGCCGTCTCCGCCCGGGCGACCACCTGCTGCTGTGCGAGAAGGTCCGCTCGCCGGACGGAGGCTTCCGCGTCCAGGCCGGGCAGCGCGGTCTTCGCGTCGCTGAGCCGCTGCTCGGCCTCCGTCATCGCCGTCCTCGCCGCGGCGAACTCGCTCTCCGCGGTCCGCAACGCCGTCTCGGCGTCCGTGTGCGCCTGGCGTGCGGTGTCGATCTGTCCCTGCAGACCGGGCGTGCCGGCCGGCTGGTTCTCGATCCGCCGCAGGGTCTGGGCCAACGTGGCGACGTCCGCCGTGGCGTCATCCACCTCGAACTGCTTGCCCATCGCCACGGTCCCCAGACCGTCGACCCTGGTGGTCAGGTCGATGACGGCCTCGGCCGCGCGCGCGGCCTGGTCGGTGGCCGTCTGCGCCCTGGTCTGCAGGGCCGGGATCTTGGCCTGCTCGTCCAGGTGGGTCTGGACCGCGGCCTGGTAGCCGGTGTCGGCCGCCAGCAGGTCGGCGTCGTTCTTGGCGATCGTGGTGGCCGAGGAGTTGATCACCTTCTGGGCGTCGTGCCGCTTGGCGTCGACCTCGACCTCGGCGGTGCGCCAGGCGTCCGCCGCGGCCTTCACGTCGGCCTGCGCGTCCGTCAGCTCCTGGCTGAAGTTCTGGCCCAGCACGGCCTGCGCGTCCGCCGCCGGCATCCGGACGGCGGCCGAGTTCGGCACCGACAGGTCGATGACGGACGTCCTGCCGCCGATGGTGGCGACCACGCGGTACTCGACGCCGAACTGGACGAGTCCGGTGGTGGCCTTCGGCTTGAGGTTGTTGACCTTGTTGTCGGTCTGGCCGCCGGAGTTCGCCGTGGAGTCCTCGCCGGCGTGGCGCAGCTCGACACCGCTGGTGCCGAAGGCGACGTTGTCCTTCGGGTCGGTGTTCTGCTTGACGCCCGCGCCACCGGTCGCGAGACCGACGGACAGGTCACCGGTCTCGGTGACCTTCGAGTCGGTGCTGGTCGCGGTGACCTGCGACTTCGGGTTCTCCATCGCCACGCCGTCGCTGAGCGCGCCCAGCGTCGGGTCGACCAGCTTGGCGTAGACCTTGACGTCCGCGTCCTGTCCGAACGTCAGCGCCGCCTCGTGCAGGCCGGGCACCGTGATCGGGCCGGACAGCATGCCCGGCAGGTGCGGCTGCAGGTTCTCCGGGCTCAGCGTGGCCAGCAGGCTGTTCAGCGCGCCCGTGCCCTTGCCGGTCAGGCCCTTGCCGGCGCCCGCGTCCTGGAGCGCCTGGATCGTCGCCTCGCGCAGGTCCTTGGCACCGCGCAGGTTCTCCACCGAGGCGCCCGGCCTGAGCGTGGCGGGGCTGCCCTCCCGCTGCCAGTCCGCGGCGGCCTGGGGCGTGCCCTGGGAGGCCGGCCGCAGGGTCTGGGTCGAGTGGTGGGGCAGCGGCGGGAGGCTGCCGCCGACCTTGACCTTCTGGTTGTCCGCGTGCAGGCGGACGGTCATCGTCTGCGGGCCGCTGGGCGCGGTCGCGATGACCTTGTTCCCCTTCTCGACGACGAGCTCGAACTCGATCGGCACGGTGTAGCGCGCCGCCGGTCCGCTGCCCGCGCGGAAGTTGCCGAACTGGTCGGTCGTCGACGTCGAGACCGAGCTGCTCGTCGAGCCGCCGATGTTCGCCGCCGCCATCACACCGGCGGTGCCGGACACGTTCGGGTTCGCGCTGCCGGGAGCCGCGAGGCCCGGCGCCTTGAGACCGATGCCCCAGCCGGTGCCGCGGCCCTGGCCGTCGGTGACCTTGTGGGAGCCGGAGATGGTCGACTCCATCTCGATGCCGTCGTTGACGACCTCCTGGAACGCCGGCGTCCCCGCCTTCGCCCGCAGGGTGACCTGGAAGGAGTCCTTGCCGAACGTGCCGGGCTGGTGCACCAGCAGCGGCACGCCGCCGTCCAGGGCGCTGTCGATCATCGACTTGACGCTCGCGGGCGAGCTGAAGTCGACCAGGCGCTGGAGGTTGCTCATCGAGTCGTCGAGCACCGAGTCGGGCAGCAGCGGGTTGCCGAAGCGCTTCGCGGTCTTCGCGTTGACCTGGTTCGACAGGTCGGTGACCACACCGGACAGGTCCGGCACCGCCTCGACGACGGACAGGCCGAGCGCGCTCGAGTCGCCCCTGCCCACGGTCGCGGGCGGCGCCATCTTCGGGAAGTCGGGCTTGGGCACGTTCGGCTGCACGTCCGGCAGCAGACCCATCCCCCGCGCCACGTCCTCGGACACGCGCACGAACACGGACTGCGGCAGGCTGATCGTCGCGCCCTCGGCCCGCGGCGTGCCGCCGTGCAGGAAGTTCCCCGCCCGGCTCTCGCCGACCACGGTGACGTCGGCGTCGAGCTGCACCAGCACGGTGCGGCCGCCCGCGGGCGTCACGTGGTTGCGGTCGTGGCTGCCGCCGATCTCGGTGGCCTTCGACTTCGAGTCCGACCACGGCGTGATCTTGCCGGCCACCGCGACACCACCGGCACCGCTGGCGGGCGTGGGCTCACCGGCGGGCGGCGCGGGGTCGTTCGGCTTGATCGGCACGTTGATGCCGCCGGTGATGTCGACCGACCTGGTCGTGGACGACGACTGGCCGGCCTTGTACCCGCCCGTGTAGGCGTTCTCGGTCGCCGTGTTGTCCGAAATGGACACCAGCTTCGCGTTGCCCAGCTTGAACGAGACCCCGATCGCGCCGGTGCGGTCGGTGACCCGCCGGTCGTACTTGAGGCCCTGCTCCTGCATGCCGGTCTCGGTCAGCTTGCGCAGGTTCGCCTTGATGTTCTCCGGGGAGAACATCTTGTCGATCTGCGCACGGGACGCGGTACCGGGCACCGTCAGTGCGGAGTCGCCGTTCGCCGCGCGGTTGAGCGCGTCGATGGCCTGGTCGCGCAGCGCCGTCGTGTTCGCCACGGCCTCCACGTGCAGGAAGTCCGGCGACTTCTCCTTCGGCCTGCTGAGGAGGTCCTTGACCGAGGGCGCGTCCTCCAGGGTCGTCGGATCCGGCTTGCCCGGCTCGAAACCCTTGCCGGGGTCGGTGTCGAGCGTCGAGCTGTCCGACACCCAGAGGTTGACCTCGCCCTTGATCGGCTTCAGGTCCGCGTCACCGGTACCGGTCTTCGCGACCGTGGTCTGCTCCGGCGAGTGGAAACCGGGGGCGCCGGGCACGACCCGCCGCACCCAGGCCCGCGGCCGGGTGAAGGTCGTGATCTCGACCTCGAACTCCACGTCGCCGCGGAACACCTGGGCGTTCGGGCTGCCGACGTTGAGCGAGGTGCTGTTGACCGTCGGACCGGCCGAGGTCCTGTCGGTCCACGAGTGGTTGTACTTCACGCCGAACTGCGGCGTGGGCGAGAGCTTCGCGAGCTTGGTCTCGCCGGGGATCACGACCTTGCCCTCGACACCGCCGCTCCAGCCCTTGGTGGTGCTGGTGGAGCTGTCGAGCTTCGGTCCGGTCGACGACGCGTCGCGGATGTTGCGCGCGTCGGCCTGGCCGAGGTGCTTCGGGTCGGTCAGCTTCGCCTTGACGGTGATGTTGACGTAGGTGTTGGTCGACGTGCCGCTGTTCTTCAGCTGCACCTGGACGCCGGGACCCATCAGGCTGTCCATGTTGGTCTTCAGCGCCGCGGGGGAGAGCTGCGAGGTCAGCCTGCGCTGGTTCGCGAGCTGCTCGGCGACGTCCGCGAAGGCCTTGCCCTTGCTGCTGCGCGGGTTCGCGTTCGGGTCGTTCCAGCTCGGCAGGAACTTGTCGAAACCGGGCAGTGCCCGCAGCGACTCCTCGACCTGCGTCTGGACCTCCGCGGCCACCTCGAACTCGCCGACCTTGGCGTTGCCCGCGGCGATCGCGCCACCCATGTAGGGCGGCGGGAACTTCTTGCCCTTGGTGGACTCGTCGACGATGGTGTTGCGCGTGCCGTCCGGCGTCGGCAGGCCGAGCTGGCCCGCCTCCGGCAGGCCGAGCCTCATGTACGTGGTGACCGGGACCTTGACGTTCTCACCGCGCGGGGTGCGGACGTCGACGACGGCGGTGACCTTGTACAGACCGGTCTCGCCCTTGAGCTGGATGCCGCTCTTGTGCGCGGTGTTGGTGCCCGCGTTGACGTTCTCCGCGACGCGCGCGGAGTAGCCCACGGTGGCGCCGACCTGGCCGCCGACCACGTTGGGCAGCCCGGTGTTGAACCCGAGCCCGGCGTTGAGGTCGCCACCGGACTTGGTCGTCGAGGACACACCACTGCTGTGCGACGAGGTGTCGTGCAGGCGCAGCTGCCCGGTGCCGAGCGTGCCGACCAGCTGGGCGGTCTGCAGCGTGGCCGTCATCTGCACCGCGGCGCCCTTGCTCGCGTGCGGGCTGATGAGGTCCGGCGACGTCACGTACGCGCCGCCGAGCATCGCGCCGAGGTTGTTGCGGATCTCGGTGGGGCTCAGGAAGTTCAGCAACGCCTCACGGCCGGGCGAGCCGACCTTGACGATCGACGGGTGCAGGTTGCGCGCCACGTCGTCGAACGCCTTCTGCGCGTTGTCGACCGACACGGTCTCGGGCGCGGGGTGCTCGAGCTTGGTGCCCCACTTGGCGTCCGGCGGCGTCACTGCGGCGGAGGTGTTGCCGGAGGCGGTGATCACCGCGAGGTCGTTCGGGATCTGCAGCGTCACGTCGGTCCCGGTGGTGACCGGGTCGAGGTTCGTGACGGTGCCGTCGGCCTTGGTGAGCGTGATGTCGTAGGACACGTTCACCTTGGCCGTCGTCGAGCCCTCACCGGCACGGATGATCCGTTGGTCGGTGAGCGACGACGACATGCCCTGCGACTGCGCGGGAGTGGCGAACTGCGCCTTGCCGCCCAGCGAGCCGTACGGGCCGAACCCGCCGGTGGCCGAGGCCGCGCCGCCGATGTCGTTGGCCGTGGCGACGGTGTGCGTCGTCGAGGACGTGTTGCCCGACTGCGCGGTCGCGTCGACCTTGACGCCGGGGGCGTCCACCGGGGCGACGTCCGTCTGCGCCTGCATGGTGGCGCGGACGTTCGCCTCGTACCAGTTGTTGCCGATCTTGACCTGGAAGTTGCGGCCGTTGTCCAGGAACGACTCGAAGTCGCCCTTGAGCGCCTGCTGGATGCGGGCGGCGTCCTCGGGCTTCAGGTTCGTGATCGCGCCCGTGACGTTCTCGGCACCGTTCACGTCCGTCGGCGCGATCGTGCCCAGCGCCTTGTTCTCCTGGAAGAAGCCCGGCAGGTTCTGCGCGTTCGGCATGACCTGGCCGACCGCCGGCGGCGCCAGCCTGGTCATCGGGATGACCGGGTTGGGCGGCGGCGGGGCCGGACGGGTCTCCACCTCGGGAGCGGGCGGCGCCGCGCGGTGCGACGGGCCCGCGTCCGGCGCGTGCGTGCTGTAGGTCGACTTGCCGTTCGCGTTCGGCGTCCTGTCGATGTGCAGCTCAGGCCCGAACGCCGGTGCCTTCCACCTCTTCGCCTTCGCCTTGTCCGCTTCGGTCGAGTGCTCGAGGACCTCCGGCTTGAGGTCGAAGAACGGGTCGACGGTCGTGGTGCCGTCCGGGCCGTGGACGGTGATCGGGCGGTTGAGCTTCGTCGCGAGCAGCTTGACGGCGAGCTCCTCGGCCTTGGCCGCCTTGACGTTGTCGGCGGCCTTCTGGGCCGCGTCCGCCCGGTCCTGCGCGGCGCGCTCCTGCGCCGTCAGTTCGGTGCCGCTCGTGCCCGAGTTGTCGACCGGGTGCGCGGTGGTGCGCACCGGGGCCGGCTGGGGCTCGATGAGCGCGTTGACCAGGTGGCCGTTCTCCAGGCCGTGCTCCTGGCGGAACCGCGCGATCTGCGTGGTCACGCTCTCCGACGCGATCGAGCCCTGCTGGATCGTGCTCGTCCGCAGGTCCGCCGGCGACAGGACCGGGACGGTCTTGGCCTTGCCCTTGCCCTTCTTGCTCGGCCCCGGCTGGTTCTGGGCCTCGGCGGTCTGCGCGGCGTGCACCGCGGCGAACACGCCGTCCGTGCGCGGAGCTCCGACGTTCGGCGCGATGCCGTGCTCCAGCATCGTGAACGTCCTGGTCACGCTGCTGTCGTTGTCCGACAGCGCCATGTTCAGGACCGTGGCCATCTTCTGCTGCTTGGCCGTCGGGACGATGTGGCCGAGCTCGGCCTCGGTGCGCGGCGGCAGCGGCTGCTTCTTGCCCGTGACCGGGTGCGCCGGCAGCTCCGGCCGCGGCGGCGGGTAGACGGTGGTGGGGTCGATCTGCGGATCGACACCCATGTGCCCGTTGCCCGGGATCTCCGTGGAGATCCCGTAGTTGAGGGTGTTCTTGTCCTCCCAGCCGAGCTTGAGGGCGTCGACCCTGGACGGGTTCCAGCCGCCGGTGGACCCGGTGTGCGTGTGCTTGCCCGTGGTCTCGTCGACGCTGTACTCGTGCGTGACGACCTGCTGGGGCTCGCGCTTGTCGAACGGCTTGTTGCCGGGGTTCGGCACGCCGGCCTTGGACTTCTTGTTCTCGGCTTCCTTGCGGATGTCCGAGGCCGAGACCTCGGCCTTGGCGGCCTTCGACGCCTGACCGGGTTCACCGCCGAAGGTCCGGTTCGGCACGGTCTTCAGGTCGACGTGCGACTGGGCCCACGACTTGCCGTCGGCCTTCGCGAAGTCGAGCGCGATGCGGGACAGGTCCGTGCCCACCGCGCCGTTCACGAAGTCGGTGGAGATGGTCTGGCCGCGGTACGGGTTGCGGTTGGTCTGCATGTCGACGTCGATGCCGGACTGGACGGCGACGGCGGTGACGGCGGCCTCGAACTCCGTGCCCCTGACGAACTTCTCGTTCTGCTCGATCTCGGCGTCGATCCGCGCCAGCGTCCTGAGCTGGGACGGCTCCGGCTTGCCCGGCTGAGTCCTGAGATCGGCCTCGAGCTGGGCCTTGGCGGCCCTGAGGTCCGCGTTGAGCTCGGGCCTCGGGAGCTTGTTCTGGTGGATCTCCACGAGCTCGTTGCCGGCGAACTTGTTCATCGACTTGCCGAGGCCGTTGAACTCGGCCCCGCCGTCGCTGAACTTCACCGACGGGTCGACCAGCGGGACGTTCGCGTCGATGAACAGGTTGGGCTCTGGCAGGTACGGCAGCAGGGGCGCCGTGTCCGACTGCCGGACCCGCGCGTCCATGTCGTCGTTCATCGCCTGCTGGAACTTCTCGACGAACGCGGCCTGGTTCTCGGGCTTGATGTGGTCCTTGGCCAGGTCCAGCTGCCGCTGCTTCTTGGCGTCCGGATTGGCGTCGAGGGCCAGCTGCTCCCTGTCGATCCGCGTCTGCACGTCCGCGATCAGCGCGTCCGCGTCGCCGACCCGGTAACCACCGGCGTACATCAGCGGGCGGATCGGGCCGGTCTCCGGCGAGTTCAGCGTCTCCGTGAAGTGGTTGAAGACGTCCTTGCCCGACGGCACCTGGCGCGAGCCCGAGTCGAAGTCCTGAATGGACAGGTACGGGTGCGTGCCCTTGCCGTTCATCGCGCCGACCGCAAACTTCGTGGCGGCGCTCTGCATCGTCCCGTTGCGCATCGTGCCGTACGGGAAGCCCTGCGCCGGGTCGAATGGCGGCAACGGCACCAGGGCGATGGCTTCGCTCCTGGCCGCGACGTCGGTGTTCGCCTGGGCGATGTTGGCCGTCATGTCGGCGCCGGACCCGGTGGGGCCGTTCACGCCGATGACGAACACCATGTTGCCCTTGAGGTCACCGGCGTCCCTGGTGACGGCCTCGATGACCGACTCGATCTGGCCCAGCTGGTCGTGCCCGACGATCATGTTGACCACGAACGACGGCGGCGCGTCCTGCTCGACGTTCCTCTTGAGCTGGTCGAGGTACGTGTCCTTGGTGGGCAGCTCGACGGGGCCGTTGGCGAGGTTCGCGAACGCCGGGTTGTAGGAGAAGTCGACGTTGCCCAGCGACAGGCCGGTGAAGCGGTCGGCCAGGTTGTCGATGTCCGAGTCGTTCTGGCTCGACTCGGGCTGGGCGTCCATGTCGACGTCACCGTCGGTCTGGGAGTCGACCTCCATGTCCGCGCCGGAGTTGCTCGGACCGGGCTCGGAGTTGGTCCAGGTGTCGGCAGCGGGCTTCTTCTTGGTGGTGCGGTCGGCCTGGGCGTGGTTGTCGCTCTCGGGGGAGCGGTCGCGCTTCTGCTTCATGGGCCGGGTGTCGACGTCCGAGGTGGTGTCGGCACCGGTGTTCGGCGCGGGCTGATACCCCGGGAGCGGGCCGGTGGAGTCCAGCCTGGTGTCGGGAACCATGACCTGGCTGGTCGCCGTGCGCTCGATCAGCCACAGGTGGCGCGGCCGGATGCCCGCGTCGGGCAGGTGGACGTCGGCGCCCATCATGCCGCCGTCGTTCTGGTGCACGCCCGAGTTGGTGTCGTGCTGCTGGAAGACGCGGGTCGAGTCCTTGTACTCGTCCGGAATTCCCAGGTAGTGCAGCGTCTCGTGGGCCAGGACCTCGGGGCTGGTCTGCGTGCCCCAGTGCGTCTGGTCCGGGTTGGTCGTCTTGTCGTCGACCTTGATGGTGGTGTGCGCGTCGGCCTTGTTGTCGGTGAACTCCAGGTTGAGGTGGAACTGGTCGCCGCTGGGCAGCCGGTAACCCTGGTTCAGCAGGTTGTTGACGCCGTTGTGCGCGTTCTGCTTGACCTGCGCGATGCCTTCCGGGGTCATGTTCGCGGCAGGGTCGATGTGCACCTTGACGGTGTACTCCTGCACGAACTTGCCCGGGCTGGTCTCGATGCGGCGCAGGTCGTAGTTGATCAGGCCCTGGTAGGACTTGATGTTCGTCGGCGTGCTGTTCGTGCGGACGTCGTGCACGACCTGGTCGACGGTGCGGACGTTCGCGTTGGCGCGGCGGTCGGCCCAGGAGCTCGGGTCGGCCGGGTTCTTCGGGGCGGACCACTCGGAGGTCTTGGCCGGGTCGTGCCGCCACGACTCGTCGGTGAAGACGTCCTTGCCCTTGTGCGACGCCGCGGTCGGCGGGGTCGCCCTCGGCGGCGCGCCACCACCCTTGATCTTCTTCGGGTCGGTCTTCGTGTCGGTGGCCGGTGCGGGTGACGCCGCGGCGGGTGCGGGACGTGCGCTCGACTCGGCACCGCTGCGGCTGCTCTCCGCCACGGACGTCTCGGCGGGAAGGGGCGGCAACGGCCTCGAGTCGAGGTCCGCGGTGGTGGTGCTGGTGGTCGTGGTGTTCGGGGTGGTGCCGTCCTTGGGCGGCACCGGCGGCGGGGTGTTCGCGGCCGTGTTGAACGAGTCGACCTCGCCGTCCACCTTGGCCTTCGCGTCCCACCACAGCTGCTGCTTGGCGTCCGCGGCGCGGCGGGCGTCGTCGAGCTTGGTCTCCGCGTCCTTGATCTTCGTCTCGGCAGCCGCCCGCTCGTCGGAGAGCGCCTGGTGCGCGTCCTTGGCGGTGGTCTTGGCGGCGTCGGCGTCGGCGACGGCCCTCTGCTGCGCCTGGAGTTCGGCGCGGGCGTCGGCGGCTGCCTTGCGCTGGGCGTCGAGCTCCGCGTGCGCGTCGGTGAGCTGCTGCTGGGCGTCGGTCAGCGCGGTGTGCGCCGCGTCGGCCTCCTGCGTGAGACGGTCCAGCTCGGGCTGGGCGGCACCGTTGATCTGGGCGTCGTCGAGCGCGTCCTTGGTCGCCAGCGCGTCCTGGCTCAGCGAGGTGATCTGCGGCGTGAGCGCCTGGATCGTGGCACGGGTCTGCGCCACGTCGGCCTGCGTCGTGTCGGCCGTGGCCTGCAGGGGCCCGACCTGGGCCTCGGTGTCCAGGTGGGTCTGGATGGCGGTGTTCGCCGCCGTCGCGGCGTCGCCGTGCGGCCGGTCGGTCCGCGCCAGCACGGCCGCGGCGTCGTTGATGGCGTCCTGTGCGTCGTGCCGGGCCTTCTCGACGTCCTTCTCGGCGGTACGCCAGTCGTCGGCCGTCTTCTTGACCTCGGACTGGGCGTCCTTGAGCGAGTCGCTGAACTGGTGGTTCAGCATCGTCTCGACCTCGGTGGCGGGCATGCGCACGCCGGCCGAGTTCGGCACGGACAGGTCGACGACGGAGGTCTTGCCACCGATCGTCGCGACCACGCGGTACTCGACGTCGAACGACACGAGACCCGTGCGGGACGTGTCCTTGGGCTTGACGTTGCCGCCCTGGGCCTGTGCGGGACCGCCGGACACACCCGACGAGTCCTCGTTGGCGTGCCGCAACTCGACACCGCCGGTGCCGAAGTTGACGGTGTCCGCCGGGGCGCCCTGCTTGACCGCGGCGCTGCCCTGGGCGAGCCCGACCGACACGTCCGCCGAGTCGGCCACCTTGGCCTCGCTGGAGGTCTCGGTGGTCTTCGTGGTGAGCGGGGCGTCGATCTTGACGTCGTCGCTGAGCGACCCCAGCTGCGGGTTGACGAGCTTCGCGTAGACCTTGACGTCGGCGTCCTGCCCGAACGTCAGCGCCGCTTCCTTGAGGCCCGGCACGTCGAGCGGGCCCGACAGCATCGAGGGCAGGTGCGGCTGCAGGTTCTCCGGGCTCAGCGTGGAGAACAGGGCGTTGAGCGAGCCCGTGCCCTTGCCGGTCAGGCCCTTGCCCGCGCCCGCGTCGGTCATCGCCTTGACCGCGGCGTCACGCAGGTCCTTGGCGCCGCGCAGGTTCTCCACCGACGCGGTGTCCGGCAGCTTCGAGGCGCGGGTGTCCTGCTGGAACGCGGTCGTCGCCTCGGGGGTGCCGTGGTCGCTGCTCCGCTTGCTGGCCGCGGACATGTACGGCTGCGGATTCCCGTGACCGGTGGTCGGCTGGGAGACCTTCTGGTTGTCCGCGTGGGTGCGGACAACCATGTCCTGCTTGTCGCTCTTGGCCTCGGCGACGACGCTGTTGCCCTTCTCCACGACGAGCTCGAACTCGATCGGCACGTTGTAGCGCGCCGCCGGTCCACTTGCCGTGCGAGAGCTGCTGAACGCCTCGTTGGTCGAGGTCGTCACGGAACTGCTGGTGCTGGAGCCGATGTTCGCGCCGGCGCTGACACCCGCGGTGCCCGAGACGTTCGGGTTCGCGCTGCCCGGCGAGGCCAGGCCGGGCGCCCGCAGGCCGGCTCCCCAGCCGGTGCCGCGGCCGGCGCCGTCGCTGTCCTTGCGGGAGCCGCCGGTGCCGTGGGACATGTCGATGCCGTCGTTGACGACCTGGTCGAACTTCGGCGTGTCCGCCTTGGCCCGCAACGTGACCTGGTAGGAGTCCTTGCCGAACGTGCCCGGCTGGTGCACCAGCAGCGGCACACCGCCGTCGAGCGCACTGTCGATCATCGCCTTCACGCTGGTCGGCGAGTTGAGGTCGACGATGCGCTGCAGGTTGCTCATCGAGTCCTGCAGCACCGAGTCCGGGATCAGCGAGCCGCTGCCGAACTTCTTGGTCTTCGTGGAGAGCTGGGTCGTGAGGTCGTTGACCACACTGGACAGATCCGGCACCGACTCCACGTTGGACAGACCGAGCGCGCCGGGTTCGCCGACCGCGACCGTCGACGGCGGCGCCATCGCCGGGAAATCCGGCTTCGGCACGCTCGACTCGACCTTGGGCAGCGCACCGAGCTCACGAGCGACGTCCTCGGACACCCGCACGAACACCGACTTCGGCATGTCCACCGTGACGCCCTCGGCGTGCGGCGTGCCGCCGTACAGGAAGTTCCCGGAGCGGCTCTCGCCGACGATCGTGAACTCCGCGTCGATCTGGACCAGCACGGTCCGCGCCTCGCCGGGCGTGGTCCTGCCGCGGTCGACGTTGCCGCCGACCTCGGTGGACGTGGTCTTCGAGTCCGACCACGGCGTGAACTTCGCCGTCACCGCGGCGCCACCGGACCCGCTGGGGTTCGTCGGCGTGCCGGCGGGCGGCGGGGTGACGTTCGGGCGCACCGGGACGTTGATGCCCGCGGTGACGTCGACGGACCGGCTGGTCGTGGACGACTCACCGGCCTTGTAGCCGCCACTGACCGAGTTGTCCGAGCCGGTGGTGTCCGAAATGGACACGAGCTTCGCGTCGCCCAGCTTCACGGACATGCCGATGGCGCCGGAACGGTCGGTGACGCGCCGGTCGTACTTGAGACCCTGCTCCTGCACGCCGGTCTCGATGAGCCGCTGCAGGTTCGCCTTGATGTTCTCCGGGGCGAACATCTTGTCGATCTGGGCACGCGAGGCGGTGCCCGGCGTGGTGAGCGCCGAGTCGCCGTTCGCCGCGCGGTTGAGCGCGTCGATCGCCTGGTCCCGCAACGCGGTCGTGTTCGCGATCGCCTCGACGTTGAGGAACTCCGGCGACTTCGGCCGGGCCTCCTTCGGAGCGAGCAGGTCCTTGACGGTCGGGGAGTTCTCGAGCTGCGTGGGCTTGGGGTCACCGGGCTTGAAGCCGTCGCCCGGGTCGTTCTTGAGCGTCGAGCCGTCCGACACCCACAGGTTGACCTTGCCGTCGATCTTGTCGAGGCCCGCGCCGGTCTTGGCGACCGTCGTCACCTGCGGCGCCTGGACACCGGGCGCGCCGGGCACGACGGTGCGCACCCACGTCCGCGGCCGGGTGAACGTGGTGATCTCGACCTCGAACTCCACGTCCTGCTGGAACACCTGCGCGTCCGGGCTGCCGGGGTTCGCCGACGTGCCGGAGACGGCCGGTCCCGCCGAGGTCTTGTCCGTCCACGAGTGGCTGTAGGACACACCGGCCTGCGGCGTCGGGGTGAGCGAGGCGACGCCGGTCTTGACCGGGATGTTGGCGCGGCCCTGCAGGCCACCGGTCCAGCCCTTGGTGGTGCTGGTGTTCGCGTCGAGCTTCGGGCCGGTCGTGGTCGAGTCGCTGACCGGGCGCGCGTCGGCCTGGCCGAGGTGCTTCGGGTTGCTGACCTTCGCCTTGACCGTGACGTTGACGTAGGTGTTCGTCGTCGCGCCGGAGTTCTTCAGCTGCACCGAGACGCCGGGACCGAGCAGGCTGTCCATGTTCGCCTTGAGCGCGGCGGGGGAGAGCGTCGCCGCGATCTTGCGCTGGTTCGCGAGCTGCTCCGCGACGTCCGCGAAGCCCTGACCCTTGCTGCTGCGCGGGTTCGCGTCCGGGTTGTTCCACTTCGGCAGGAACTTGGCCATGCCGGGGATGTCCTTCAGCGCGGCCTCGACCTGGGGCTGCACCTTGGCGGCCGGCGTGAACTCGCCGACCTTCGCGTTGCCGGCGGCGAGCGTGTCGGCGACGAACGGCGGCAGGAACTTCGTGTCCGCCGTGGCCGGGTCGGTCGTCGAGTTCCTGGTGCCGTCCGGCGTGGGCAGTCCCACGGCACCGGCCTCGTTGAGGCCCATGCGCATGTGCGTGGTGACTTCCATCTTCACGCTCTCGCCGGACGGGGTGCGCACCTCGACCTCGGCGGTGACCTCGTACAGGCCGGTCTCGTTCTTGACGCCGATTCCGGTCTTGTGGCTGCTGCTCGACCCCGCGCTCACGCCCTCGGCGGTGCGCGCGGAGTAGGTCGCCGTGGCACCGACGGTGCCGCCGACCTGGCCGGGCACGCCGATGTTGCCGCCGAACCCGGCGGTGACGTCGAACCCGGTCTTGGTGGACGCGGACACACTGCTGCCCCAGGACGAGGTGTCCTTGAGGTCGAGCGCCGCCGTGTCGTGCGTGCCGACCAGCTTCGCGTCCTTGAGCGTCGCCGTCATCTGCACCGCGCCGCCCTTGTCGGCGTGCGGGCTGACGAGGTCGGGCGACGTGACGAAGCCGCCGAGCATCGCGGGCAGGTTGTTGCGGATCGAGGTGGGGCTGAGGAAGTTCTGCAGCACCTCGCGGCCGGGCGAGCCGACCTTCGTGATCGACGGGTGCAGGCCCGCGGCGACGTCGGTGAACGCCTTGCCGGAGTCCTTGACCACCACGGCTTCCGGCACCGCGTTCTCGACCTTGGTGCCCCAGGCCGCGTCGGCCGGAGTCTTCACGTCGGAGGTCTTGCCGGAGTCGGTGATCTTGCTGAGGTCCGCGGGGATCTGCAGCGTGACGTCCGTGCCGGTGTTCAGCGTCGAGAACAGCGTCGGGTTGCCGCTGGCGTCGGTGAGCGTGATCTCGTACGAGACCGGGACGGTCGTCTTCTTCGAGCCGTCGTCCGATCCCTTGATCGCCCGCGCCTCGGTGGTGGAGTTGCTGGTCGACTGGGTGACCGCCGGCGTCGCGAGGGCCGCCTTGCCGCCGAGCGAGCCGTACGGGCCCATCGGGACACCGGCCGTGGCCGAGCCGCCGACGTCGTTGGACGTGGAGATCGAGTTCGAGGTGCCGGTGGCCGCGGCCGCCTGGTAGCTCTTGTCGACCTTGGTGTCGGCGTCGGTCTGGACGTTCGTGGTGGCGTCCGCGTGCATCTCGGCGCGGACGTTCGCCTCGAACCAGGCGTTGCCGATCTTCACCTGGAAGTTGCGGCCACCGTCGAGGAGCGTCTCGAAGTCGTTCTCGATGGCGTCCTTGATGCGGGCCTGGTCGTTCGGCTTCAGGCCGGGGATCTCGGCGACGACGGCGTCGGCGCCCTTGACCTCGGTCGGGAGGATCGAGCCGAGCGCCTTGTTGTCCTGGAAGAAGCTCGGCAGGTTCGTGCCCGGGACCTGGCCGACCGGCTGCGGCGCCATCGTGGTCATCGGGATGACCGGGTTCGGCGTCGGCCTCGGCGGCGCGGGACGGGTCTCGACCTCGGGGGCCGGGCGCGTGTCCGGGGCGGGCTCGGACCGGGTCTGCGTGTCCGAGTCGGGTGCCGGGGGCGCGGGGCGCGTGTCCGCGTCCACGTCCTGCCGGGCCTGCTGGACCTCGTTGGTGAACTCCCGGAGGGCCTCGAGGTGGCTGGTGTTGTGCCCGCCCGACCGCGCGTCCTGGATCTGCTGGTCGAGGTGGGCCTGCACGGACGCGATGTCGGCGTCGCTGAACTGCCGCCAGCCGGAGGAGTTCGGGTCGGCGGGCTGCCGCAGCGCGTGGGTGGTGAGCGCCGCGTCGCGGTTGTTCGTGAACTGGTCGACGCGGTTCTGCTGCCACTGGACGTCGCGGCCCGCCCGCTCGCGGCGGGCCGCCTGGTCGTCCAGCATCGACTGGGTCTTGAAGGCGTCGGGCACCATGTCGGCGGCGTTCCACCGGGTGCTGTCGGCCTTGGCCTTGGCGAGGCCCTGCTCGGCGATCTGCGTCCGCTGGTCGTAGATGTGCGGGGGACCGGCGTGACGGGAGATGTCGAGCGCGTTCTGGATCGCGGCCGCGCGGTCGGGGTTGTTGCTGTACGCCGGGTTCTGCTGCATGTCGCGCAGCGCCGCGGAGTCGAGGCCGTACAGCGACGCCGCGAACGCCCGCGGCGACGTGCCCTCCTGCACCGGGCCGAAGCCGCCGGGCACCACGAGGTCGACGTCCGGGTTCGCGGGTCGCGTCGCCGGGTCCTGCATGAACGGGCCCGGTTCGGCACGGGGCGCGGGCGCCGGTGCCGGTGCGGGCTGGGCCTGCTGGTTCTGGCCGGCACCGCGGTCGCGGACGTCGCCTGCCGGTGGGGGCGGCGCGTCGGTGTCCGAGTGGACGGACGAGGCGTCGTCCACCTCGACCGGCGGCGTCTCCGGTCGGTAGGGCACCGCCGAGTCGACGAGCTGGAGGTCCTGGAGCTGACCGTAGAGCCGGTCCAGCTCCGGGGTCGGCTGACCGGCCACGCGCGCGTCGCGGATCAGGTCCGTGACGTGGTCCTGGAGGACCTCGACGTCCTGCGGCGACACCTGCTGCCAGCCGGGGGCGTTCAGGTCGTTCGGGGGCAGGCTCAGCGCGTACGTCGTGAGCGCGTCCTTGTGGTCGTACTGCAACGTCATCAGCTCGTTGGAGAGCTGCGACTGCTGCTGCTTGAGCGTCTGCTGCTGGGCCTGGCGCTCGGCCTGGTCCGTGCGCATCAGCTCGGACTTGAACATGTCCGGAAGCGCGTCGCTGACGTGCTTCAGATCGGTCGCCTTGCGGTGGTTCTCGTTGATCTCGGTCCGGAGGTCGCTCAGGTGCTGCGGGATGCCACCGGGCTTCTGCGCGATCTCCAGGTTGCGGGACATCTGGTTGATCTCTTGCACGTGGAACGGGTCGTTGCGGTGCTGCACGGCGAGGTCGGCGAGCTCGGCGGGGGTCTTGCCGAAGAGCGAGGCCCTGAAGCCCGCGAACTCCTGCCGCGGGTTGAGCCCGCTGTTGCCCGGCCGGGTGTCCACATCGGACTCCACGTCCGACTGCGCGTCGAGATCGGACTGCGCGTCGATGTCCGACTGGACGTCCGACTGCACGTCGATGTCCGACTGCACGTCGGAGCCGGGAGCGTTGAGGGCGGCCTCGTTCGCCATCTCCTGGCGGCGCTGCTCCAGTTCCAGCTCGAACTGGCGGTTGTTGAACTCCCGGGTCCTGGCGTCGAGGTCGCGCAGGCGTTCCGCACGGGCCTCGATGTCCGCGTTCATCTGCGCGATCTTGGCCTGCGTCGCCTGGATGTTCGCGTGCATGTCCGCGGCCTTGGCGAAGCGGTTGTCGTAGTCGGGGTTGCCGACGAACGACAGGTTGCGCTCCGTCTGCTGCACCAGGGCCTCGGCGTCGGCGATCTTCTGGTCGAAGTCGACCGAGGTGTCGACCTCGCCGCCGAACATGCTGGTCAGGAAGCCCCGGATACCGGTGTTCGCCGACTTGCCGTCGCGGTAGTTCTGCAGCGCCTCCTTGGCGTCCTCCAGCTGGGTGCTCAACGCGTCCAGACCGCGCGTCGAGGCGTGCGAGAGCACCTTGCGGACGTCCGCCTCGTTCTGCACCCGCGTCTGCAGGTCCCTGAGGCTCTGGGCGTCGAACCCGGCGTTCTCCGCCGCCGCGATCTGCTGGGTGAGGCGGGCGTCGAGCTGGGGGAGCATGGCCGGCGGGATGCTCGCGAGGTTGTCCGCGTTCGGACCCGCGACCTGGGTGTCGATGATGTGCGTCAGGCCCAGGTTCGGGCCCTCGGCGTTCAGGGTGTCGATCTGGCTGTTGGTGTTGTTCTGCAGGTCGGTGAGGGTCGCGACCTGGTCCTTGATCGCGGCCGTCTGCGCGAGCTCCTGCGGGTTCTGCATCGCCTCGGGCTTCCAGGAGCCCTTGGACTTCGCGTCGTCGATCCGGGTCTGCAGGTCCGCCGACCGCTGCATCAGGTCGTTCACGAAGACCTGCGGGCCACCGGGGTGCGCCGCCGCGCGCTTGATCAGCTGGGTCTTCTGCGCCGCGTCGTAGAGGCCCTTGTCCTGGCGCCCCTTGTACAGGTCGCCGATGGTCTGGTTGACCTCGGCGGAGGACTTGCCGCCGAGCCAGGCCTCCATGCCGGCGCGGACCTCCTGCGGCGTCGGACCGCCGAGAGCGCCGAACGTGCCGTTCTGCGAGGAGATCTGCACCTGCGGCGCGCCCGCGGGGCCGTGGGTGGTCTGCACGCCGTTGTTCTCGACGACGAGCTGCACGCCCAGCGACTGCGCGATCGTGTCCGGCAGGTGCGCGCCGACCTGGGAGTCGGCCCAGGACGGCGTGTTCAGGCCCGTGGTGACGAGGGCGGCGGGCGTCGGGATCGCGCCGGTCGTCTTCACCTGCTGCGTCACGTGGTCGACCACGGCGGCGTCGCCCGGCTTCATGCCGTCGGTGCTGACGACGTCCCAGCGCTTCGACGAGCCGTTCGCGAGGTCGTTCGCGACGTTCGCCCGCCACTGGTCGAGCTTGGCGCCGGTGTTGGGACCGGGCACGTTCGGCTCGAGGTCGGGGTGGAACTTCGCCAGCGCGTCGGGGGAGACCTGGTTCGCGACCCAGCTCGACAGGCCGTTCGGCGTCAGGCCGGGGTGGTTGTGGTTCTGCGGGTTCTGCGCGACGTCGTTCAGCACGGCGTCCACAGTGGACTTGACGTCGCTGGTGCCGACCATCGGTGACGCGTTCGGGACCGGCGCGTTCTGGAACGCGGCGCTGCGCAGCACCGACTCGACCAGGCCGACCTTGTCCAGGTTCGGCAGGTGGTTCTGGGTGTTGGGCCGGACGTCGGCGTCCACCTCGGAGTCCCAGCTACCGGGCAGGCCGGGCGTGTCCGTCGGCATGGGCCGCGTCTGCACGTCCGGGCCGGGGGTGCTGTTCGTGTCCGGTGTGGACGGTGCGGGCGCGGTGTCCGCGGCAGGCTTGGGGGTCCAGTCCGCGGGCGGCGGCACGGTCGCCGGACCGGCCGGGTTGATCGTGGTGTCGGGCACCGCGACCTGGCTGTTGGCGGTGTTCTCGATCAGCCACAGGTGCCGCGGCCGGATGCCGGGGTCGTCCAGGTGGATGTCGGCGCCCATCATGCCGCCGTCGTTCTGGTGCACGCCGGAGTTCGTGTCGTACTGCTGGAAGACGCGGGTCGAGTCCTTGTACTCGTCCGGAATTCCCAGGTAGTGCAACGTCTCGTGCGCCAGGACCTCGGGGCTGGTGTCGGCGCCCCAGTGCGTCTGGTCCGGGTTGGGGGTGTTCGGGTCGACCTTGACGCTGGTGTGCGCGTCGGCCTTGTTGTCGGTGAACTCGAGGTTCAGGTGGAACTGGTCACCGCTGGGCAGCCGGTGGCCCTGGTTCAGCATGGAGTTCACGCCGTTGGTGGCGTTCTCCTTGACCTGCGCGATCTGCTCCGGCGTCATGTTCGCCGCAGGATCGATGTGCACCTTGACGGTGTACTCCTGCACGAAGTTGCCGGGGCTGGTCTCGATGCGCCGCAGGTCGTAGTTGATGAGCCCTTGGTAGGACTTGATGTTCGACGGCGTGCTGTCCGTGCGGACGTCGTGGACGGTCTGGTTGACCGTCCGCACGTCGGTGTTGTTGCGGCGGTCGGCCCAGGTGCTGCGGTCGGCCGGGTTGCTCGGGTTAGACCACTCCGCGGTCTTGGCCGGGTCGTGGCGCCACGACTGGTCGGTCAGGACCTCCTTGCCCTTGTGCGACTCCGGGGTGGGCGGCGTCGCGGCCGGAGGCGCACCGACCTTCGGCACGTCCTTGCGGGTGCCGTCGGGGTTCAGGTTCGACTGCGGTGCGGGCGGTGCCGGGGGAGCGGGAGGTGCCGGCGGGGCCGCGGGCGGCGGGGTGGCCGGTGCGTCCCTGGTCGGCGCCGGGCCGTTGCCGGTGGTCTGCTGGGTGTTCTGGGACGGCGCGTCGGTGTTCGCGGACGTGTCCGTGTCGGTGTTCGGCCTGACCTCGGTGCCGGGCGCCGGGGGCGCGCTGCGGGTGCCGGGGTCGGACTCGGCGTCGAAGAAGACGTCGGTGTCGGATTCGACGTCGCTCTCGGCGTTGGTGTTGGTTTCGACGTCGCTGTCGAATCCGAAGAGGCCGCCGCTCATGTCGGGTCCGTCAGACTCGGCGTCGGACTCGACGTCGTTCTCGGCGTTGGTCTCGACGTCGCTGCTGGTGCCGGGGTTGGACTCAGCGTCGAAGAAGGCGTCGTTGTCGGACTCGCTGTCGCTCTCGGCGTCGCTCTCGACGTCGCTCTCGACGTCGCTCTCGGCGTCGCTCTCGGCGTCGGTTTCGGCGTTGGTTTCGGCGTTGGTGTTGGTGCCGGTGTTGGTCTCGACGTCGCTCTCGACGTCGCTCTCGAACCCGAAGAGGCCGCCACTCATGTCGGGTCCGTCGGATTCGACGTCGCTGTCGCCGAAGAGGCCGCCGCTCATGTCGGGTCCGTCAGACTCGGTGTCGCTCTCGACGTCGCTGCCGGAGTTGGTCTCGACGGTGGCGCTGGGGGGCGTGACGGCGGGAGGCGCCACCGAAGCCGGGGCCTGCTGGACAGGGGGCTGCTGGGCCAGGGGCTTCGATTCCACCGGCGTCTGCGGCGGACTCTGCACCTCGACGTCCGGCGTCTGCACTGCCGGGGCAGGCGGCGGTGGGGGCGGCGGGTTCTGCCGCAGGGTCAGCGCCTGGAGAACCTGGTCGTTCTTCGGTGCGCGAGCGTCCTCGAACACCTGGGAGAAGTACTGGCTTTCGGGACTGTCCTTCTGCGAGAGGTTCTTGATCAGGTCAGCGAGCTCGGCAACGTCGTTGCGAGCCGTGTCCGGATCGGCGGGATCGACCGGAGCGCCCGGGGTGTTGCTCGGGAAGTCGTTGGCCAGCTGTTGCTGGAGTTCCGGCTTCCGCGACTCGAGCAGATCGATGATCTGGTCGACCTGAGCCTTGGTGAGGTCGATCGGATATTGGGAGTCGTCGAGGAACTTCGGCGACGGCGTGTTGCCGTTGATGACGCTGCTGATCTCCTTGGCCGAGGCCTCGGGGATGCCGGAAAGGATGTTCGTGACCTCCGCGCCCTTGCCGTGGAGCGCGGGCGAGAGCATGGAGGAGATCTGGGAGACGGAGCTGGCCGCCTCCCCGGGGGTGCGGTCCGGCGACACCACGTAGTCACCGAGCGCCGAGAAGGTCTCGATGGCGGTGGTCACCTTGAACGCCTGCTTCGCAGCCGACGGGCCCGTCTTGGGGTCGGTGCTCGTCTGCAGGTCCGCGTTGACGGCCGCGGTCCACGCGGTGTCCGCTCGCAAGCCGTTGCTCGCGTTGTTCAGGTTCGTGGTGGCGGCCTCGGCACCGGGGACGTTCGGATAAGGGGTCTTGCTGGTGAGAACGGAGATGTTCGGCCGTTCGACGAGGTGCGCGAGGTTCGTGGAGTTCGCGCCCTCGTTGATCGCGGGCAGGGTGCCGAGCTGGAAGACCTGCTGGAACACCGCCTGGGGCATGGACCCGGTGTTCACCACCAGGACGTCGCCCTGCTTCAGGTTGTCGATCTTCTCCTGCAGGTCGGGTGAGGTGATGTCCGCGCGCTGGATCCCGTCCGACTCGACCTGCGGCACGAACCAGACCGACGACGGGGTGATCTCCATCATGATCGCGGGCTTCTGGTCCAGCGAGTGCAGAGCCATCGCGAGGTGGTTGGACACGCCGGGACGGCTGACGGGGTCGACAGCCACGAGGCCGTAGACCGGCATCAGGTCGGCCTTGCCGCCCAGCACCGCGTTGGCGACGTTCTTGATGCCGCCCGCCTTCGCGGGGTTGGCGGCCATCTCCGTGTCGATGAGGTCGGCCAGTGCCTGCGGATCGGTGATCTTCGGTACGTCGTAGACGTACCTGGCGTCCGGGCTGATGTGCGGGTCCAGATCGGTGATCTTGACCTCGCCGCCGGGGCCGTCACGCTTGATGAGAAGCCGCTTGCTGCTGTCCCAGGCGTAAGGCTTGAGGACGACAGCCTCGTTGACTTTGTTCTTGTCGAGGTAGCTTGCGGCGGTTTTCGTGTCGTGCGCGTTGAGCGAGTCGTCGCCTGCCGACATCAGCAACGTGTTGCTGTCGGGGGAATGATTCGGCTCGCTGATGACCTCGACCGGCTGCAGGGCCGGCGTGATCAGGAGGTTCATCTTCGCCACGGACTCCGGGTCGGTGACGAAGGTGATCGTGTCCGTGTAGCCGCCGTCGCGCAGCGCCTTCACCAGCGTCGTCGCGGCGGCCTGGTGGCCGAGCCCTGCCGCGTTGTCCACCGAGACGACGACATTGTCGACGCCCACCAGCAGGTCCTTCACCGTCGGAGTGGTGTTGGAGGTCGTGGCGTCCTGCTGCCCGTTGGTGGACGAGTCGGCGTCGGACGAACGTCCCGTCTCCGCGTTGGGGTTGGGATTCGATCCGGCGGCCACGGGCGGCACCACGACCAGGTCGGGCGTGGGGTTGACCGTCGTGTTCGGGTTCGCCGTGGTGTTCGGGTTCGGCGCCGCGCCGGTGGGCGGCGGGGGCGACGGCCGCGTCTGGACGGGCGGCGCGTCGGTGCTGGGGCTGTTGACCGGCGCGTCGACCTGCGGCGCCGGACGCGTCTGCACGGGCGGTGCGTCGGCGCGCGGCGGCTGCACCGACGGCGCGGTGTCCGGACGCGGCGACGGGATGTTCGCCGGCGGGACGTTCGTCGAGGGCGCGTTCGTCGCGGGATTCGGCGAAGGCGTGTTGACGTTCGGGCTCGGCGTGTTGGTGTTCGGGCTGGGCGTGTTGGTGTTCGGTGCGGGCGACGGCGTGTTGACCGACGGCGTGTTGACCGACGGCGTGTTGGCCGGCGGGGTGTTGACCGCGGGGTTGGCGCTGGGAGCGTTGGCTGGCGGGGTGTTGGCTGGCGGGGTGTTGGTCGCCGGGGTGGGCGTGTTCACCGACGGCGTGTTCACCGACGGCGCGTTCGCAGGCGGGGTGTTCACGGGCGGCGTGTTGACCGGTGGCGCGTTGACCGGCGGTGCGGGCGGGGCCGGACGCGTCTGGGCCGGAGGCGGGGTGTCGGCGCGCGGCGGTTGTGCGGACGGCGTCGTTTCCGGGCGCGGCGAAGGCGTGTTCGTCGACGGCGCGTTCGTCGCCGGGTTCGGCGTGGGGGTGTTGACCGAGGGCGCGTTGGTCGCCGGGTTCGGCGAAGGCGCGTTGACCGGCGGTGCCGGGCGCGTCTGGGCCGGCGGCGGGGTGTTCGCCGCGGGCGGCGGGACGTTCGCCGCCGGTGGCGGGGTGCCGGGGCGCGACTGGGTCGGTGGTGCCGTCGTCGGGGACGCCGCGGTGGCGGCGGGTGCGTTGGTGGACGGCGTGTTCGTGGCCGGCGGCGGGGACAACGGGGTGGGCTTCGGGGCCGGTGGCGGCGTTGACGGGGACGACTGCGGCGGCGCCTTGGTGATGGTGTTGTCCGGGGTGGGGGGCTTGGGCGCGTCGAACACGCCCTTCGCGCCGCCGCCGGCGGGGGTGAACTTGCTGCCGCCGCGTTCGCCGCCGGCGGCGCCGGGGGTCGCGCCGCCCGGTGGTGCCATCGGCGGGGCCATGCCGCCTGCCGCCGCGGAGGACGGCGGTGCGGTCGGGGTGGCGCCGGGGCGCCCGCCCGCGTTCTGGGGCGGGGTGGCCACCGCGCTCTGCGAGCCCGCCGAAGCCGGGGGCACGTTGCCGGGACCGTTGTAACCAGGGGCCGTCGGCGTGAACGACGCCGGCGTCTTGGCGCCACCGGAGCCACCCGGAGAGGTGCCGCCAGGGGTCGCGCCGCCCGGAGTGGTGCCGGCGGGCGGCGGGGACAGCGGGGTGGGCTTCGGGGCCGGTGGCGGCGTCGACGGGGACGACTGCGGCGGCGCCTTGGTGATCGTGCTGTCGGGCGTCGGGGCCTTGGGCGCGTCGAACACGCCCTTCGCGCCGCCACCCGCGCCGAACTTGCTGCCGCCGCGCTCGCCGCCGGTCGCGCCGGGGGAGGCGCCGCCCATCGGCGGGGCCATGCCGGGAGGTGCGGCGGGAGGCGTCGCGCCGCCGCGGGACGGCGACGTCACGGCGTTCTGCGGGCCCGGAGCACTCGTGGACGGCTTCGTGCCGGCCGCGCCGCCGGGGTCCTTGGGGCCGTTGTAACCGGGCGCCGTCGGCGTGAAGGACGCGGGACCCTTGGCGCCGCCACCGGTGCTCGCACCGGTGCCGCCGCCCTTGTTGCCACCCGGAGTCGCGCCGGGGCTGCCGGGCGCGGTCGGGGTGAACGGCGCGGGACCCTTGGTACCGCCGGTCGTCGCGCCACCCTTGGCGCCGGCACCGGCCGGTGGGGTGTAACCGGGCGCGGTCGGCGTGAAGGCCGCGGGGCTCTTGACGCCACCGGTCGTGGCGCCGCCCTTGCCGCCGGCACCGGCCGGCGGGGTGTAGCCAGGAGCGGTGGGCGTGAACGGCGCGGGGCCCTTGGCACCGCCACCGGTCGCACCGGTGCCGCCCTTGATGTTCGGAGTGGACGCCGCCGCACCACCACCGGGCGTCTTCACGCCGGAGGTCGTGTTGCTGCCGCCGCCCTTGACGTTGCCGGGGCCGGTGTAGCCGGGCGCGCTCGGCGTGAACGGCGCCGGGCCCTTGGCCCCGCCGCCACCGCCCTTGATGTTCGGGGTCGCCGCGGCCGCGCCACCACCGGCGGTGTTCACGCCGGACGTCGCGTTGCTGCCACCGCCCTTGATGTTGGGGGCGGCGTTCGCGGCCGCGCCACCGGCCGTGTTCACACCGGACGTGGCGTTGCTGCCGCCGCCCTTGATGTTCGGACCCGCCGCGGCGGGACCGCCACCGGGGCCCTTGACGCCGGACGTCGCGTTGCTGCCGCCGCCCTTGGTCGTCGGCGCAGGGCCGGAGTTCGGGCTCCCCGGCGTGAAGTTGCCGGACGTGTTCGTGCCGGCGCCCTTGATCGCGGTCGGGCCGTTGGCCGTGGGGCTGCCGGGCGTGAAGTTGCCGGACACGTTGTTGCCGGCGCCGCGCACGTTCTTCGCGTCGGTGGTGGAGTCGATCGACTTGATGTTCGTCTGGTTCGTCTGGTCGACCTGCTGGGACGTCTGGAGCGTCGCCTTCAGGTTCGACTGGACGTCCGTGAACGCCTTCGAGCCCTTGTCCGCCTGCGAGATGGCGTTCTCGTTGGACGCGTTCAGCGCGGGCACCGCGAACAGGCCGATCGGGCCGAGCGCGTTGCCGCTGAAGTTCAGGCCGCGCAGGCCGCCCGAGATGCTCGACAGCCGGGACCCCAGGTCACCCGCCTTGTTCTGCAACCCCTGCATCGAGGAGTCGTTCATGGAGTAACCGCTGGTGCCGCTGGGGCCTCCGCCGGTTCCGCTCGTTCCGCTCGTGGGCGGTGCCGTGGGGGGCGGGTTCGCCCCGGGGTTCGGCGACGGATTCGGGTTGACGTTCCCCTTGGCCATGAGCGGCGATTCTCCAGAACTGCGTCAGAACGAGGCGGGATCCCATCCGGGATCCCGGCTGTTGGCTGGGACTTACTCTGTCGGCCGGGTGGAACGCTCGGTCGCGCGCAACGGCTGCGAGGCAGCCCCACCGGCCGCTTCGTAGCCGGTGGTCTGCTGCAGCGGCTCGCCCATGAGCGGGTTCACGCTCTCGTAGTAGGCGGGCTCCGCGTCGACGCGCGCATAGGCCTCACGCGGCTGCGACGGCTCAAGAGCGTCGTAGGCGTGCGACATCTGCGTGCGCGCGAGCGGCTCGTAACCGGACTGCTGCTGCAAAGGCTCGGACGGCGTCTCCGGGCTGATGTACATCTCACGCGCCTGCAACGGCTGCGCGTCGTGCACCGCGCCACCACCACCGGTCATGCTCACGCCAGACGTCATCGTGGAGTCACCCGCGTCCACACGGGAGAACGCCACCGGCGCCTGCAGAGCCTCGGCCCGCTGGAACGGCTGCACCGGCGTCGCCTGCACGGCCTCACGCGCGTACGCCTGCTGCATCGGCTCGGCGGCCTCACGCAGGTAAGCCTGCTGCGTCGGCTGCAACGGCTGCATCGCCTCGCGGGCGTACGACTGCGTCGGCTGCAACGCCTCTGCGCGCTGGAACGGCTGCACCGGCTCGGCGGCGTGCATCGCGGTGCGCGCCTGCATCGTCGGCTGCAACGGTTCCATGGCCTCGCGCGCCCGCAGCTGGTGCGTGGGCTGCAACGGCTCCATGGCGTCACGCGCCCGGACCGCCTGCATCGGCTGCAACGGCTCGGAGGCGAGCCTCTTGGTCGCGGTCGCCGCCTGCAACGGGGCGTTCGGCAGGGTCGCCTGCGCGTACCCGTCCTGCTGGACGGTGCCGATGCGGGCGTTCGCGAGTGTCGCGGTGCCTTCCGCCTGCACCGTGCCGACGCGCGCGTTGGCGAGCGTGGCACTCGCGGTGCCGGTCGCGTCCGCGGCGGTCTTGCCGTCGGTCGGAGCACCACCGGTGCCGCCCGCGCCACCACGGGCGCCCATGGCCTCGTCGATCTTGTCGTCGACACCCTTCTGGGCCTTGTAGCCCTCGTAGGTGATCTCGGCGACGTCAGCGGTGTTCTCGAAGCGCTCCCAGCCCTTGCTGACCTTCTTCATGATGTCGTCGAGGTCGCCGATGCGCTTCATCTGACGGCCGAGCGCGGCGACGACGCGCGCGACGCGGGACGCGATGTTCACGCCCAGCGCGACGGCCTTGCCGACCGCGAAGCCGCAGAAGATCGGGATCGAGGCGCCGAACGTCGGGATCATGGCGGCGGCCGCGAGGATCGCGCCACCGATCAGCGAACCGATCAGCTGTGCGATCAGGTCGCGGACGATGTCGCGGAGCACCGTGACCAGCATGCCCATGATCGCGACGATCTTGGCCTTGGACTCGACGGCGTTGGCCAGGTCGTCGAGCTCGTGGCTCATGTTGTCCATCGACGCCTTGAAGCGCTCGGAGGACTGACCGGTCCAGCCGTCGAACGTCGCGAGGCCGCTCTTGTGGTCCTCCGCGAGCACGCGCAGCTCGGCCGCACGCGCCTTGTTGGCCTCGACGTTGGCCTGGATCTCCTCCGGGTTGCCCATCAGCTGGTTCAGGGCGTCGCGCAGGAACGACACGTGCTCGATCAGCCAGCCGACGCCGGCGCCGATGATGCTGCCGAGCGGGTCGATCGCGAGCATCACCGTGGCCGAGGCGGCGCCGATGGCGTTGAACGTGATGTCCAGCGCCTTCTCGGTCTCGCTCTCGGCGTCCTTGCTGATGCCGTCGATCAGGCTGCCGTAGGCCTCGATGAACAGCGAGCCCTTGAGCTTGTTCTCCTCGGTGATGTTCATCCCGGGAGGAGACGGGAGTGGAGTTTCAGGCGCGGTCATCGCTGTTCCTTACCAGGGCTCGTTGTCGTCGTTGTCGTCGTCGTCCCTGCGCGGCCTGCCGCGCACGGGCGGCGGCTGCGGGGCCGCGGCGGGCCGCGACGCCGCCGGAGCGGGAGCCGGAGCAGGTTCCGGCTCGTCGTCGTCATCGACCTCGTCGTACTGGTCGTTGGTGTCCTCGGCGACCTCGTCGTCCGGGATCGAGTCGGAGACCATCTGGTAGGCCTCGGTGCCCTCGCCGAGCGGCTTGAAGAGCTCGAGGACCTGCGTGGCCGCCTGCTTCTGGGCCTTGCGGGCGGTCTCCAGGATCAGCGCGGTGAGCCGCGGCCCGCCGAGCTCGACCGCGCGGTGTCCCAGCTGGAGGTTCTGCAGACCGCCGTTGGGACCGACCGTCACGGTCACCGAGCCGTCCTGCGACGACACGGTGGCGCCGGCCGCCGCGAAGTTCTCGGTCAGGTTCTCCGACTTCTGCTTCAGGTCGGCCAGCTTGGCCTCGTACTCTTCGACCCACTGGTACGGGTTCGCGGCAGTCACACGGTCCTCCGGCGGCGGCGGTTCAACTTGCGATCTATCGGTTACACGTCTGTGCGCACGATTCAGTTCACGCGAGCACGGCGTTGATGCGCGTGGCGATGCGGTCGTTGTCGGTCGGAGACACGCTCATCCAGCCGTCCGAGTTGACCATCAGGTAACGGCCCTGGTGCGTGTCGAACCAGTTGATCACGACACCGGACCGCTGGCGGTCCTGCGTGACGCCGAACTGGCCGCCCGCGACGCGGTTCGACGCGAGCTCCTCGAACTGCTTGGCGTCCTGTGCGGACAGACCGGCCTGTTCCAGCGCCTCGCGGTCGTCCACACCGCCCTCGCCGAAGAGGTCGTCGGCGTCGGCCGCGCCCTCGGCCTCCTGGATCGCCACGGCGTCCTGAAGGGACTGGACGCGGACGTTCACCGCCGTGCCCGGACCGGGCACGGCGTCGGGGAGCACGTTCACGATCTCGCGGGCGATACCGGTCTCCCGGATCTCCAGCAGCCCCACGCGGTCGCCGTCGATGATCGCCAGCGCGGCGCGCTCGCCGTTCGAGACGGCGAGCGCGCGCACGGTGCGGTCGAGACCGGCGACGGCGTCCACGGACACCTTGTGGTCCGCGAGCAGCCGCAGGAAGTCCTCGAGACGCTGGTTCTCCACGAGCCCGCGGGACCGCAGCTCGTCCATCGTCTTCGTGACGAGCACACGGCGTTCCTGCTCGGTCGCGCCCTCGTTCGGGACGTCCAGCGGGTAGGGCACTCTGCCCAGCCGCAGGTCGTTCCACAGCACGTCGAACTCGCGCGGCGACAGCAGGAACTCGGGCGTGATCACGAGGATTCGGTCCCCTTCTGCTTCTTGGCCTTGGCGGCGCCGATCACCGACGGGGGCAGGTTCTCACCGGGGACCTCGAACAGGTCGCCGCCCATGATGTAGCTGGCGGAGCGGTGTTCCTTGTCCTCCTCGCCGCGGCCACCGGCTCCGGGAGCGCCACCCATCGGTGCGCCACCCGCGCCCATACCGCCGGCCGCCGAGGCGCCACCGGGGCCCATGCCCATCGGCATGCCGCCGCGGCCCTGGGCCTGGACGCCCGACGCGCCACCGGACTGCATCGAGCCACCGCCGGCACCCGCGGTACCACCCGCGCCGCCGCCGAAGCCGCCACCGCCGCCGCCCGCACCCATCTGCGGGGTGTACGGCATCGGGCCCTTCATGCCGCCCGCGCCGCCACCGGCACCGCCGCCACCACCGCCGGCGCCGCCAGCGCCGCCACCCGCTCCGCCGGGCCCGGTGTAGCCGGGGGCCGTCGGCGAGTACGGGGCTGCGCCACCCTTGATGCCCTGCGGGGTGTAGCCGGGGTTCTGCGGGTTGTAGTTCGGGTTCGCGACGTCGCGCCCGACGACCGGGACCTTCGGGATGTTCTGGTTGTTCCCGCTGGTGCCGGTCTTGCCCGGGCCCATCTGCGGCGTGTAGCCGGGACCCATCTGGGGCGTGTAGGTGCTGCTGCCGCCACCGCTGCTCGCGGCGTAGGTGCTGCCCGTGTTGGCTGCCGGGTTGTAGTTCGGTGCCGTCGGCGTGTAGGCCGCGGCGGTGTTCGTGCTGGTGTTGCCGGTCATCTGCGGGGTGTAGGAAGCAGCGCCACCGGCGCCACCACCCGCGCCACCACCGGGGCCCGCGGCCGGGTTGTAGCCGGGAGCGCTCGGGTTGTATGCCGCCGCGGCGGGCTGGTTCGCGGTGGCACCACCACCGGCGCCACCACCGCCACCGGCACCGGTCTGCGCACCGTTCGCGGTGGGCGCGTCCACGGCGGACTGCGCGCGCATCAGGCCGTCCGCACCACCGGTGAACGTGGCGGCACCGGACTGCGGCATCGCCATGACCGGCTCTTCGACCTGGCCCGTGTTGGGGTTGAACGGCGGCTTGAACGCCGGAGTCGACGAGTCGATCTGGCGGGAGTTGTTCTCCATGTCGGTCATCACGGTGACCGCCTGGTCGTGCGCGGCGCGCGAGGCGGCGTTGGCGACCGCGATGTCCGCGGAGGCGAGCACGAACGCGGGCGTGCCGGGCTGGGAGAGTGCGGCGGCGGCCTTGGTCCAGTCGAACTGGACCGGCTGGGGCATCTGCGCGCGGGCGTTCTCCATGACCCGGCCCTGGTCGGCGACCTTGTTGCCGACCTCGACGGCGGTGCGGGCCGTCTCGTCGACCCAGTCCCCGAGCTTCTTCATCGCGGCGCGGGCGGCGTCGGCGGAGCCGCCGGTCCACTTGGACTCGCTGGAGGTGATGACCGAGTTGATGACTCGGGAGGCCTCGGTGAGCTCGGTGCCGTACTTGCTCCAGTCGGAGCTGATCTGGCCGGCTTGACCGGGGTCGTTGTTGTTGTGCACCGCGGCATACAGCTCTTGGTGCGAGCGCGACGCCCAGTTCTGCGGGTCCGTCAGGACCGGGACGTTCTCGATCTCGCTCGGGTCGGTCTCGGGGGGCATGACCGGCTCGCCTCTCGGTTCAGTGGATCAGCTGGCCACGAGATCAGCTGTTACCCATGTGCTTCTTCAGTTCGGCCTGCTGGTCCTGATCGAGCGCCTCGAAGTTCCCGATCGCCTCCACGATCGAGTTCTTCGTCTGCTCGAGAACCTTGCGGTACGCGGTCATCACACTGACGAACGAGTACTGCTCACCCTCGGCGCGATGGGTGAACTTGTCGCGCATCTTGTCGCCGACCGGGTTCGCGCCCAGCGCGGTCGGGCGGGCGATGCTCGAGTTGGCGCGCTCGATCCAGGAGTCCACCTGGTCGATCTGGGCCTGCAACTGCTTGCGGAGCTCCTCGCCCGCATCCGGGTCGATCTGCACCTGACCCGAGCTGACGGTCTCGCCAAGCGGGGCGACCTTTTTCTGGTCGACGATGTACATGCGGGCAGTATCAGGCCTCTTTTGGCGTATCGCTCACTTTGAGACTCGCGAGTTACCAATTGAGATCCGCGTTCACAATCCGTTGCCAGGCACCGAAACGGGCCACGACCAGGTGAACGTCGTGTAACGACGTGATCGTTTGCCCAGGTTGTGGGAGCGCTCTCGGGGGGATGCCCACTCGGGCCCGTGATCTCTGTTCACACGCCTGGAACAGCTGTTGATGCGCGTCTGGTGTGACCCAAATCACATAGGGGAATTCCTAGGATTTAGGGCTTTCTTAAGGCTCTGTCGCGGCTGGTTCGACGTTCACCGGATCGGCTGAATCGTTTGACTGGACACGAAAAGCGGGCGCACTCGTCAGAGTACGCCCGCGTTGTCCGTTTTGGATCAGAGTTGTGCGGTACGACGCACCGTGTTCACGTTCAGGCCAGAACGGCGTCGATCCGCGTCGCGATGCGGTCGTTGTCGGTCGGCGAGAGGCTGAGCCACCCGTCGCTGCGCACCATCAGGTACCGCCCCTGGTGGGTGTCGAACCAGTTGATGACGACGTCCGCCCGGTGCCTCCCGTGCGTGACGCCGAACTGGCCGCCCGCCACCCGGTTGGCCGCCAGCTCGTCCATCTGCTTCGCGTCCTGCGCGGACAACCCGGCCTTGAGCAACGCCTCGCGGTCGTCGAGCTCCTCGTCCGCCGCGCCCCACGGGTCCTCGGACTCCTCCTCCTGCTCGGCCTCCTGCAGCGCCACGGCCTGTTGGAGCGTCTCCAACCGCACCGACAGCGCACTGCCCGGCCCCGCGACCCCTTCCGGCAGCACGCGCACGATCTCGCGCGCCAACGCCGTGGGCCGGATCTCGGACAGGCCGACGTTGTCCCCGTCGATGACGGCCAGCACGCCTTCGCGGTCGGTGGCCGCGGCCAGTGCCCGAACGGTCCGGTCGAGGCCGGCCACGGCGTCCACGGACACCTCGTGGTCGCTCAGCAACCGCATGAGGTCCTCGAGCCGCACGTCGTCGGCGATGCCGCGCTGCCTCAGGCCCTCGATGGTCCTGGCCTGCAAGGCTTTGACGTCCTGCTCGGTCGCTCCTTCGCTGGGCACGTCGAGCGGGTACGGCATTCTGCCGAGCCGCAGCGTCTGCCACAGCACCTCGAACTCGCGGGTCGACAGCAAGAACTCGGGCGTGATCACGAGTGCTCGGAACCTTTCTCCTCTGCCTGCTTTGCGCGCAGTATCGAGCAGAATGGGGCAAGCCGTTCCTGATCGGGCGAATACGTACCCGGTTGAGACGAATGTTCACAATCCGTCGCCGAGCCCGGAAACGGGCCACTTCCGGGCAGGCCCGGCCAGCGAGAACGCTTGTTTCCCCAGGAACTGGGAACGCTCTCAACCCGCGAACCGGAAGGCTCCGGTCGGAGCGTTCACACGTCCGTGTCCGACAGATCAGCCCTCCGCGTGTGACCCAAATCACTTCGGCGACCAAAGTTTCGAAACGCGGCGTCCGCAGTGACTTCAGTGCAGACCGAGGCGAAATGCTCGCCGGGTGTGCCGCAGGTGAGGCGGGGACCGGGGTGCGAGAAGCACGGACAGATCGGGCGATTCGGACCGATTCCCCTGAACTCACAGGACATGTCGTGCGTTCCGGTCGCGCCACCCGCGCTCACCGGCAAGACGGGCTCGGTGGCCTGCGGGACCACCCTCACCTCACCCGCCTCGCGCCCGCTCGGCTCCGGCGTCGTGCTCGGCGATCGGCACCCTCCGGTGTGAAGATCGGCGGGTGACTGCATCCCCGTGGGCGCCCCTGCGCCGCAGCGCGTTCCGTGCGCTGTGGCTCGCCCAGTTCGCGTCCAACATCGGCACGTGGGCGCAGACCGTCGGCGCCCAGTGGCTCATGGGCGACCTCGGCGGCAGCGCACTGCAGGTCGCGCTCGTCCAGACCGCCACGACGCTGCCGGTGTTCCTGCTGGTGGTGCCGTCCGGCGCGCTCGGCGACATCCTCGACCGCCGCCAGGTGCTGATCTCCGGCCAGGCCCTGATGCTGGCCGGCGCGGGCGGTCTCATGCTGCTGGCGGGCACGGACCGCGCGACGCCGGGAACGTTGCTGGGGTTGCTGGCGCTGATGGCGATCGGGCAGGCGTTGTCGATGCCGTCGTTCCAGGCCATCCAGCCGGAACTGGTGTCGCGCGAGGAGATCCCGCAGGCCGCGCTGCTCAACGGCGTCAACATGAACGTCGGCCGCGCCATCGGACCGGCGCTCGGCGGGTTGCTGATCGCGCTGGCGGGGCCGGAGGCGACGTTCGCGTTCAACACGGTGAGCTTCTTCGGCGTGCTGGTCGTGCTCGCCCGGTGGAAGCGGCCGTCGGACCACCGGCCGCTCGGCACCGAGCACATCACCACCGCCATGCGGACGGGTGCGCGGTACGTGGCGAGCTCGCCGCTGTTCCGGCGGGTGCTCGCGCGGCTCACGTTGTTCATCCTGTTCGGCAGCGGGCTGTGGGCACTGCTGCCGGCCATCGCGCGCGGGCCGCTCCAACTCGACGCCAGCGGGTACGGCGTGCTGCTCGGCAGCGTCGGCGCGGGGGCGATCGGCGGCGCGTTCGTGGTGCCGAAGCTGTTGCAGCGCATGAGCAAGAACGCCATGGTGCTGCTCGCGACGGTCGTCTACGCGGCCGCGACCAGCACGGCGGTGCTGACGCGCGGCTTCCCGCTGGTCATCGTCGCGATGCTGCTCACCGGCGCCTGCTGGATCGCCACGCTGTCGACGTTCAACGCCAACGCCCAGGTGCTGCTCCCGGCCTGGACCAGGGCCCGCGCACTGGCCTACTACCAGCTGATCCTGATGGGCGGCCAAGCACTCGGCGCCGTCGTGTGGGGCGCCATCGCGGACGCCTACAGCCTCAAGGTCGCCATGATCGTGCCCGCGGTGGCGATGGTCGTGCTCGCCCTGGCCGCGACCCGCTGGCTGCCGCTGCACGACCGCCCGCTCGACGTCAGCCCGGCGACGTACTGGGAGGAACCGCCGGAGATCGACGACACCGACGCCGGCCCCGTGCTCGTCACGGTGGAGTGGCCGGTGGCGCCGGAGAACGAGGAGGCGTTCATCGACGCCATGCAACGCGTCGGCAGGGCCCGCCGCCGCACCGGCGCCACGATGTGGGGCCTCTTCCGCGACACCGAGCAGCCCGAGACGTTTCTGGAGACCTTCACCGTGGCGACGTGGCAGGAGCACCTGCGCCAGCACGTGGAGCGCGGCACGGTCGTGGACCAGCAGAACCAGGAGGCCGCACGCGCCCTGGCCAAGGGACCGGCGCACGTGCGGCACCTGCTGTTCGCGGAACCGAAGAAGCCCGACTAGGCGTTGTAGGCCTCGACGGTCACGCGCGGCTGTTCGGACGTGAGGTCGCGCCTGTGCCAGGACAGCGTGACTTCACGGGTCTCACCGGGCAGCAGCCACAGGTAGTTGTCGCTGTAGAACGTCGGCAGCACGCGGGTGCCGGATCGCCGGTCGCGCAGGCCGATCCGCGTCATCGCGGCCACGACCTCGCCGGTGTTGCGCACCTCCACCTTCAGCGTGCGGCGGTCGCCGTCGCGGCGGGTGGTGCCGATGTCCGTCGAGATCTTCGCGCGGCCCAGCGCGTTCAGGCCCTGGAGGTCCGCCGGGGTCCGGTAGCGCCAGTAGGTGTTCTCGGAGAGCAGGCGGTCGCCGTCGAACAGGCGCAGCCGGACGAGGTGCAACGGGGACGTGTGCGGGGTGACGGTGAACAGGTCTGCCTTCGCGGACGGGCCCACCTCGACGTCGGCCTGCTGGGTGCTCAGGATCGCGCCGGTCAGCGAGTACACCGTTGCTTCGACACGACCCCGCAACGCAACGGCGGTGTGGTTGAGGACCGTTACCCGCCAACTGTCCGAAGAGGCCTGGACGTGGTGGGGTTCGCAGGCTTTCTTCGCGCCGAAGTACGTGCCGTTGACGTCCATGTCGTAGTCGTAGGTCTGCCAGACCGTGGAGTGCCACGCCGGGTGTGACATCCACAGCAGCAGGGCGGAGGCGTCGTCCCACAGGTTCGCGTTCCAGGCCTCGAACATCGCGCGCATGTTCTCGTAGTTCACGAACTGGGCCTTGCGGCTGAACTCGTCCATGTTCTCGGACTCGCCGAGGCGTGCGTCGATGGCGGCCTGGTAGAGCTGGGGGCGCTGGTTGCCGTTGGTGCACCAGTCGTGGGCGTACCAGACGTCGCCGATGGGCCACGAAGGTTCGTCGCCGACGAGGTTGTGCATGGTCTCGGCAACGGGGACGGTCGGCATGCCGATCTCGGTGTGGAAGCCGAAGTTGACGGTGTCGTAGGTGGTGGGGTCGAAGTACTTCGCGGGCTCCACCCAGTGGTACGGGCCGTGGCCGGAGACGCTGCCGTCGGCCGAGTGGCTCTGGTAGTGGACGTCGGTGTGCTGGTCGGCGACGACCTTGCGCAGGCCCGCGTCGGTGTTGGGTGGCGGGGAGGCCTCGTTCGCGCCGCACCACACGACGATGCTGGGGTGGTGGCGGTAGCGGGTGACGGTGTCGAGGGCGGTTTCGAGGTAGTTCGGGATGTCGTCGGGGAAGTAGCCGACGACCCAGAAGTCGTTCCACACCAGGATTCCGTGGCGGTCGCACGCTTCGAAGAACTCGTCGCGGTTGCTGCTGCCGATCCAGTTGCGGATCATCGTGAAGTTCATGTCGCGGTGCAGGCGGATGACGTTGTCCACGCGTTCGGCGGGCATGCGGCGCAGCAGTTCGTCGAAGCCCCAGTTGCCGCCGCGGCAGAAGATCGGCACGCCGTTCACGCGGATCTTCAACGGCCTCGGCGCGTTGCTGACCGTCTTGGCGTCACGCCACGTCTGGCCGTCGTCGGAGAGCTGCACCTTGTAGCGCAACGCGTAGGCGCGCTCCCACGAGATGACGACCTGGTGGAACGACTGCGTGCTGCCGAGGTCGACCTGGATCCACTCGTTGTCGCGGTACTCCGAGGCCCAGCGCGTGCCGGGGTCGCCGTCGACGGCGTTGCGCGCGGGGTTCCACTCGTTGTCCTGCGACGACGCGGTGGCCTCCTGCCCGCGCGCCAGGTCCGCGTCGCCGTTGCGGACCTCCAGCGACCACAGCGACGTGCCCCAGCCGGTGGCGCGTCGTTCGGTGAGGATCCGGACGTGCCTTGCGGTCTGGGGGCCGAGGTCGACGGTCTGGGTGACGGCGTTGCCGCCGGGCGGGAACTCGATCGGCACCTCGTGCTCGTAGGTGAACTCGCGGATGCCGAAGTGGGTGGTGCGCCGGTCGCTCTCGGCGCCGTCGGTGACGACCGTGAGCGTCAGGTCGTGCAGGGTCGGGTCGCCGTAGCCGTTGGGCCACCACAGTTTCGGGTTGACCATCGTGTGCGTGCCGAGCGAGACCTCGGTGGTGCCGGGCTCGAGCGTGACGGCCTTGGCGAGCTTCACGCCGTCGAACGCCGCCTGCACCGTGACGGGCAGCGCGGTGGTGCCGGTGTTGCGAACGGGCACGCTGATCGCGATGCCGGCGGTCCTGTGGTCGGGGGACAACGTTGTCACGACCCGCGGGTCGCCCAGGGTGGCGGTGCCGGTGGCGCGCAGGCGGAGGTGGTCCCAGATGCCGGTGCCGCGGTCGCGGACGGCGGGCATCCAGTCCCAGCCGGAGATGCACAGGTAGGTGGGGGAGTCGAGGTACAGCTGGCCGGAGTTCGGGAACGCGCCGCCGTCGCTGCCCTTATCGGTCGGGCTGCCGGGGTGCCGCATCGGGTTGAGCCGCAACGCCAGGACCTGCTCGCCGGGCTCGAGCGCCGCGGTGATGTCGAACGCGCCGCGGACGAACGGGTTGGTGACGTCGCCGATCCTGGTGCCGTTGAGCCAGATCTCGGCGTGCTGCATGACGCCGTCGAGCTCCAGCCACACCTTGCGGCCGCGGAGGTTCTTCGGCAGGTCGAACGCGCGGCGGTACCACCACGAGTGCCTCGACAGCGCCTCCGGGATCTTCATGTTGTGCATCGCGGAGACCGGGTCGGGCAGGTGGCCCTGGTCGACGAGCGACGTCAGGACCGTGCCGGGGACGGTCGCGTCGAGCCACCTCGACGTGTCGACGCCCGGTTTCGCGAGCGCCGTGCCGTCGGTGGTGCCGGCGAAGTCGTCCATCGTGAGGTGCCAGCCGCTGTCGAGCTCGACCGTGTTGTCCTGGCCGGGCTTGAGGGCTGGGGCTTTGGTGCTGCTGCGCCAGTCGGTCCAGCCTTTCGCAGTCGGCTGCCTGCCGGTGCCGTAGACCTGGAAACCGTTGAGGCCCAACGGGTTGCCGTTCGACGGGCGGCTCAGGCCGAGCCGCACGTACCGCGCGGCGACCGGTTTCTCCAGCTGCACGCGGGTTTCCGCGCCCTGGCCGTCGTCGGTGCGGTGGACCTCGCGCCAGGTCCTGCCGTCCGTGCTGACCTCGATGGTGAACGAGAGCGCCGCGGCGGAGAGGATCTCGGCGCCGGTGGTGTCGTTGCGCGGCTGGTAGGACGGGACGGGCACGAACGTCGGGTCGCCGAGCTTCGCCTCGAAGACCAGCACGAACGCCTGCACCTCGCACACCGCCTGCAGGTCCGCGGTGACCTGCTGCGGGTCGCCGTTCGCCGCCCGCCAGCCGGATCCGCGCACCCCGACCTGCTGCAACCCGTCCGTGACGAACTTCGGCGGCGTGGCGGCGTAGGCGGTGGACGAGGCCTGGACGGGACGGTTGCGCGCGAGGTCGGTCACCTGAGGGGCTGCCTTCTGCTGGCCGGCGGACGCGGGCGGGGACACGGCGACACTCGCCAAAAGACCGGCGTTGGTGGCGAGGAAGGCGCGCCGGGAAAGGTCGTGCGACATCGACTCTCCATGCGGATCAGGCGCCCGCCACCCACCCTCGTGGGCCTCGCGTTGTGCGGTCAAGAGGACAAGCGAGACAAGCTGACAAGGTTGTCGTGAACGCTCCCATAGCAGCGCGCTATGTGCGGAAGGGATGATCGCGCGGGCGGGGCCGATGTGACGCTCTGGGGCACCTCGAACCCTGCGGAGGACACCCCGATGAGATCGATAGTGCTTGTTGTGGCGCTGGTAGGCGGCTTGGCAGTCCCGGCACACGCCCTGGCCGCGGAGACGGCGACTGCGGTGGAAGCGGCGACTGCGGTGAGCGCCACGACGACTGCGGCGACGCCGGTCGGCACCCGCACTGCTCCGCCCACCTCACCGAACAGCCCACTGCTGCCGCCCGCCGTCGCCAGGAACCTGCACCCCGGCGACACCCCCGACTCGACCATCTACACCGCCGCCGCCACCGACTACCCGGCCGAGCTGCGGGCGTTGGTGCGCGTGCTCGACAACTACACCCCCTCCGACGACGCGGCTGTGCACGCCGGAATGCTCCTTCTCTACTACGGCCACAGCTATCCGGAGTTCCTCACGGCCGTGCGCGCCGACCCCGAGATCCTGCGGGCGTTGCGCCGGTTCGTCGTGGGGCACCTCGACCTCTTCGGCACGGACCGTCAGTACCTGGTCCAGAACGCGACTCGCGAGCTGGGAAGGTTCTTGCAGCACAACGACATCGCGCCGCGCGTGCGTCCGTTGCTCGCGGACATGGCCTCGCGCGGTGACGTCGTCGGCCGCCTCGCCCCGCTGTGGGTGGGTGTCGCGGAGATGGTCGACTGGTACGACAAGGCGAACTGCCGCCGGTACGGCACGTGCGACTTCCGCGCGCAGATCGACCGGCGCGTGCTCACCGTCCGGCACACGTGCAGCGCGTCGTTGAAGATCCGCGCCCAGCAACTCACCCGCACTCAGCTCCGGCAGACCTGCACGTCGCTGGCGAACCAGGACGCGGCGTTCCATCGCGTCGTGCGTGACCCAGGACCAGTGGCGGGCGACAACAACACGTCACTCGAAGTCGTCGTTTTCAACACCAGCAACGACTACCGGACGTACGCGGGCGTGCTGTTCGACATCTCCACCAACAACGGCGGCATGTACCTCGAAGGCGACCCGGCGCTGAACCAGGCGAGGTTCATCGCGCACGAGGCCGACTGGCTGCCGGCGTTCGCCATCTGGAACCTCAACCACGAGTACACCCACTACCTCGACGGCCGGTTCGACATGCACGGCGACTTCGAGGAGAACATGACCACCCCGACGGTCTGGTGGATCGAGGGCTTCGCCGAGTACCTGTCGTACAGCTACCGGGGCGAGGTCTACGCCGACGCGCTGGCCGAGGCGAAGAAGAAGACGTACGCGCTGAGCACCCTGTTCGACACCACCTACGACCATGACTCCACACGGGTTTACAACTGGGGTTATCTGGCCGTGCGGTACCTGGTGGAGAAGCACCCGGAGGACGTCGCGACGGTGCTCGCGGACTACCGGGCAGGGGACTGGGCGGGTGCGCGTGACCACCTGGGCAGGGTGATCGGCGGCAGGTACGACACCGACTGGTACAGCTGGCTCGACTCAGTCCGCTGAGGTGAGGGCGGCCCCGCGTTCCTCCCACCACGGCCGGAACACCGGGCTCGCCATCGCCTGGTCGGCATAGGCACCGAGCACCTCGGCGAACACGCGGCTGGCCTGACGGAAGGTCAGCCGCTCCCGCCGCCACGCGAACACCAGCCGCATCCGCATCGGCGCCCCCGCCAGCGGCCGCACCGCCACCCCCGGACCACCCTGCGACGTGGGCTCGACCAGCTGCACGGCCTTGCCCGCCGCGATCAGCTGACGGCCCGCGCCGCTCGGCATCTCGAACCGGATCCGCGGCACGAACCCCACCGCCCGGCAGGCCGCGCGCAACGCCGTCAACGACCCGTCCTCGGCCCCGGGAGGCCCCACCCACGACTCGCCGGCCAGGTCGGCCAACGAGATCTCCGGCTGCGAAGCAAGGCGGTGACCAGCGGGAATCGCGATGAACACCGGCACCCACGGCACCACGACCCGTTGCGCCACCCCGCGCGGCAGGCCGAGATCGCCCTCCTCGTCCACCGCGATCACCGCCGCGTCGAGATGACCGTTCGCCAACGCCAGCGCCAGCCCGGTGGACGACGGGTCGACCACCAGCGTGATGTCGTCCAGCACCTGCTCCAGGCGCGTGTACAACGGGCCGACGCACTCCATGTGCACCGAGCCGAGACGGGACGGGCCGTCTCGTTGGACCATGTCCGAGCCGAACGCGTCCAGCTCCACCAGCAGCAACCGGGCCCGCTGCAACATCTGCGCGCCGAGGGCGGTAGGCAGGGCACCGGCCCGGCCGCGGTCGAACAGACGGCCTCCGACCAGGCGTTCCACCCGTTGCAACAACGTGGTCAGGGACGGCTGGGAGATGCCGAGCTGGGTCGCCGCGCGCGACAACGAGCCCGCGTCGCCGATGGCGCAGATCGCCCGCAGGTGCCGGATCTCCAGTTCCATAGCCTGAGGCTATCCCCGATCCGGATTGGCGGGACCCCCGCGCGTGCGGGAAGGGTGGCAGGAAGGACCACTCTGGAGGGACTCGAATTGGCTCGGACACGCCGCGACATGGCGAAACTGGTGGACGCGGACGGATTCCGCACCTACATCCGCGACGGCTGGGGCGACTGGGACAGCGCGATCGACCTGCCCAAGGGCACGGCCGAGGCCGCGGCGGCCCACCGCGCCAGGCTCACGGCGGCGCTGCCCGGCAAGCGGATCGCGCTCGCGGCGGGACGGGCGCACGTCCGGTCCAACGACACGTTCCACGAGTTCCGCGCCGACAGCGACTTCGTGTGGCTGACCGGATGCCAGGTCGAGGGCGCCGTGCTGGTGCTCACCGACGACGACGCCACGCTGTTCGTGCCGGTCCCGAGCGAGACCCACAGCGTCGACTTCTTCGGCGACGCCGACCGCAGCCCGTTCTGGATCGGCGCGGCGGCAGGTCCGAAGGAGTGGGGCAACGCGCTCGGCATCACCGCCCGTCCCCTCGAGGACCTCGCGCACGCCCTGCGCGGCCGTCACCCGCAGACGCTCACGGCCCAGGGCGTCGACCCGCTGCTCGACGCGCTCACCGGCAGCCACAGCGACGAGCTCCGCACGACGCTCTCCGAGCTGCGCCGGATCAAGGACGACTGGGAGGTCGACCAGCTCCGCCAGGCCGTTGACGCGTCCGTCAAGGGCTTCGCCGACGTCGCCATGGAGCTCGGCCAGGCCGTGCGCGGCGGCGGCGAGCGCTGGCTGCAGGGCACGTTCGACCGCCGGGCCCGCACCGAGGGCAACGGCCCCGGCTACACCTCGATCGTCGCCGCCGGCCCGCACGCCCCGGTCCTGCACTGGACGCGCTGCGACGGCCGCGTGAACGACGCCGACCTGCTGCTGCTCGACGCCGGCGTCGAGATGAACTCCCTCTACACCGCCGACGTCACCCGCACGTTCCCGGTCAGCGGCGAGTTCAGCGCACCCCAGCGCCAGGTGTACGACCTCGTGCACCGCTCGCACGTCGCCGCGCTCGCGGAGGTCCGGCCGGGCAACGACTACAGCGCCTTCCACCACACCGCCATGCGCGTGCTCGCCGAGGGCCTGCACGACTGGGGCCTGCTGCCGGTCAGCGTCGACAAGGCGCTCGACCCGGCGGGCCAGCACCACCGCCGCTACATCGTCTGCGGCACCGGCCACTTCCTCGGCCTCGACGTGCACGACTGCGCCGACGCCCGCCAGGAGACCTACCAGCAGGGCATCCTCGAACGCGGCATGGCGCTCACCGTCGAGCCGGGCCTGTACTTCCACCCCAACGACGAGACGCTGCCGCCGGAGCTGCGCGGCATCGGCGTGCGCATCGAGGACGACCTGGTCGTCACGTCGACCGGCGCCGACATCCTGTCGGACGCGTTGCCGATCGAGGCCGACGACGTCGCCGCCTGGGTCCGCAAGCAGCGTTCCTAAGTAGACGGACTGGAGCGGGCCCACGCGAACGTGAGTTCCACGGCCCGCTTCCAGTTCGCGTACTCGGTCTCGCGGTACCGGGCGTCCATCGCCGGGTTCCACCGCGCGGCCAGGTGCCAGTTGCGCCGCAGCCCCTCCAGGTCCGGCCAGTACCCGGCGGCCAGCCCGGCGGCGTAGGCGGCACCCAGTGACACCGTCTCCGCCACCAGCGGCCGTTGCACCGGGATGTCCAGCACGTCCGAGATGAACTGCATCAGCAGGTGGTCCGCGGTCATCCCGCCGTCCACCTTCAGCACCGGTGTCGGCGCCCCGAGGTCGGCGTTCATCGCGTCCACGACCTCGCGCGTCTGCCAGCCCGTCGCCTCCAGCACGGCCCGCGCCAGGTGCCCCTTGTTGATGTACGACGTGAGCCCGACGACGAGCCCGCGCGCCTGCGCGAGCCAGTGCGGCGCGAACAGCCCGGAGAACGCCGGCACGATGTAGCAGCCGCCGTTGTCCTTGACCGTGCGCGCCAGCGTCTCGATCTCCGGCGCGCTGTGGATCAGCCCGAGGTTGTCGCGGAACCACTGCACCAGCGACCCGGCCACCGCGATCGAGCCCTCCAGCGCGTACGCGGGCTCACCGCCGATCTGGTAGCCGATCGTCGTCAGCAGCCCGTGCTTCGACCGCACCAGCTCGGTGCCGGTGTTCATCAACAGGAACCCGCCGGTGCCGTAGGTCCCCTTGATCGATCCCTTCTCGAAGCAGGTCTGCCCGAACAACGCCGCGTGCTGGTCGCCGAGGGCGGCCGTGATCGAGATCCCCGGCACCACCCGCGTCGTCACGCCGCTGATCTCGGTCGAGGGGCGAATTTCCGGCAGCATCGACGCGGGCACGCCGAAGAACTCCAGCAGCATCGGATCCCATTGCCGCGTCGAGAGGTTCATCAGCATCGTCCGCGACGCGTTGGTCACGTCCGTCACGTGCAGACCGCCGGAGACGCCCCCGGTGAGGTTCCAGATCAGCCAGGTGTCCATCGTGCCGAACAGGACGTCACCGCGGTCGGCCTTCGCGCGCAGCCCCGGTGTGTTGTCGAGCATCCACCGCAGCGAGGGCGCCGAGAAGTAGGTCGCCAGCGGCAGGCCGCAGCGTTCGCGGACCTCCTCGATGCCGGGCTGTTCTCCCAGCCGTGCAACGAGTTCCTCGGTCCGGATGTCCTCCCAGACGATCGCGCGGCCGATCGGGACGCCCGTGTGCCGGTCCCACAACACGAACGTCTCGCGCTGGTTCGTGATGCCCATCGCGACGACCTGCTCGGCGGTGATCCCCGCCTGCCGCAACGCCTGCGGCACGATCCGGTCGACGTTGCGCCAGATCTCCACGGCGTCCTGCTCGACCCAGCCGGGCCGCGGGTGGTACTGCCGGTGCTCGCGTTGCGCGACCGCGACGAGGCGGGCGTTCTGGTCGAACACGATGCAGCGCGTCGACGTCGTGCCCTGGTCGATCGCCATTACGAACCGTTGCACGGCGAGCCCTTCAGTTCTCGTCGACGAGGGACGTGGTGACGGAGTCCGCTGCCTGGACGACCTGCCGCACCAGGGTCGCACGCGGACGGCCGGTCGAGTCGCACAGCCGGTCGGCGGCACCCGAGATGCCGATCGCGCCGACCACGAGCCCACCGGGGATGCGGATCGGCGCGGCGATGCTCGCCTCGCCCGGCATGTACTCCTCGGCCTCGCCCGCCCAGCCCTGCCCGCGCACCTCGGTCAGCACGCGCTCCAGCATCTGCGTGCGTGTGATCGTCCTGCGGGTCAGCGACGTGAGCTCCCGCCGGCGTGCGGCCGCCGACAGGTCCGGGTCGTAGGCGAGCAGCACCTTGCCGAGCGCCGTCGCGTGCAACGGCAGCATCGCGCCGATGCCGAGGGTTTGCACAGAGTCATCAGGACGGAACACGTGGTGCACGACGAGCACGGCGCCGTCGTGGTGCATCCCGATCCGCACCTCCTGGCCCGAGCGCGCGGCGAGCGTGTCGGCCCAGTTGATCGATCGAGAACGCAGTTCGTTGGCGTCGAGGTAGGACGTTCCCAGGTGCAGCAGTGCCGCGCCGAGCCGGTAACGGCCGGTCGTCTGGTCCTGCTCGACGAACTCGACCCGTTGCAGCGTACGGAGAATCCCGTGCGCGGTGCCGCGCGCGAGACCGAGCGAGTCCGCGATTTCCGTGAGACCGTGATGGCCGGAGCCACGCGCGAGCAGCCGCAGGACGGCGGCGGCGCGTTCGATCGACTGGATGGGTCCCGGCACGCGTCGAACGTAATTCAGACGACCCCTGTCGGCAATGTCGAACAGCTACGACGCACATCACCACCGGAAACAGGCCTGAAACGCCTTGTCTGCGCGCAGCGTGACGGATCAGTCACGCGATCGTGGGTCACAGGTGTCGACATTGTCGAACCGCACCTGTTGAACAGCTGTTCAGACACTCATACGTTCCGCCTCAATCACCACGGGGTGATCAGCCGTTCAAGGATGAATGGGAGGCCAGCGTGGGTCTCGGGTCAGTGTTCCTCAGCGAGGTGCTCGGTACTGCCATCTTGCTGTTGATGGGTGCGGGCGTGGTGGCCAACGTGCTGCTCGCCAAGTCGAAGGGTTTCGACGGCGGTTGGCTGTTGATCAACTTCGGCTGGGGTATCGGTGTCTTCGCCGGTGTGTACGTCGCCTTCAAGTCGGGCGCGCACCTCAACCCGGCGGTGACGATCGGCATTCTCACCAGCGGTGCGGCCGAGTACGCCCCTGGTGTTCCCGTCAGCTTCGGCTCGACGCTCGTCTACTTCGCCGGCGAGATGCTCGGCGCGTTCCTCGGCGCCGTGGTCGCCTGGCTCGCCTACAAGCCGCACTTCGAGGAGACCAACGACCACGGTCTCAAGCTCGCCGTGTTCTCCACCGGCCCGGCGATCCGCAGCTACGCCTGGAACCTCGTGTGCGAGATCATCGGCACGTTCGTCCTCGTCTTCGTGGTCCTCGCGTTCGCCAAGACCCCGTCGCAGCTCGGCCCGCTGGCCGTCGCGCTGCTCGTCGTCGGCATCGGCGCCTCCCTCGGCGGCCCGACCGGCTACGCGATCAACCCGGCCCGTGACCTCGGCCCGCGCCTCGCGCACGCCGTGCTTCCCATGGCGTACAAGGGCAGCGAGGGCCAGGAGATCGGCAAGAAGGACTCCGACTGGAGTTACGCCTGGGTGCCGGTCGTCGGCCCGATCATCGGCGGCGCGCTCGCCGGTGTGATCGCTTCGCTCGCGTTCTGACTCTCCGGAAAGGACTTCTTCGATGTCGCAGTACGTTCTCGCCGTCGACCAGGGCACGACCAGCACGCGGGCGATCATCTTCGACCACAGCGGTTCCATCGTCGCCGTGGGCCAGAAGGAGCACGAGCAGATCTTCCCGCGGGCCGGCTGGGTCGAGCACAACCCGGTGGAGATCTCCGAGAACACCCGGTTCGTGATCGGTCAGGCGCTCGCGAAGGCCGACCTCAACACCGGCGACCTCGCCGCCGTGGGCATCACCAACCAGCGCGAGACCGCGGTGGTGTGGGACAAGAACACCGGCGAGCCCGTCTACAACGCCATCGTCTGGCAGGACACCCGCACCCAGGCGATCGTCGACGAACTCGGCGCGCTCGGCGGCGGTGCCGACCGCTACAAGGCGAAGGTCGGCCTGCCGCTGGCGACCTACTTCTCCGGCCCCAAGATCCGCTGGATCCTCGACAACGTCGAAGGCGCCCGCGAGCGGGCCGAGGCGGGCGACCTGCTGTTCGGCAACACCGACACGTGGACGCTGTGGAACCTCACCGGCGGCCCCAACGGCGGTGTGCACGCCACGGACGTCACCAACGCGTCGCGGACCATGCTGATGGACCTCGACACGCTCCAGTGGGACGCCGAGATCGCCGGCGAGATGGGCATCCCGGTGTCCATGCTGCCGGAGATCCGGTCCTCCTCCGAGGTGTACGGCAACGGCGGCCCCGGCGGTGTGCTGAAGGGCGTGCCGATCGCGGGCATCCTCGGCGACCAGCAGGCGGCCACGTTCGGCCAGGCCTGCTACGAGCCCGGCACCGCCAAGAACACCTACGGCACCGGCAACTTCATGCTTCTGAACACGGGCACGGAGAAGGTCGCGTCGAAGAACGGTCTGCTCACGACCGTCTGCTACAAGATCGGCGACGAGGCCCCCGTCTACGCGCTGGAAGGCTCCATCGCCGTCACCGGCTCGCTGGTGCAGTGGCTGCGCGACAACCTCGGCATCATCGGCTCGGCGCCGGAGATCGAGACGCTCGCCGCGTCCGTCGAGGACAACGGCGGCGCGTACTTCGTGCCCGCGTTCTCCGGCCTGTTCGCGCCGTACTGGCGAGCGGACGCGCGCGGCGCGGTCGTCGGCCTGACCCGGTTCGTCAACAAGGGTCACCTGGCGCGTGCCGTGCTGGAGGCGACGGCGTTCCAGACCCGCGAGGTGCTGGACGCGATGAACGCCGACTCCGGCGTGCCGCTGACCGAGCTGAAGGTCGACGGCGGCATGGTCGCCAACGAGCTGCTCATGCAGTTCCAGGCGGACGTGCTCGACGTGCCGGTGGTGCGTCCGGTCGTCGCCGAGACGACCGCGCTCGGTGCCGCGTACGCCGCCGGTCTGGCCGTCGGCTACTGGTCCGGGCTCGACGAGCTGCGCGCCAACTGGGCCGAGGACAAGCGCTGGACGCCCGAGGCGGACGCCGACGAGCGCGAGCGCCAGTACCGCAACTGGAAGAAGGCCGTCACCAAGTCGTTCGACTGGGTCGACGACGACGTCCGCTAGTCCTTTCCCTTGAGGAGCTGAAGTTGTTCGCGAGGCTGGATCCGGCTCGGCGTGCCCAGGCCCTGGAGGCGTTGGGCGGCACGGAGTTCGACGTACTCGTCGTCGGAGGTGGTGTGGTCGGCGCGGGCGCTGCATTGGACGCGGCGTCGCGCGGCCTCTCCGTGGCGCTGGTCGAGGCCGACGACTGGGCGGCGGGCACGTCGAGCCGGTCCAGCAAGCTCGTCCACGGCGGGCTGCGGTACCTGGAGCAGCTGGAGTTCAAGCTGGTCCGGGAAGCTCTGAAGGAACGCGGGTTGTTGCTGCGCCGGCTCGCACCGCACCTGGTGCGGCCGGTGCCGTTCCTCTTCCCGTTGAAGAAGCAGTGGGAACGCGCGTACGTCGGCGCGGGCGTGATGCTGTACGACTCGATCGGCGGCGCCGGAGCCGTGCCGATGCACCGGCATCTCTCCCGTCGGAAGATGGCCTCCGTCGGTCCGTCGATCGATTCCTCCGCCTTCGCGGGCGCGATTCGTTACTACGACGCGCAGATGGACGACGCGCGACTCGTTGCGACTCTTGTGCGAACGGCTGCACAGCACGGTGCGACGGTCGTGTCGCGGGCACGGGTCACGTCGTTGCTGCGCACCGATGGCCGGGTTTCCGGTGCTTCGGTGCGTGACGAGCTTTCCGGCGTGACGCACGTGGTGCGCGCTCGTCGGGTGATCAGCGCGACCGGCGTGTGGACCGACTCGCTGAACTCGATGTCGCCTGGCGCACCGCCGTTCCACGTGAAGATGTCCAAGGGCGTGCACGTCCTGGTGGAACGGTCGAAGATCCAGCTCGACGGCGGGCTGATCACGCAGACCGAGAAGTCGGTGCTGTTCGTGATCCCCTGGGGCGCCTACTGGATCATCGGCACCACGGACACGCCCTACTCCGGCGCGCCGGAGGACGTCTCGGCCACCGCGGCGGACGTCTCCTACATCCTCGATCACGTGAACGCCGTGCTGCGGACGCCGTTGACCGTGGACGATGTCGTGGGCACGTACGCGGGCCTGCGACCGTTGCTCGCCGGTGCCTCCAGCGACACCTCGAAGCTGTCGCGCGAGCACGCCGTCGCCGAGCCGGAGCCGGGGTTCTTCGTGATCGCCGGCGGCAAGTACACGACCTACCGCGTGATGGCCGCGGACGTCGTGAACGCGGCGGTGGCGGGCCTGGGGCGCGCGGTGGCACCGTCGCTGACCGCCCGGCTGCCGTTGTGCGGCGCGGTCGGTTTCCAGGAGCTGTGGGCGGACCGGGCTCGGATCGCTGCGGAGTCCGGCCTGCCCACGTCCACTGTGGAGCGTCTGCTGCGCCGCTACGGCTCCGCGGTGTCGGACGTGCTGGCGCTCGTCGCGCAGGACCCGTCGTTGGGGGAGCCCGTCGCCGGGTACCTGGCGGCGGAGATCGTGTACGCGGTGACGCACGAGGGCGCGCTGGGGCTGGAGGACGTGCTGGCCCGGCGCACCCGGATCGCCATGGAGCACCTGGACTTCGGTGCTTCGGCGGCTTCCGAGGTCGCTGCTTTGATCGCCGGGCCGCTGGGATGGTCTGACGCTGAACGTGATGCTGCAGTTGAGGCTTATCGGGCTGATACGAGGTTGGCTGCCCAGATAGGAATGTGACTGTGAGATGGACAGCGCTGAGCTGATCGAGAGGTTGCGGCGGGAAGGTGGGTTCCGCCTTCTTCCGCTGCTGGGGAACACCGGGCAGGTCGCAGGGGTGCACCTGGCCCGGTTCCTCCCCGGCGGGCACCTCGAGGTGATCCAGGCGTGGGACGAACGGTGGGCCGTGTGGGCCCGGATGCCCGACGTGGTGGACCCGGCGGATCCGTTCGCTGGACCGCCTGGGGGAGTGGTGAGGAGCGGGCCGCTGGGGCAGGTGACAGCGCCGTTGTTGCCCCTGCAAGCCGGGCTTCTTCCGCGCTGACTTCGCCTCGACTTACCGCTCCTTAGGCGGCCCGCGCGAGTGTCGTCGTCATGATCAGAGCACTCACCCTCGCGCTGCTGGCCGTGCTCGCCACGGCCCCTGCCGCGCACGCCAGTCCTGTCAGCATGACCGACGGCTTCTACGTCGACCCCGACTCCAACCCCGCCGTCTGGGTGCGCGACCACGTGGGCGATGGCCGGCAGCCTGCCATCAAGGCGAACATCTCGACCAAGCCGATCGCCCGGTGGTTCGGTGCGTGGAGCGGCGACATCAAGACGGCCGTGTCGTCCTACGTGGGCAGGACCGGCACCAAGCTGCCGGTGCTGGTCGCCTACAACATCCCCGGCCGCGACGCGTGCGGTGGCCACTCCGGCGGCGGTGCGGGGACGCCGCAGGCCTATCGGACCTGGATCTCCTCCTTCGCCTCGGCCATCGGGTCCCGGCCTGCCGTGGTGGTGATCGAGCCGGACTCGTTGGCGGACTTCAACTGCATGGACTCGGGCAAGATCGCTGAACGGACGGCGATGATCAAGTACGCCACCGAGCAGTTCAAGGCCAAGGCGCCCAACACGTGGGCCTACCTCGACGCGGGCAACGCCCAGTGGGTGCCGGCCGCGACCATGGCGGGGCGCCTGGACTCGGCCGGTGTGCGGAACGTGCGCGGGTTCTCGATCAACGTGTCCAACTACCACACCACCTCGGCGTCGACGGCGTACGGCGACGCGGTCAGCGGGGCGCTGCCCGGCTACGCCAAGCCGTACGTGATCGACACCAGCCGCAACGGCAACGGCCACAACGGGGAGTGGTGCAACCCCGGCACGCGCAAGCTCGGCACGCCCGCGCGCACCGGTGGGGGTGCGGAGATGTTGTTGTGGGTCAAGGTTCCCGGTGACTCGGACGGGCGGTGCGGCAAGGCGCCGAACGTCGACGCGGGGCAGTTCGACCCGCAGCTCGCGTTCGACCTGGTCCACGGCTACTGAACCAGCGCGCGGATCGGGGTGGGGCCGCGGTGCTCCGCGAGCTTGCGCCTCGTCCGGGTCTCGTCCAGGGCGATCTCGTCGAGCAGGTCGAAGAGCCTGCGGCCGCGTTCGACGGAGGCTTCGCCTTGGGCGAAGACCTTGGCCAGGCCTGATTCCGCGTAGACCAGCGGCGCGGCCTTGTCGAACTCGAACAGCGTGCACGCCGACTGGAACGCCGCTGTGGTCGCCTCTTCCGGCACGATGCGGATGACGGAGGAGTTCGCGAGCAGCCACACGTACTGCTCCTCCATGACCTGCGCGCTGCCGAGCCGCATCCGCAGGGCGAGCTCGTGCAGGTAGAACACGCACTTCGGGCCGTTGGGGCGGCGCACGACCGCCCTGCGGTCCAGGTCCTCGACCGGTTGTCCCGTCGCGGCCTGCAGGGCGCGGGCGTAGTTCGGCGTCTGCAGCAGGCTGTTCACGCTGAGGACGTCGTAGGCCGTGATGGAGGTGGCGGCGGCCTCGGTCATCGCGAGGGTGTGCGCGTTGTCCGGCCGCTGCGCGAGGTACGGGTCGAAGGCGTTCTGGTAGCGGGCGGTGAAGTCCTCGAAGAAGTCGATGTCCTTGCCGCACACGGTGAGGTACTGGGCGAGGTCGAGGTCGCTGCCCTTGATCTTGCCGTGCTCGAGGTTGGAGACCTTGCTCGGGTCCCAGCCGAGCTGCTGCGCCATCGCGCGGCCCCGCAGGCCGGTGAACCGCTGCCGGAGGCGGCGCAGTTCGTCACCCAGGTCCCTGCTGTAGGCGGTGGAGTTCGTCGCTGTCACGACTTCGAACGTATGGGTTGGAACGACTCCATGATACGGCCTCGTTCGGGTGAACCGCTCTTGATCGTGTCGCTAGGGTGGGGTGTGGCCGCCGCCCGAGATGTTGGAGTCGTACCAACGAAAGGGAGACACGATGAAGCGGCCCTGGTTCCCCGCTCTTCTCGCCGTGTTGCTGGCTTTGGTCTTCGTCCCGGCTGCGTCCGCTCAGGCGTCGCCGCGGTCGGCGATCTTCGGCGGTGGCCCGTTCTACTCCGACGGCCAAGCCGTGATGGACACCCTGCGCTCGTCCGGGTTCACGACCGTGATCCTGTGGAGCGTCCACGTGCACCCCAACGGCGATCTCTACCTCAACGACAAGCTGATCGTGCAGAGCGGGCGCTACGTCGGTGACTCCGGCTGGCCCGCGCGCCTGCGGACGCTGAAGCAGGCGCCGACGTCGGTGAACCGCATCGAGGTGTCGGTGGGGTCGTGGGGAGTGCGCGACTGGGAGAACATCGCGGCGCTGATCAGCTCGGGCGGCACCGGGCCTTCGTCGATCCTGTACCGCAACTTCCAGGCGTTGCGCACCGCCACGGGCGCCGACGCGATCAACAACGACGACGAGTCGTTCTACCAGGTGTCGCCGACCGCGGCCTTCGCGCGCATGGCGCAGGGGCTCGGCTATTCGAAGTTCACGTTCGCGCCGTACACGAACCAGTCGTTCTGGGCGAGCCTCAAGTCGAACCTCGGCTCGCTGGTGGACCGCGTCTACCTGCAGGGCTACGCGGGCGGCGCGGGCAACAACCCCGCGACCTGGAACCGCGCGCTCGGCATGACCGTCGACCCCGGCCTGTGGAGCAAGCACGGCAGCGGCTGCTCGGCGGGCGACTCACCGGCCACCGTCGAGAGCAAGATGCGGTCCTGGAAGACCTCGGCGGGCATCACCGGCGGCTTCATGTGGCTGTACGACGACATGAAGGCGTGCAGCGCACAAGGCAACGCAGCGGCCTACGCGCGCGCCATCAACAACGGCGTGCGGTAGCGCCTCAGTCGAGCAGCTTGCGGAGCTCGGCCTCGAAGTCGACGTAGTCGTTCTCGCAACCGGGGGCGACTACGTCGTACGTGGAGTTCAGGAACTCCTGCAGCTCCGACGACTGCACGTGGAACACGGCGTGCGACACGTCGGACCGCAGCTCGAGCACGGCGGTGGTGGAGTTGTGCGGCCGCAACCGCACGTCGCCCGCACCACTGGTGGTGATCAGGCCGTCGGCGAGCAGGTCCCTGCTCACCAGCCACACGGTCTCCTGCCGTCCCATGCGGAACGTCATGGTCACGGCGTGGGGGTCGTCGGCGCGGTAGCCGAGCTCGACGTCAACGGGCAACGGGCGCCCGGACGGGGCGATGAAGGCGAATGTCGAGTCGGCGCCCACTCGTGTCACGTTCCTCATGCCCCCTTAGACGTCCGGCAGCCGCCGTGGATGCCTCGATCAGGAAAAGCGATCGGAACGTGATTTTCAATGGTCCTGAAGTATGACTTTTCGCATGCAGCGGAATCCGCCAGGTGAGACAGATGTGTGGTTGAGGCCTGACCTGCGGCTTTAGATGATTTGCGCAGGTCGGGTTCGGTCATCTGTGGATGGGATCACGGGCTGAGACGGACGGCTCGCGGCCCGGATGATGGGACGGTCCCGCGGTCGAACCTTAATTTTAGTTAAAGGTGGACGTGCTTTCCGTAGCTAATTCGGCACGTTAGGTGACGTTGATCAGGCCGGGTTTCCGCGGGGCCGCAGCCGGCCGCCCGGCAGCTTCGGGGCGGGCAGCCGGTCGCCCGGATAGCCCTCGACCCGGCCGAACCTGTCGGTCTCCGCCTGCCACTCCTCGCGGTACGCGGCGATCTCGTCGTGGGTGCGGCCGACGAAGTTCCACCACATGACGATCTCCTCGCCGAACGGTTCGCCGCCCAGCAGCACGACCCGCGCGCCCTCGACCGTTGAAAGCGTCAACGACGTGTGCCCGGTGCCGAGGTAGCCGAGCGAGTTCGGGTCGAGCGAGGTGTCGCCGAGGCGGAGGTCGCCGGTGTCGAGGAGGACGCCGTGCTCGAACTCCTCCGACACGTCGAGGGTCAGCGAGGTGCCCGGCGGGAGCACCAGTTCGGCGCCCAGGAGCGGGGTGAAGGTGCGGACCGGGGAGGTGGAGCCGGCCAGGGTGCCGAGGAAGACGCGGACCGAGGCGCCGTCGACGTCGACGGTCGGCGGGGCGTAGTGCTGGAAGTCGCGCGGGGCGTCGCGGTGGGCGTCCGGGAGGGCCAGCCAGAGTTGGACGCCGTGCAAGGTGGTGGAGGACGGGGTGGACTGCTCGGAGTGGCAGATGCCCCGGCCGCCGGTCATGAGGTTCAGTTCGCCGGGCCGGACGTAGGCGTGCACGCCGTGGCTGTCGCGGTGTTCGATCTCGCCGGTGAAGAGCCAGCTCACGGTCTGCAGGCCCGTGTGGGGGTGCGGGGCCACGTCCATGCTGGTGTCGTCCGGGCCGTAGTGGTCGCAGAAGCACCAGGCGCCGATCAGCGAGCGTTGTTTCTGGGGGAGCGTGCGGCGGACCGACATCGCCCTCGGGCCGCCCAGCGGGACGTCGCGCGGGGTGAGGACTTCCACGCCGCCCGGGGTGGAGGTGCACGTCACTTCTGCGGGCTCGGCCTCGACATTGCTCACGGTGGTGATCGTAGGCTGGCGCGGGGGTAACTGTGGATCTTCGTGCGCACGTGTCCGCCGGCGGGTACGAGCTCGATGCGGCCCAACTCGCGGCCGTGGAACGGTTGGAGGAGCTCCAAGGGCGACGCAAGGGTGTCTACCTGCACGGGCCGGTGGGGCGGGGGAAGAGCTTTCTGGCCGACGCGGTGTTCGACGTGCTGCCGGAGCCCAAGAAGCGGGTGCACTTCCACGCGTTCTTCCAGGAGCTGCACCGGCGGATCTCCGCACGGCTGCACGTGCGCGGGGCGGTCGCGAAGGCGGTGCGGGAACTCGTCGGGCGGGCGAAGGTGCTGGCGTTCGACGAGCTGCACGTGCACGACGTCGGCGACGCCGTGCTGATGACGCGGTTGTTGGAGGAGCTCCAACGGCGGCAGGTGATGATCATCGCCACCTCCAACTACCCGCCGGACGGCCTGCTGCCGAACCCGCTCTTCCACGACCACTTCCTGCCGGGCATCGCGCTGATCAAGCAGCTGATGGACGTCGTCCACCTCGACGGCCCCACCGACTACCGGCACCTGCACGGCGCGCCGCGGTCGCGGTTCGAGACCGGCGCGATCGTGACGGCGGCGGCGCTGCCCGCGACCCCGGTCGTGCTGGAGGTCAACGGCCGGGCGATCACCGCGCTCGGCGAGGAATGCGGCAAGGTCTGGTTCGACTTCGGCGACCTGTGCGAGAAACCGACCTCGACCCAGGACTACTTGGAGCTCGTCCAACGCTACGACGACTGGGTGATCGCCGGCGTGCCGAAGCTCGAGAACCGCGATCGCGAGGCACGGCAACGGTTCGCGAACGTCGTCGACGTGCTGGTCGACGCCGACGTCAGGTTGACACTGGTGAGTGAGCACCCGCTGGCCGAGATCCTGGGCGGCGAGGTGCGTGACCTGGATCGCACCGCCAGTCGACTGGAGCTGATCAACACGACCGGGTGAACAGTTGGCCCCGCTCCACCGCCGATAGGTAGCAAAACCCCTGTCGTAGGAGCAGCAAGTGAAGATGGTGCGCGCCCGCGTCGGCTCGCTCGTGGAGAGCAACCCGTTCCAGATGTTCATCTTCGCCGTGATCGTGATCAACGCGATCACCCTGGGAGCCGAGACGTCCACGGTTCTGCACGCGAAGTTCGGGACTGCCCTGACGGTGATCGACCACGCGGCGTTGGCGATCTTCACGGCCGAGCTGGCGGCACGGCTGTACGCGTTCGGCTGGAAGTTCTTCAAGGACCCGTGGAACGTCTTCGACTTCGTGATCGTGGCGATCGCGCTGATCCCGACCGCGGGACCGCTGTCGGTGCTGCGGAGCCTGCGGATCCTGCGCGCGCTGCGGCTCGTCGCGATGGTGCCGAGCATGCGCCGGGTCGTCACCGCGCTCGTCCGGTCCATCCCGGGCCTGGTGTCGCTGTCCGGGTTGCTGGTGCTGCTCGTCTACATCGGCGGTGTGATCGCCAGCAACCTGTTCGGCGACACCGGCGACCCGCGCTTCACCGGCCTCGGCCCGACGCTGCTGACGCTCTTCCAGATCACCACGGGCGACGGCTGGTCGGACGTGATGCGGGACCTGATGGAGCAGAAGCCGTTCGCGTGGATCTTCTTCCTCGTCTACCTGATGGTCGGCTCGTTCACGATGCTCAACCTGTTCATCGCCGTGGTGTGCAGCGCGATGCAGGAGGAGATCACGTTGCCGGCGCCCCGCTCCGCCGCGCACGACGACCTGCTGCTGCGCGAGGTGAAGGCGCTGCGCGAGGAAGTGCGCGCGATGCGCCAGAACGCCTAGCGCCTGTCCTGTAAGCCGCGTTGTAGACGAGACTGGCGACCCGACGCCGATCGTCGCGCGGCCCAGGGCTTCGCACCGCCGAGGGAATGGATCGTCGAGGTCGAACCGCTGGTGTCCGAGAGACCGCGACCTGTGACCCGACCTGGTTCGTTGAGGCCTGTCCGGTGAGCAGTTGATCACGGCTCGGTATTTCTCGGCGCCACCAGCATCAGTGGCTTCGGTTGTGGACCGAGGGCGGCACACGAGCGCGGATCCGGTGCTGATGGGCCGACAGACCTCAGTTCGATGCTGCCGCGAAATACGCGGCGATCACCTTCACCTCGACCGGCGGAGAGAGCTTCTCCGGGGATGGATCGAGCCTGCCGCGCTGAACAGTCCAGACCGGCTTGGAGCGATCTGCCACATGCCCCGAACCCGTGAGCAAGTACTGCCCGGGCTTGTCGCACACGTAGTCGCTCAGGAGGTTGTTCTCTCCAGACGAGGAGCTTCCAACCGCTAGAACGCATTTCGTGCCACCGTCGAGCTCGAGGCCCCAAGGCTGAGGAGACTCAGGAGAACCGAACTTCCCCACAGCAACGTCCGTTCTCACCACTCGGAGTGTCTTCTCCCAGGGTGTGTTGCCGCACAGAAGGACTGTCCGGCTGGCCGTGACCCAGCAAACGTTCGTTCTCCCACCCCCGCCACTCGAAGCGCACGAGACGATGTCAACTCCGACTGACGCCGGCGACCGTTCACATCCGGTTACCCTGCCCTCCGCCACGCTGGTGTACCCCTCAGCAGGATTGCCGGCCGCGTCGACCGCGACGACGTTCACCACCGTGGTCTTCGGCTCTGTCGTCGAGCGCGACGCCGTGCTTCCACCAATCGGGTACCGCTCGTTCTGGACCGTCTCCACAGCGATGCTCGGTCCGCTCTTCTCCGGCAGAGCACGAACAGCGAAGATTCCGCCGGCTGCCACGACCACAGCGAGCACTGCCGCCCACGCCCACTTGATCATGACGCGCGGCCGATCTCAGCGAGCACTGAGCGCACCTTCGCAGCCGTGCAGTCGAAGAGTTGCGGATCAGACCTGGTAGGGACCCACTCGGTGGTCCCTGCCGGGTAGAGCAAACAGGTGAACTTGGTCTTGTCCTGCCCCGGTTGCACGATGAGCCTGGCGTACTTGCCGGCATTGATTCGATCGAACTTCGCGATGTCCTCGCCGTTCAGTGGCAAGGACGCAGTTCCCTTCGTCGTGCCGGTGGTGACATCGGCGACGATTCGACCGGAATAGGAATACTTGTCGTCGCTCTTCAACACCAGCTCCAGGTTCCCTTGTTCGCCCGGCTCCAGGTTGAAGGCGAACGGACGGTTCCCTCCCTGAGATTCGCCAACGATCTCCTGCGCTTTGCGGTCCCGGTCAAGCCTGAGTTCAAGAAGCGCCGTGTCGGCGTTGCCGCCGTCCGGGCAGTGAAAGTGCATGACAGGCTTGGCCTCGTACCGCTCCACGTCCACTGCGCGCAGATTGTCCACAGTCAGCATCGCGCCGTCCTGCGCCGTGCTGCGGATCGATATGCGCTGGTAGGGCGGACTCTCCGTGCCAAACCGCCGCAACCACTCGATCATCTCCATGTTGCAGTAGACCCCGCTGTCGGTCTGCGGCAGCATTTCCAGCGGCACGTCGAGAGGCAGCGCGAAGTCGGACACGAAGGGCTTGTTGATCGGCTCAGCGGCCAGGCTGGACACCTTGGTCTGTTCCTTGCTGATTTCCGGCACTGGGCCAGTCAACGCAACCACGAGGCTGAGTACGGCCACGACAACGCCGGCCAGCAGGAACCACGGGCTCTTGACGATCGAGGACAACCGGTTGCTCACCCGACTTGCGCTCCCTTCCGAGTTTGGTGACTGGAAGGGTCATCGACCAACCTGGCGAAAGAGTTACCGCGAGAGATGCACTCGCGAACGGTGCCGGTGCCGGTGCCGTTCTCGCTGGAGTTCGGGCCTAGTGCGTCTCCTGTAAATCTTCGAAGCCGAGCGCGATGGTGAGCTCACTCTTACATCGGGCGACGCTCATGGCGTGGCGGGTCAGCAATTGCGTGGTTGTGAGCAGCACCGACATTGGCCAGACAACGCTCGTCGAAACCAGCAAGGCCTCAGGCGCTGCGAAGCCCGCACCCCCCACTAAGGGTGCGGGCTCCGCGTCCTGCCAGGGATCCCGATCGGCGACGCCGCCGTACACCGATCGGGACCCCTGCAACCCCCGCCTTCTACGGGGTGACCGGGATGTTCGACACGCCCTTCTTGGCCTTGCTGGCCGTGTTCGAGGCGTAGACGACATTCGGGCTGGCCTTGCACTTCGACGTGGACGACACGTACACGGCATACTCGCCGACGTTGCCCAGGTCGGACTTGTTGTTGCGCCACACGTTCCCGCAGCCGTTCGCGAACGACGGGGACGTGCTCGGGTTGTGGGTCTCGTAGCCGTTCTTGAACGTGCCCGGCGAGGAGAATGTGCCGGTGTTGTTCTCGATGCGGTAGCCGAAACCCTTGACGTCGATCCACGAGTCGGCCGAGTTGGCGCCGGAGATGCCGGTGCCGTTGAAGGTGTTGCCGCTGATCAGGCCGCCCTGCGTGCCTTCCTTGACGTCGATGTGCTCAGCCGAGACGCCGGGGCCGATCTTGTTGTTCAGCACCTGCACGCGGTCGGACTTGTCGACGCCGCCGGAGTTGCCGTGGCACTTCCAGTTGGAGTTGGCCGAGCCGATGTAGACGCCCTCGCCGTAGTCCTTCGTGACGACGCCCGCTTCGGTGATCGTGGAGTTCTTGATGACGCCGTCCGCCGAGCTGCGGCGGAAGTGGACACCCTCCTCGTCGGTCCTGCGCACGGTGACGCCGTCGATCGTCACGTGGTGGGAGTTGTCGAGGATGATGCCCTTCTTCGACTCCGCGATCGTGATGCCCTTGATGGTCCAGTAGGGCGCGTTGTACAGCCACAGGCCGTAGCCCGAGTCCCAGCCCGCGGTGGGGACGGGGCAGGACGGGGCGGTGCCGGACGGTCCGTCGTTGATCAGCACCGCCGACGAGGGCCCGGAGATCGTGATCGGGTTGCTGGACGTGCCGGACTTCTGGCTGACGAACGAACCGCGGTAGGTGCCCGCCGCGAGCTGGATCGTGTCGCCCGGCTTCGCGTTGGCCAGCGCGGCCTTCAGCTGGTCGGCGCTGGCCACCGGGATCGTGGCCTGCGCGCCGAAGTTGTCCTCGGTGGACCCCGTGGCGAAGTTCACCGGGATGTTCTTGAGGAACAACGACTTCGCCGCGTCGGTCTTGGTCGCGTCGAGGCCGTGGCCACCGGTGTAGTCGCGCTGCTCGTTCTTCGCCCAGTCCGCGATCGGGGTGCCGCCGACGTCGAGGTGCTTGTAGGCGGTGCCGTTCCAGCCGAACTGGTAGATGCGGCCCTTCTCGGAGTAGAAGGCGTCGTACGAACCGTTGGTGGACAACTGCTTCGTCATGCCGTTGTTGAAGAACACGTTGCGCGGGCCCGAGGCACCGGACCACTTGACGGCCTTCTTGCCGGCGCCCCACCAGATCGGGAACCAGTTCGAGTCGTCCGGACCGCCGCCGCCTTCCTCGCCGCAGTTCGCGCGGCAGTTGCCGGAGCGGTGGGCGTAGGAGATCTTGACGCTGTTGTTCTCGAACAGGTTGTTGCGCTCCCAGCCGCCGTGCAGGTTCAGGTCGGAGTCGAAGTCGTTGCCCACCACGACGTTGCCCGACGCGGACCACTGGAACGTGAAGTGCCGCAGGTTGCGCGACGTGTTGCCGGCGTACAGCGAGTCCCACACGCGGGAACCGCGGAAGTAGCCGTTGCCGCCCTTGCCCTTGTTCCACGAACCGTCGAGGTGGTTGTCGACGATCTGCAGGTTCTTGGCCTCCTCGGTGACGATCGGGTGCGACCCGGTCATCTCCGCGCGGATGCCCTTCACCCACGAGTTGGCGGCCCACTTGAAGACGATGCCGTGCATCTCGTCCGCCGGCGCCATGTTGCCGTAGTTGTTGACGGCCTCGGCGGGGTTGAGGTTCGGCATCGCCTGCGTGAAGCCGAAGTTCTCGAACCCGACGCCGAGGACCGGGTCCACCAGCGGCGACACCTTGGAGTCGTATGTCGCCCCGTCGATCGCCGGTGAACCGTCCGAGGTGGAGTTGACCGGGACGTCGAACTCCAGCGGTTTGTCGAGCGTGACCGTCGTGCCCGACACCGATGCCACGGTGAAGATCTGCTGGCGCATGTGCATGTTCAGGTACGGCCACTCGGTGCCGTTCGCGAACTGCTGCTCGTAGAACTTGACCGAGTTGGCCGCGCGGACGTTGACGAACATGCCCACCTTGATGTTGGCCACCGACGCGACCTTGATCGCGCGGTCCCCGGCCTTCGCGGCCGTCGAGATCTTGGCGCCCGCCTTCCAGTGCACGTTGATCGTGCCCTCGAAGATGTCCTTGCGGTTCTCCGGCGCCGACGCGTAGTCGCTCGCGTAGCTCGAGTGCACGCCGCGCGACTGGACCCGGAACAGGCCGCGGCCCGGCCACAGCCAGCCGCCCTTGCCCTGCCCGTACGTCATGCCGTCCTCGTCCCAGTCGGAACCGTCCGGCGTGATCGCGTCGTAGCGGGTGGAGGCGTCCGGCGTGTAGACGATCTTCGTGGCGGTCGCGCCGGCACCCCTGATGATCAGGTAGTCGGCGTCGACGTGGAGCTCCTTCGAGACCTTCAGCTGGCCCGCCGGCAGCGTGATGGTGCTGAGCTTCGTGTAGCTCGCGCTGGGCGAGCACTGCGTCCTGATCGCGTCGATCGCGGCCTGGAGCCCCGCCGTGTCGTCGGCCGCGTCATTCGGGCGCACGTTGAACTGCGAAGCGAGTTCGGCCGCCGTGATCTGACAGGCCGCGCTCGGATTCACCTCATTGTTTCCCGGCAGGACGCCATTGCCGCGATAGCCCGCTTTCGACCAGTCGTACATGCCTGAAATAGGTGCGCGACGGTTGCCTGACGAGACGTCCAGGCCCGTCAGTGCAGGTGCAGCGGTCGCCGTGGCGGCAGGGACGGCCAGGGAACCGATTAAGAGGAGCGTGAGCAGGGGTAGGGAGGTTTTCGTCATTGATTACCCTCGTTTGGCAGGGCGGGGCCATTTCTTTGTAGTCGATGGTTTAGATGTGTGTCAAATATTCACGTCTGTGAAATGGGTAATGCTGCAATGCTTTTCAATGACGGATCTTTGCCTCTTCGGACAGTGAGTGGTCCAGCTCACGCCTCTGAATCGAGGGAGTCCGGGAGGCCGGTCGCGGCCCGAGTGGACGTGAGGGGGCCTCGGAACGGAGTACCGGGATTTTGGGTTCGTGCCCCGGACGGCTCAGCCGCGGGGTCCGTACGCCCGCAGGAACGCCCGCACGCCGGATGTGACGAGCGCCTCGACCTCGTCGTGGGGCAGGGGGACGGCGCCGTAGAACGTCTGGTGGTTGACCTCGGTGATGGTCAGCAGGGTGAGGTGGGCCGACGCGCGGTCGGCGTCGTCGAGGACGAGCAGCCCGCGGTCGGCCAGCGCGCGCAGGTACGGCGCCAGCCGCAGGTGGGCGGTCTGCGGGCCCGCGTCGATCCACGCCTTGAGGATCGCGGGCGGGATGCGGGACGCCTCCGCCTCGATCGCCCGCACCAGCGCGAAGTGGTCGGGGAAGACCTGCATCGCGGCGACCCGGTCGAGGGTGAAGTCGACCAGGTCCTGCTCCAGGTCGACGATCTTGCGCAGGTGCCGGTCCATGATCCGGCCGATCTCCGCGGTCACCTCGTGCGCGCCCTCCAGGGCGACGTCGAGGAACAGCTGTTCCTTGTCCGCGAAGTGGTTGTAGATCGTCCGCTTGGAGACGCCGGCCTCCGCGGCGATCGCGTCGACGCCGGCGCGGCTGTAGCCGTCACGGCCGAAGACCTTGCGCGCCGCCTGCGTGATCGCGCGCCGCTTCTCCGGCCTGCCGTGCGGTTCCTGCCGGTCGATCATGCGCGCAGTCTAGAGGTCGTTCAACTGAAGTAAACAGCTCGGTGCACAAATTGCACTCATCGGTGTACTTTGGGTCGCGTGATCACCCAGACCACCGTTGACCAGCGGGTGTCCGTCGCGTGGCTCGCCCTGCTCGCCACCCCGACCGCGCTCGGTGCGAACGCCGCCACGACCGCCATCCCCGTGCTCGCCACCGACCTCGGGGTGTCGACCGGCGCCGCCACGTGGATCGCCACGGCCTTCGGCTGGGCGGCGCTCGTCGGCACACCGGTGACGGCGGCCCTGGTGCGGGCCCGTGGTGCGCGGGTCGCCGTCGTCGTGAACTCCGTGGTGGTCGTGCTGGGCACGGTGCTCGTGCTCGTCGCTCCCGGCCTTCCCGCGCTGGCCGCGGGGCGGGCGTTGCAGGCGGCCGGTGGGGGAGGGCTGGTCGTCCTCGGCTACGGGCTCGCGGGAACGGCCCGGCGCACCGGTGTCCTCGCCGCGAGCTTCGGCCTCGTCGGCGCCTGCGGGCCGGTGGCGGGAGCGGCGCTGGCGGAGTTCTCGTGGCGGGCCGCGCTCTGCCTGTCGCTGCTCGGGTTGCTCGCCGTCCCCGCCGTGCTGCGGCGGGCGCCCGCGCGGCAGAGTGCGAGCGCGGGGGACGGCGTCGGTCTGGTGCTCGTGCTGGCGTTGCTGAGCGCGATCGTCCTGGTGCCGAGGTTCCCGTGGGTGCTCGTCGCCGTCGCCGGACTCGGCGTGCTCGTCACCTGGCACGTGCGGCTGCGGCCGGAGGGGTTCGTGCCGCTGGACGTCGTGAGGACGCGCGCCTTCCGTTCCTCCGCGATCGTGGTGTGCGCGATCTCCACCTCCTACTTCGTGTTGCTCTACACGGTTCCCCGGTTGCTCGAACGGCAGTGGGCGGTGGACCGGATCGGCATGTCTGCGCTCGTGGCGATGGCGGCGGGATCGGTCGCCGCGATGGTGCTGGCGCGGTGGCCGGCGTGGTTCGTGCCGGTCGTCGCCGGTGTCCTCGCGGTGGTGCTGGTCCTCGCGACCCCGTGGCCGGTGGCCTGGGTGGCGGCGCTCGCGTTCGCCGTGTTCGCCTCGGCGACCGGGATGGGGTGGGCCGCGAGCCGCGCCACCTCGGCCGTGGCGCCCGGCGACCGGGCGGTCACCTCGGGGCTCGTCACCCTCTCCTACCAACTCGGCGGTGCGGCCGGTCCGGCGATCGCGGCGCTGACGATCGGGTGACACCCATTTCGGACGGCGTGGAATATCGAGGACGCACGTCATGCGGTTGGTCGCCAGGAACCCACGAAAGTGGGGCTGTCCCAGGGCTTGCGTGGGTTATGACGCCTACCTAAACGCAGTATCGGGCACACCCGTTCGTGTCCGAACCAAGCCTGAACGGCGGATCGCCGGTTGGGCCGACAGCTGCAAAGGTCTGTTCCTGTTCGGCAGTGAGCGTTCCAACGAACAGGAGCCACTCAGGTCATGGCGAGCCCCACTGTGAAGCCGGTTCTGCGCACCGACTACCAGCGTTCCGTCGCGGACTACTGGAACAAGGAGAAGGACCCGGTCAACATCAAGCTCGGCGAGGTGGACGGGCTCTACCACCACCACTACGGGCTCGGCCAGTACGACCCGGCGGTGCTGGAGGCACCGGCCAACGTCCGCGACCAGGTGATGATCGCGGAGATGCACCGGCTGGAGACCGCGCAGGCGGAGGTGCTGCTCGACGCCTTCGGTGACCTGCCCGCGAACCCGCACCTGATGGACGGCGGATCCGGGCGCGGTGGCACCAGCTTCATGGCGAACCAGAGGTTCGGCGCGCGCATCGACGGCGTCAGCATCTCCGAGGAGCAGGTCGCGTTCGCCAACGGCCAGGCGAAGGAACGCGGCGTCGCGAACGACGTGAAGTTCCACTTCAAGAACATGCTCGACACCGGCTTCGAGACCGGCTCGTTCAACGGCATCTGGACCAACGAGACCACGATGTACGTGGACCTCCAGCAGTTGTACGGCGAGTTCGCGCGACTCATCGCGCCCGGCGGCCGGTACGTCTGCATCACCGGCTGCTCCAACGACCTCACGGGCATGCGCTCGCGGGCCGTCAGCCAGATCGACCAGCACTACATCTGCAACATCCACCCGCGCAGCTACTACTTCAGGGCGTTGGCGGACAACGGTTTCGTGCCCATCAGCGTCGTCGACCTGACGCCGGAGACCATCCCGTACTGGGAGCTGCGCGCGCAGTCGTCGGTCGCGACCGGCGTCGAGGACCCGTTCCTCACCGCGTACAAGGAAGGCAGCTTCCACTACCTCCTGATCGTCGCGGACCGCATCTGATGAAGGACCTCCTCACCGGGCCGTCCGGGCTGGGCACCTCCGCTGCCCGGCTCGGGCGGCCCGAGGTCGTGGAGCCGCCACCCGAACCGGGCTACGCCGAACGCCCGTGGGGTGACGGCACCGCGCCGCCGCTCTACGTGCCGGTGCTCGAACGCGAGGACCCGCTGCTCGCGGCCGCCGTGGACGAGCGCCTCGTGGCGTGGGCCGAGGAGTGCGGTTTCGAGGAGCCGGAACGGTTCCTGGGCGGCATGTTCGGCAGGCTGGCGGTGCTCACCCACGTCGACACGAACGACGTCGACCAGCTGCTCATCGCGGCGAGGCTCAACGCGGCGTGGTGGGCGGCGGACGACCTCTACGCGGACGACACCGAGATGGGCGCGATCCCGGCCGAGTTGCCGCCGCGCCTGGCGCTGGCGATGGCCGCGATGGACCCGGTGGCGCCCGCCGCCGAGTTCACCACCGCGCTGGAGGAGCGGATCGCGTCCGACCCGGTGCTCGTCGGTCTGCGTTCGGGCATCGCGCACCTCACGTCGCGCTCCACGGCGACCGTCGTGCAACGGGTCTGCTACTCGACGTTCGCGATGTTCGTGTCGTGGAGCGCCTACGCGGCATGGCGGCACACGGGCAACTACCCGCCGGCGTGGCAGTACCTCGCGACCCGGCAGCACGACACCTTCTACACGTCGATGACGTTGATCGACGCCGTCGGAGGCTACGAGCTGCCCGCGCCGCTGTACTACGACCCGCGCGTGCGGCAGCTGCTCACGGCCGCGGGCACGGCGTCGGTGATCGTGAACGACCTGGTGTCGGTGGAGAAGGACGCCGCCGACGAGAAACCCGTGTGCAACATGGTGTTGCAGATCGCGGCGGACCGGGAGTGCTCGATCGCCGAGGCCACCGAACGGACCGTGGAGCTGCACAACCAGCTCGTGCGCGACTTCGAGGCCGGGCACAAGGCACTGCTCGCGGTTCCTTCCGTCGAGCTGCACCGGTTCCTGAAGGGCACCAAGGCCTGGATGGGTGGCGGCTTCGAGTGGCACACCACGCATCCGCGCTACCAGTAGAGAGGTGCGAGCGGCGGCCCCGTCACGCGAGCACCCGGCGCAGCCACGCCATCCTCGTGGCCCGGGCTCGGTGGGACAGGGCCGCCGCCGGCGCGATCTGGTCGAACCCGTGGCAACCGCCCGGCCAGACGTGCAGCTCGGCGTCCCCACCCGCCTGCCAGATCCGGGACGCGTAGGTGACCACCTCGTCGCGGAACACGTCCACCGAGCCCACGTCGAGGTAGGTCGGGGGCAGGCCTTCGAGATCGGCGGCACGAGCCGGAGCGGCGTGCGGCGACACGTCCGGACCGCCGCGCGCCTCACCGAGCAACGCCGTCCAACCGGTGAGGTTCGACGTGCGGACCCAGGTCGTGCCTTCCAGGAACTGGTGGCTGGAGGGCGTTTCGCAGCGGTCGTCGAGCATCGGGCACATCAGCAGCTGGCCGCGGATCGCCGGTCCGCCCTGGTCCCGCGCCATCAGCGTCACCGCCGCCGCGAGCCCTCCGCCCGCCGAGGTGCCGGCGATGATCGGGGTGCCGAAGCCGGTGCGTTCCATCCAGGTCAGGGTGCGGTAGCAGTCCTCGACCGGGGCGGGGTGCGGGTGCTCGGGGGCGAGCCGGTACTCGGGGGAGACCAGGGTGACGCCCAGCTCCGCCACCCATTCCGAGAGGGCCTGCAGGTCGGAGCGACGGGTTCCGGCGACCATGCCTCCGCCGTGGATGTGCAGGAGGGGAGCGGAAAGCGAGCCGTGTGCAGGTCTGAGGACCAGCACCGGCACGCCGTCCGCGTCCTCCTCGCTGAACACCACCGCCCCACCCCGCGACAGGTCGGCATCCGTGACCACCCGGCCGTTCGCCCGGCGCCACGGAATGCGGTCCGGCGTCAGCGGCGGCACCGAGAAGTCCATCGCCGCCGCGATCTCCGGGTCGATCATCCCTTCACGCCCGTGTGCGCGAGCCCCTCGATGAACTGCCGTTGCGCCACCACGAACACCACCAGGATCGGCACCGCCGTCATCGTCGCGGCGGCCAGCTGGACGTTCCACATCGGCCCACCGTAGATGTCCACGAACTGGGTGAGCGCCTGCGGCAGCGTGAACATGTCCGGAGTGGACAGGTAGACGATCGGCTCCAGGTAGAGGTTCCACGAGTGCAGGAACGTGAAGATCGCGACCGCGCCCAGCGCAGGCCGGGACAGCGGCAGCGCGATTCGGTAGAAGATCCCGGCACGCCCCAGACCGTCCATCCGCGCTGCCTCCTCCAGTTCCGGCGGCAGCGCGAGGAAGAACTGGCGCATGATGAAGATCGCCAGCACGCAGGGCGCCCCGAAGATCGGCACGATGATCAACGGCCAGTGCGTGTTCGTCATCCCGAGCGACTGGAAGAGCTGGAACAACGGCACGATCGTCACCTCGCTCGGGATGAGCAGGCCGGTCAGCACCACGACGAACAGAGCGTTCTGGCCGGGGAACCTGATCCGTGCGAACGCGTAGCCCGCCAACGCCGCGACGGCCATGGTGCCGACGGTGACGATCACCGCGATGTAGAGGCTGTTCCAGTACTGCTGCCCGAACGGCTGCATCTTGAACACGGTCTCGTACGTCGAGAACGTCCACTCCGACGGCAGCAACGACTCCGAGAAGATCTCAGAGATCGGCTTCATCGACGAGGTGACCATCCACCACGTCGGGAACACGAACGGCACGCACAGCAGGCACAGCAACCCGTACAGCCAGGCCTTACGACTCATGGAGCACCCACTTCCGGCGCATCCGCCACTGCACGAGCGTCAGCCCGGCGACGATGACGAACAGCAGCACCGAAATCGTCGCGCCGTAGCCGAAGTGGTGGAACTGGAACGCCTGCTGGTACAGGTAGTAGATCAACACCGTGGTGGACGTGCCGGGACCGCCCTGCGTGAGCACCGCGATCTGCGCGAACACCTGCAACGAGCCGACGATCGTGATGATCGACGTGAGCAGGATCGTCGGGCTGATCAACGGGATGGTGATGCGGGTGAACCGGGTCCACGCGCCCGCGCCGTCGATCTTCGCCGCCTCGTACAGCGGGGCCGGAACCCCTTGCAGGGCAGCGAGGAACAGCACCATGTTCAGGCCGACGTTCTTGATCACCTGCACGACGATCACCGACACCATGGCCGAGGACTCGCCGCGCAGCCAGTTCGGGCCGTCGACGCCGACCAGGCCGAGCAGGTCGTTCACGCTGCCTTCCGGCTGCAGCATGAGCTGCCACACCAGCGTCCACGCGACCAGCGACACCAGCACGAGGGAGAAGAACAACGTGCGGAACAGCGTGGTGCCGCGCAGTTTCTGGTTGAGCAGCACCGCGAGCAGCAACGCCAGCGACAGGTTCAGCACCACGAGGCCGGCGGCGAACCAGGCGGTGGCGACGAGCGAGTCGCGCAGCTTCTCGTCGGCCAGCAGACGCTGGTAGTTCTCGCCGCCGATGAACTCGAACGTGCCGCCGAGCACGTTCCACTCGTTCAGGCTGTACCAGCCGACCATGCCGAGCGGGATCAGCACGAACGCGAGGCTGCCGAGCAGAGCAGGCGCGACGAACAGGTAGCCGACCAGGTTGTCGCGCCTGCGATACGTCCAGAACGTCACGAGCGCTCCAGCAGCGGCTTGATCTTCGCGCACACGCCGTCGAGGACCTCCGCGACGTTCGCGTCCGGCTTCCACAACGGGTCGAGCGCCGCGCGGATCGTCTGGTTCAGCTCCTCCTGGCCCTGGTGGCTGGGCTTCACCACACCCTTGCTGATGCCGTCGATCACGACCGACTGCAGCTGCTCCGGCTTGATCAGCGGGTTGCTCTTGGCGAGCGTGTCGGCGTTGAGCAGCGACTGCCGGACCGGCGGGAAGAACTGGGCGAGCTTCGCCGAGTTCGCCGCGTTGGTGAAGAAGCCGAGGAAGTCCGCGGCGGCCTCGGCGTTCTTCGAGCGCTTCAGCACGCCCACGCCCGCCTGCCCGATCACCGCGTAGTCACCCTTCGGGCCCTTCGGCAACGGCAGCAGCGTCCAGCCGAACTTGGCGTCCTTCAACGCACCCGCCCGCGAGATCTGGCTGATGGCCATCGCCGCGTTGCCCGCGAAGAAGTCCACGGTCGTGCCGGGGCCGGGGATCGCCTTGTCGGTGAAGATCGCCTTGTGGATGAACGTCATGGCGTCCTTCATCTCCGCGCTCGCGAACCCGCACTGCTTGCCGTCCTCGCTCCACGCGTTCGCGTCCCAGCCGCGCCAGATCGCCGACAGCACGGCCCAGTTCTGGTACTTGAAGTCCGGCAGCACCAGGTTCTTGCCGGCGGACGCGGCGACCGCCTCGTCCCACGTCGCCGGCAGGGCCTCGACCAGGTCGGTGTTGACGAACAGGCCGAACGGCGAGGTGGAGAACGGGTAGGCGAAGAGCTCGCCGTCCTTCTCCCACAGCTTGGTGGCGGACGGGACGAGCTCGTCGGCCTTCTCGACCTTGGATTTGATCGGCGCGAGCGCGCCGGACGACACGAAGTCCGGCGCGGACTCCTCCAGGATCCACGCGAGGTCCGGGGCGTTGCCGCCGGCGATCTGCGTGGTGAGGGTCGTGGTGTAGCCGTCGGCCGGGATCGAGTCGAACTTGATCTCGGTGACGTCCGGGTGCGCCGCCTTGTACTCGGTGGCGATCTCGTTGAGCAGCTTGAGATGCGCCTCATTGGCGGTCCACACGGTCATGCGCAGCGATTTCGGCCCTGACTGAGCCGAAGATCCACTACACGCGGTCAACGCGATGAGAGCTGTGACGACAAGTGCGAGAAGCCTGGACATCGTTGTCTCCCTGGGCTTTCAGTAACCGGACACGTCCGGCCAGCGGAGCTCGACCCCGTCGCGTTCCAGCCGGTGCTGGAAGTCCGCGAGCAGGCCGGGGGTGTTGCGCACCGCGCGAGGGGTGACTCGGTGCGCCAGGCAGAAGTCCGCGAGCGCGCCCGCGACCTCGCCGACGTTCCACTCGACCGGGTGCAGCCGGTGGGAACCGTTGGTGATGTGGGTGGTGCCGATGTTCTTGCCCGCGGGCAGGAGGTTCTCGACGCGCCGGTGGATGAGCGCGCCGAGCGGGATCTCGAACGGGCAGCTCGCGACGTCGAGGTAGTTGTCGCCGCCGGTCGACGGGTGCAGGTCGATGCGGTACATGCCCACACCCACGGCGTCGGCGTGCTGGACGGCGCCCTTGTCGCCGCGCACGGCCAGCGACAGGTCCTGCTCGACGATCGTGTACTCGGTCCGCATCCGCCGCGACTCCCGGATGTACGGGGCCTGCGCCAGGCCGTCCGCGCTGCCGGTGACGTCGCCGCGCAGCCGCAGCCCCGGGAACCCGGTGCCGCCGTCCGGCCGTGGCGCCTCGGTCTGCAGCCAGTAGAGGACGGACTTCGACAGTTCCCTGGCCGCCGCGATGTGGTGCCCGGCGTCCGGCACGTCGATCACCGGCGACTCGAAGTAGTCGATCATCGGCCAGTTCACCAGGCAGATGTCGCTCTCGTACGCGCCGTCGACGAAGTTGCGGCGGGCGGCGATGCGGCGGAACGTCCACAGGTTGCTGTCGCCCGCGCTCAGCCGCTGGTCGGAGAGGACGGCGAGCGGGTCGTCGTCCGGGTTCGGCGTGAAGGTGCGCTCGGCGGTGCTGAGCGTGCGCGGGTCGGGGGAGCGGAAAGACAGCATCCGGTCGCCCCAGTACGAGGGCTGGTACTCGCGCCAGAAGCCGTACCGCTCGGGCCGGTCGATGGTGTGGTCCCCGTCGACGTGGTCGATCGCGAAGCACACCGACATCGCCTGCATGTTCGCCGGTTGCGCGGTCTCGGGCGCGCTCGGCTCGCCCGTGTCCAGTGTGGACTCGAAGCCGGTGACGTACTCCGCGCCGGACAACGGGAGCAGCTCGCCGGTCTCGGTCGCGTCGAGGATGTAGGGCGCGGCCAGTTCGATCTGCGTGCCGTTGTGCTCGACGGTGACCGACACGATCCGGTCGCCGTCGGTGCGGGCCGCGACCGGCCGGGCGGGCTGGAGGACCGTGAGGCGGCCGGAGCCCCGGTACGGCGCCAGCATCTCGTCGATCACGGCGACGGCCACGCGGGGTTCGTGGCAGAGGCGGCTGACGTTGCCCGCGCCGGGGTTGAGCTCGCGCCACGCCCTCGCCCGCGGGGTCAGCGGGTAGTGGCGGCGGTAGTACTCGCGGATGCCGTCGCGCAACGCCCGGTAGGACGCGGTGACGCCGAAGCGCTCGACCCAGCTGTGCTCGTCCGGCGGCACGGCCTGGCTGGTGAGCTGCCCGCCGAGCCACTCGAACTCCTCGGTGAGCACGACCCGGCGCCCGGCGCGCAGCAACGCGAGTGCCGCGGCGACCCCGCCGAGCCCGCCGCCGACGATGACGACGTCAGTGTTGTGGGACAACAGATTCCTCCAGAACTCAGCCGAGCGTGGTGCCTTCGACGAACTCGCAGGCCAGCAGCTCCTGCGGGGTGGTGCCGTGTTCGAGCACCTCGGTCAGCGCCTGCACGGCCCGCCGTCCCATCTCCCGGCGCGGGATCCGGAACCCGGTCAGTGCGACGTCGTCCGGCGCGGGCCTGGTGGCCGCCCCGAGCGTGAGCACGGACAGGTCGCCGGGGACCGACAGGCCGCGCTCGCGGGCGGCGAGGACGAGCGCGGCGCCGTCGGAGACCTCCTCGGCGAGCACGCACGTGACCGCGTTCTGGCGCAACTGGTCGAGCCCGCCGAACTGGACGTGCGTGCCGTCGACCCCATGCGCCGCAACGGCTTGCTTGAAGCCACGCAGCCGGTCGGCCGACGACTCCGCGCCCGTGCCTGCGCCGACGTAGGCGAACTTCCGATGCCCCAGGGCGACCGCCCGGTCCACCAGGTCCCGCACGGCGGCGGTGTAGTCGGCGCCGACGTGCGGCACCGGCCCGCCCGCGTCGTCGCGACGGCCGATCGACACGAACGGGACGGCCTCCGCGACGAGCTGCGCGAGGTCGTCGCGGTCGACGGTGCGGCCGAGCAGCACGCATCCGTCCGCGAGCCGGATCCTGCTGTCGTCGTTGAAGATCCGCCGCTTGCCCTCGGCCGCCTTGGCACTCGTGAACAGCAGCAGGTCGCAGCCCGCCTCCTCGGCCTGCTCCTCGATGCCCTCGAGGAACGGCTGGTAGAAGTCGGCGCGGGTGCTCGGGAACACGGCCTCGTAGGTGAACACGCCGAGGATGCGGTTGCGCTGGTCGTGCAGGCGGCGCGCGATCGGGTTCGCGACGTAGCCCGTCCTGCGGATGACCTCCAGGACGCGCGCACGGGTCTCGTCCGCGATACGGACGCCGCTGTCGGTCCGGTTGTTGAGCACCAGTGACACCGTGGCCTGGCTGACGCCCGCCATCCGCGCGATGTCCTGCTGGGTGAGCCTCTTGGCCATTGAACACCTGCCAATTCGAATTGGCACGGAGTCTGCGCCAGCACCAGCGCCGCCGTCAACCCAGTAATAATTCGAATTAGCACCTTGACGGGCCGGGTGCGGGGGAGCGAGGGTGCTCCGCCAAGGAGGTAGGCCCGTGAACGCATTCAGCCGTCGCAGCCTGATCACCGGCGCGACCGCGGCCGGACTGCTCGCCGCTCTGCCCACGTCCGCGCTCGCCTTGCCCGCACCCCCGCCCGTGACGCCGGACCGCCGCGCCTTCGCGCCGGACGAACAGCGGTTCGCGCAGTACCTGATGCTGGTCGCGCCGATGGTCGCCGACATGAACCCGGCCGGGTTCTTCGGCGGAGGCTGGTGGCGCAGCCCGAACGTGCCGTACAACGCCCGCGTCCAGGAGCACGTGTACACGCTGGCGTGGTTCGCCACGCAGTCCCGCCCGTGGAACCCGTACCGCGGCGACGCCGAGGTGCTCGCCGCGCTGGACGCCGGGCTCGGCCACTACCTGGGCCTCCAGCACGCCGACGGCTCGTGGCCCGAGTACTCGCCCGACCAGCACTCGCTCGCCGCGACGGGGTTCGCGATGGGCTACCTGAGCAAGACGAACGCCCTGCTCCGGCGTTCCGGAGTGCTGCCGGCGCGGCAGACCCAGATCTCGGGCGCCCTGTGCCGGGCGATGACGTGGTTCCTCGACCCGGCCAACCCCACGGTCTGGCAATCGCCGCTGACCTGGGCGAACCAGACCACCTCCGGGCTCGCGGGGTCCGCGCTCGCGTTGCGCCAGGACCCGGACGCGGGCCTGGGCAGGCAGCTGACCGACGCCTTCCGGCGGCTCGCCGTCGTCGGCCAGAGTCCGGCCGGCTTCTTCTACGAGGAGTCCGGCGCCGACACCAACTACAACTTCGAGGTGATGCTGCCGGAGCTCGCCGACGCGTGGCGGCAGACCGGCGACCCGAACCTCGTCCTCATGGTGCGCCGGTACACCGACTGGCTCGGTTACAACCTGCTGCGCGAACCCGACGGCTCCGGCTGGTTCGCGAACATCGCCCCGAACTCGCGCACGTCCTCGAAGTTCTACGCCGACGTCCGCCCCGACCCCGAGCGCACGGCGCTGAACGCCCAGTTCGTGCCCGAGGTGGCCGGCCTGGCGGCGTTCGTGTCGAGCCGCGAGGACCTGGCCGCCGCCCGCACGGCCTGGGCCTCGTCCCCGGAGCCGGTGCCCGCCCTGGCCAAGCAGGACACCTCGCCGCGCATCCTCGCGCACGCGATCTACGGCGAGCGCTACCCGAGCCGTGCGCAGCGAACCGCGGCCATCGCGCGGTTGCCGCACCGGCGCGCGCACTTCACCGAACTGCGCAGCGACCAGGGTCAGGACTTCCTGTTCGTGCGGCGGCCGCGGTGGTACGTCGGCGGCTACTTCGGCACGCGCCGGGCGACCTCGTTGGCACGCACCGGTCTGACGTTCCTGTGGCATCCCGTCGCGGGCACGCTCGTGCAGTCGATGAACAACAACAACCACGCGTGCTGGGCCACGGTGTTCCCCGGCCAGAAGCCGGACTCCGACGGCGTGCAGCAGGCGGAGTTCCTCGGCAGCGAGCCGTACCGCTTCCGCTACCGCACGCCGTCCGGCTCGGTGGTGACGGACGTGACCGTCGGCTCCCGGATCACGCGCTCGGTGCGCGCCACGTCGGCGGCGGTGGAGCAGATTCCGTTGGTGGTGCGGGATTCCGACACCGTCGCGGTCGACGGTCGCGGGCTCACCCTCACCCGCGGCCGGACGGTGATCCGGTTCGACTGGGGGAGGGTGCTGGAGCCGCAGTTGCGCCCGGCGTCCACGATCACGTATCCGGGACGGCGGATGCACGTCCTGACCGTGCCGCACGACGGGACCTTCGACCTGGTGGTGTCGGTGCGTTAGTCCACTGTGGACGTTCGGTTCACCCTGATGTCGCAACGCCGCAAGGCATGTCCGCGCTGGTCACGGGGTATTCGGTGGGTCCAAGCCCATTTGGTCCCCACCGAGCACCACCCGCGAGGGAGTGGTTGTGATGGCTCACGTGCGCCGCCTTGTCGACGTCCACACCGGAGACGAGTTCGACCAACCGGTTCCCTTCGGCCTGGTGTACCCGATCTGCACCGCGGACGGCTCCGCGCCGCCGAGCCAGCGCGGCCGCACGTGGGAACACCTCGCCGCGAGCGACCGGGACCTGCGCCAGGTGTCGTGAGGACCCGGTTCGAGGACGCGCGAAGCGGGTAGTCTCGCGTGGGGCGTCAAGCAGTCGGCGCGAGGATTCCGACTGTGAAGGCAGGCGAGGATGACCACCGAACTCGACGAGCCCGCGTCCCGTCAGGTGCGCGCGACGGCGCTGGAGAACCTGGACAACGCGGTCTGCTCCGCACTGGCCGGTGTGGACTCCGACGACGCCCGCAGAGGCCTCCAGGAGGCGCTGGACGCCTGCACGGCGGCGGACGCGTCGGTGTCACCGCAGGTCATGGACTGCGTCGAGGCCGTGAACGAGCACCTGCGCTACGGCGAGCGGATGGAGGCGCGGACGTTGCTGACCGTCGCCCACCGGCTGCTGTCCCGCAGGCCCCGTCCGGCCGGAGCCGCGCGAAGTTGATCGTGTCAACGGCGCCGCGCGCGGGTAACCGGTGATCGTGGACATCAAGCACGAAGTGCCCCAGGAAGTGACCAGGGTCGAGTCGTCACTGCTGGCGAGCTACCCCGACTACCTCGACGCCCAGCGGCTCGTGGACCGGATGTCCGACGACGGGTTCCCGGTCGAGAGCGTCCGGATCATCGGCGAGGGCGTCCGGACGGTCGAGCAGGTGACCGGGCGGCTGACCCGTGGCCGGTCGGCGACGCTGGGCGCGATCAGCGGTGCCTGGTTCGGTGTGTTCATCGGCCTGCTGGTCGGGCTGTTCACGGCCGGCACCGGCTGGGTGTGGTTCCTGGCGGTCAGCGTCGTCGCCGGTGCGTTCTGGGGTGGCGTCTTCGGGTTCGTGGCGCACTGGAGCACGCGCGGCCGCCGTGACTTCGCGAGCACGATGACGTTGCAGGCGCGGCGGTACGAGGTGCACGTCGACAAGGAGCGGGCCGCCGAGGCCGCGCGTTACGTGCTCTGAGACCCGCCCACGCTCACCCGCACGGTGAACCCGTCGCCGTCCCGGCCCATCGCCACGTAGTCGCACGTGCGGTGCAGGATCCACAGGCCGAGCCCGGCCGACAGCGTCTCCCTGGTGGGCATCAGCCCCGCCAGCGGGTCGGACGGGCCGGGGCCCTGGTCGGTCACCGACACGACCACGCGCGAGCCGCCCGCCCAGAGCCGGAGCCGGACCGGGGCGACGCCGTGCGTCAGGCCGTTCGTGACGACCTCGCTGGCCGCGTAGACGACGTCGTGCGCGTCGTCCTCGGACAGGTCCAGCGCTGCGATGGCCTTGCCGACGGCCTCGCGCACCGCGCCCGCCGAGACGTCGAAGAGCTCGACCAGCGGGGAGCCCTGTTCGAGCGGGTCGACGACCTGCGGTGACGCGGCGAGGCCTTCGCGGTAGCCGGGGTTCGGTTCGTGCGTGCCGGGCGCGGAGGTGATGTTCGGGTGCGTGCTGAGCACGTCCGCGAGCACGTGCTCCGGCGTCGTCCTCGTGTCGTACGGGCACAGCCCCCACACCGGGAACTCGGCGTACGCCCGGTTCACAGCGGCTTCGTACCGCGCCCACCAGTCCCAGCACGCGCCCACGCCGGAATGCGGCACGTCGCCGACCACGCGCATCTGCCGCGCCCCGCCCGCCGTGTGCTCGGCGAACAGCGCGCGGTAGTTCGTGATCGCCTCGGACGGCCGCGAGTACTGGTCGGCACCCGGCAGGTAAGTCACGGCCGCGTCGCCGAGCGCGCCGCGCAGCAGAGCCGTGTTCCGCTCGGTGCACGCCACGACCGACGGCTCGCCCGCGCGCAGGCCGCCCTCGACGAACGGCACGGCGTGGGCGAGGAACTCGTCGTCAGAGCCGTAGAAGGCGGTCTCGTGGAAGAAACCGGTCACGGCGACCGATGTTACGCGCGCAACTCGTGGGCCATCCGAGGGAACCTGTCACGCGAACGGCACTCACACACCGAGTGCGCTACGGTTCTTGCGGGTTGAGCAGCCAGCCCCGGTGACGGCCGTGCGTGCCGTCCCTACTGGAGGTTGCCACGTGCTCCCCAACGGACAAGTACCTTTCCGCACGAACTGCGAAAGCGTGGGCGTCTCCATCCTCGTCCGGGTCGGCGGCGAGGTCGACTGCACGACGGCCGGCGAACTGGCCGAGTGCCTCACCCAGGCGGTCGCGGCGGTCATCCCGCCCGCACCCGTCGTCGTGGACCTGAGCGGTGTCCGCTTCCTCGGCGCCCAGGGCATCGGCGTGCTGCTCGACCACCAGGACCTGTGCCTGCGCCACGGCAGCGCGCTGATCGTCGTCGCGAACACCGCCGCGGTGCTGCGCCCGTTGCAGGCCCTGGAGCTGATGAGCGTGCTGGGCGTCCGGTCCTCGGTGCTCGACGCGCTGACCCCGCCGGAGGTCCCCGCCTAAGCCCGTTCGGCGGCGCTGCGCAGCACGCAGAACTCGTTGCCCTCGGGGTCGGCGAGCACCGCCCACCCCGAGCCGTCGGGGTTGCGGTGGTCGCCGACGAACGTCGCGCCGAGCCCGAGCAGCCGCGCGACCTCCTCGTCGCGCGTGGTGTCCGGGCGCAGGCAGAGGTGCAGGCGGTTCTTGACGGTCTTGGGTTCCGGCACCTCGTTGAAGTACAGCACCGGCCCCTCGGCCATCAGCACCTCGCACTCCGGGTCGCCCGGCTTGTCGTCGGGGTGCAGCGGGCGACCGGTCACCTCGCTCCAGAACAGCGCGAGCTCGTAGGCGTTCGCGCAGTCGATCGCCACGTTCTGCAACACCGAAGTCATGCGCGTGATCCTAGTTCGTCCACAAAGGACTTGCGTCCTTTCTCCCACGTGCCGGCCTCGGTGTGCCCCTGGTTGTCGCACGACCGGAGGTTTTGGGCAGAGTCGAAACGTCTCAGCGAAGTTGACGTTGTTCGCACATCGCTGGCAGGGTCGATCCCGAGGGCTTCTTCGCGCGGCTGGGACGTCATAGCAGAGATCGAGAGGAAGTTCTTTGAGGTTGATAACCAGAGTTCTTGCGCTCATCACGTTCACGCTGTCCGCGGTCCTGGTCAGCACCGCGCCGGCGCCCGCCGCCACCGCCCAGGCCGTGGAACTCGCCGCGCCGGCCGGCAGCGGCCTCCCGCCCTACGTCGCCGTCATCACACCCGTGACCGCGAAGCGGCTCGCCTCCAGCTGGCGCGAAGGCTGCCCCGTCGGACCCGGTCAGCTGCGGCTGGTCAGCCTGAACTTCGTCGGCTTCGACGGTGCCGTGCGTCGTGGCGAACTGGTCGTCAACGCCGATCTCGCCACCGAGGTCGCCCGCGTGTTCGCCGACCTGTACTTCGGCCGGTTCCCCATCCAGCGGATGGAGACCATCGAGAAGTACAACTCCGACGACGACGCGTCGATGGCGGCGAACAACACCTCGGCGTTCAACTGCCGGCCGATCACCGGCGGCACCGCCTGGTCCAACCACTCCTACGGGCGGGCCATCGACATCAACACCGTGCAGAACCCCTACATCTCCCGCAGCGGTGCGGTCTATCCGCCCAACGGCGCGCCCTACGTCGACCGCACCCAGAACGTGCCCGGCATGATCCACGCGGGCGACGCCACCGAGCAGGCGTTCACCACGCGCGGCTGGACGTGGGGCGGCTTCTGGGACACCCCGATCGACTACCAGCACTTCGAAAAGCCCTGACAGCAGCATGAGAAGCGGTCGCCGCGTACCGGCCCGGCTTCATCGTCCGTTGATGTCGTGCCACCAGTGATCGTCGATGGTCACTTCGTTCGTGCCGAGCAGGTGCATGAACTCGACGATGTCCACGGGTGGTGGGGGAACGGTCATTGCCGCGGTGACTTCAGCCGGAAGCCTGACGTTGTGGTCTTCGACGTAGTGGGCGAGCCCTTCAGGCCAGACGAAGTGCACGCCATCGGTCAGCTCCGTACTCCCGTTGGCCCTTCCGCAGATGCGACAGAACGACATGCCGGCGGCAGCGACGAACACAGTCCCGGAGCGAAGGTAGGCGACTGTTCGATCGCGCTGTGCGGCGTCCGGTGACGGATCGACGAACGCCCGGACGTCAGGCCATCCAGGCGTGTCGGGACCGAGCCAGTATCCGATCAGTCGCAGGTTCCTGGTCGACATGTTCACCAGGACATCGTCGCAGACACCGATCATGAGCGACCTCGTCGCGTCAACGCCCTTGGCGGCCCCGTGGCGGCCTTCCCAGGTCCGCCACGGGGTACCCGGTCACGCCCGGTCGAGGAACCCCTTCATCATCGCGATCTGCGCGGTCCGCGACTTGTCGATGCGGTCCGCGAGGTCCTTCACCTCCTGGCTCGCGCCGCTGCCGGTCTCCCAGCGGGCCATCTGCACGGCGTCGTCCTGGTGCGCGATCATGACGTTGAGCAGGCGCTGGTCGAACTCCGCGCCCCGCAACGCCGACAGCCGCCCGACCTCCTTGGGGTCGGACTCGCGCATGCCGCCGTGGCCCGTGTGCGCGTCGGGCGGTGCCGTCAGGGGTTCGCCCCACGACGTGAGCCAGTCGCGCATCGTGTCGGCCTCGGTGACCTGGGTCTGCTCGATCGCGACGGCGAGCGTGCGCAGCTCCTCGTTCTGCGCGCGGTCCTTCGCGAGCGCGACCATCTCCACTCCCTGCTGGTGATGGGGGAGCATCATCTGCAGGAACATCACGTCCAGCGGATCGCCGCGCAACACGGTGTCCGGCTGCGTCGCAGCGCAGCCGGACACCATGAAGGCGAGCAGCAGCAGGAAGAACCGCATCAGAGGCGTCGCCACAGGGCGGGCGTGTTGGGCGGTTCCCAGCCGGCGATGGCGGTGTGCGCGAGCTGGCACTCGTAGTTCACGCCGCCGTAGGTGACGCGGTTGCCGACCGAGTAGGTCGTGCCCGCGGCCCACGTGCCACCGGCCGGCGGCTGCGTCGTGGTGGTCGTGGTCGTGGGCGGCTGGGTCGTCGTCGTGGTCGTCGGCGGGTTGGTGGTGCCGCCGCCGAAGTCGACGTCCGAGCACGTGTAGAACGCCTCGTTGCTGCCCACCACGCGCTGCCAGATCGAGTAGACGATGTGGCGGCCCGAGCGGTTCGGCAGGTTCAGCGTCCAGTTGGTGAACGTGGACGGGTTCTGGTTGTTGAACGTCTGGAGGTGCACGAGGTCCGACCACTTCAGCGGCATGGTCGGGTTCCAGCCGTCCCTGGTGATGTAGAACTCGAAGTTGCTGTTCGAGTGCGGTGCGGACGCGTGGTACGTGACGGTCAGCGAGCCCGGCGAGACCCGCTTGGCGGGCCAGTCGGCGCGTTGCAGGTCGAGACCGCGGTACTTGTCACGACCGGCGCTGCAGAGCTTGCCGTCGGGGATGAGCTGGCGGTGGCGCCCGCCGGCCTCGAGCAGCGAGACCTCGTTCCAGTCGTAGTACGCCTGGGTGCCACCGGCGGCGACGGCGGCCTTGCAGGCGTCGGACTTGGGCGTCTCCGGACCCTCGTTCTTGCACGTGTAGACGCGGCTGGCCGGGTCGGACATCGTGCCGTGGGCGATCGCGGGTGTCGTGGGAACGATGAACGCGACGACGATCGCGGTGGTGGCGGACAGGCTCGCGAGGGCAAGCCGAGTGCGTGTCTTCACAAGCGCCTCCTGGCAGGCGGAGGTGGCGACCACTTCCCTGGGGAGGCGGTCGCGTGACGGGTCGGCGGCCCTGGTTCACGAGTGTAAACAATTGGTTGAACCATTTCGCTGGACCAATCGGGCGAATCGCCCACCCTGCGATGAGTTCCGGGGACACCGACGGTCTGCCTGCACGACGGATCTCCGGAAGGGTGGGGCAGCGTGGACCTGCACAGCGTGATGTGCGTGAGCGACCTGGCGCGGTCGTTGGAGTGGTACGGGGTGTTCTTCGGCCGGGCGGCGGACGAGGTCATCGGCGAGGAGCACCTGTGGCAGGTGGGGGAGAACGCCTACGTCGTGCTCGACTCCCGTGACGTCCGATCGGCGCGCGTTGGCGGTTCGATGGTCACGTTCGGGGTGTCGGTGAGCGAGTTGGGCGGCGCGTTGGAGCGGCTCGCGGCGCACGGCGTGACGCACGATCCCGTCGAGACGTATTCGAACGGTGTGCAGCACGTCGAGGTGCTCGACCCGGACGGCAACAGCCTCTCGCTCGCCGCACTGCCCTGAGTCCTCCTGCGACCAGATGCGCACCTGCTGGCGGTTCGTCGTAGAGTCGGGCTAGGTCAGCCGCTTCGAGACGGGACAGGCGTAGATGAGCGACGAGAACGTGCTGGGGCGCATCAACGAGCTGGTCGCCGAGGAGCACGAGCTCCGGCAGCAGCTCGCGTCCGGCGAGATCTCCACGGACGAGGAGCACGCACGGCTGCGGTCGCTCGAAGAGGCCCTCGACCAGTGCTGGGACCTGCTGCGGCGGCGCCGCTCGGCCCGGTCTCTGGGCGAGGACGCCGAGGACGTGCCCGCCCGCTCGGTCGGCGAGGTCGAGGGCTACCTGCAGTAGTCAGTTCTTCGTGTCGCGGAAGATCACCCAGCGCATGACGCTGTACATGAACGCGGCCTCGCACGCGCCGGCGGCGATGCGGGACAGGTGGTACTGCAGGCCGAACTCGGTCAGCGCGCTGCCGACCCCGAGGATGAACGCCAGGTAGTTGATCAGGATCGCGACGGCGTAGAGCCCGGCCTGCGGGCCGACCGGCGCGTGCGAGCGGAAGTTCAGGGCCCGGTTGAGCACGAAGCTGAGGCCGAACGCCAGGACGTAGGCGATCGTGAACGCGATCGGGACCGGCAGGCCGAGGCCGCTGCGGAACAGCGTGAGCAGCAGCAGGTCGATGCCGAACGTGAACCCGTTGATCAGGGCGAACCCGAGGAAACTCGGCGCGACGACGCGGGACAGGCCGAACGGCAGCCACCTCACCACGACTTCCATCCGGTCGTGGAACCTCGTGCCGAGGTCCCGGTCGTTCTCGTGCGTGGTGGGCGTCCCGCCGGTCATGGTCACGACAGTGCCACGTCCGAGAGGGACGAAAGCGACGAAACGCCTGGTGATCGACAGGCCGACCACAGGTGTTCAGCGGGTGTTCAGGTGGTTGAACCGCCGCCAACGCGTGGGGCTCATTCCGTGCAGTTTGCCGAACGTGCGCGCGAAGTAGCCGGCGTCCGGGATGCCCACCTGGCGCCCGATGTCGCCCACCGGGAGGTCGGTCACGGCCAGCAGACGCCTGGCCTGCACCATCCGGCGTTCGGTGATCCACTCGCCCACGGTGCGACCGGTCCGCTGACGCACGGTCGACGTGAGGTGGCCGGGGGAGATGCTGACGGCGGCGGCGACCTCGCGCAGCGACAGCGGTTCGGGGTAGCGGCGCTCGATCACGTCGAACACCGCGGCCAGCAGCGGTTCGGCGTTCTCGCGCAGGTCGCCGACCAGGTCCGCGGCCAGCCTCGACACCCCGACCAGCAGCAACGTGAGGTGCGCCGACACGGCCTCCCGGTAGCCGTCGCGGCGCTGGGACAGTTCGTCGTGCAACGCCTCGACCCGAGCCGCCCACTCGGCGCGTGCGGGAGCGGGCACCTTGAGTCGCAACGCACCGGTGGCGCCGCCGTGCACGAACGGGAACAGCAGCGGGTGCGTGCGCCACGCCAGGTGCGTGCCGGGTGTGTCGGAGCTCAGCACGTCGGCGGTGAAGAAGACGCCCCAGCCCCGCGCGCCCAGGAGGTCGTCGCTGCGGGCCCGGCCCATCACGTCGCCGGGCGCGATGACGAACAGGTCGCCCGCCTCGACGTGGCGGACCTGACGGCCGTGCCGCACGACGCCGCCGGACGTCTCGAAGTACGCGATGCCGGGGAAGTCGTGCGAGTGGGCCTCGTGCGCGCCGTCGACCTCCACGCCGTGACCGAGCGGCACGACCGCCACCGACAGCTCGCCGGGAGCGGGTCGCCAGGCGTACTTCGCGGGCTCGTCGCCGGTCATCCGCGTTCGTCGGGTGCGCACCGTCAAATCATCCCACTCAAACCACGGATCGGCACAGAAATCAGTGTGTGCTGGGAGGCAGGATGGACGCATGGCCGAAAAATCGTCCCAGGAGCGCGACTACCTGCCCGGTATGGGCAAGCACTACCTGCTGCCCTTCTACGACCTCCTGCACCGGGTGTCCTCGCTCGGTCGCGTCCACGCCGAGATGGTCGGCCTGGCCCGCCCGCAACCCGGTCAGCGCGTCCTCGACGTCGGCTGCGGCACCGGGAACCTGTTGCGCGCCACGGCGAAGAGGCACGCGGGCGTCGAACTCGTCGGCGTCGACCCCGACCTGAAGATGCTGGCACGCGCCGAACGGAAGCTCCGGCGCGCCAACGCCAGGCTGGACCGGGGGTTCGCGCAGGAGTTGGCGTTCCCCGACGACTCGTTCGACGTCGTCTTCTCCAGCCTGATGTTGCACCACCTCGATTCGCGCTCGCAGGACGAGATGCTCGCTGAGGTGCGCCGCGTGCTGAAGCCGGGCGGCGTCCTGGTGCTCGCTGACCTCGCGTCCCACGGGCACGGCCACGGTCACGGGGAGTCCGGTCACCACCACGGTGGCGACGCCGTCCGGCAGCGGATCGAGGCGGCCGGGTTCACCGCGGAGCCCACCGTGCTGCGCAAGTTGCGGATGTTCGGCACCATAGGAATCGAGGTCGCGAGAGTCCACTAGGGACAGGTCCATTGTCGACCGATTGATTGGGCACGATGTTGCTTTGCTCCCAACGGATCCAATGGATCACGAACTTTCCGGTTACCGACGTGAGAGCGCGTTCTCCCCTCTAAGCTGCCCGCCGTGACAGATGCGACGGGAAGTCTGGTGGCACAGCGCTACCGGCTCGTTCAGGTGATCGGCACCGGCGGCATGGGCCGGGTGTGGCTCGGCCGTGACGAGGTCATCGGCCGTGAGGTGGCCATCAAGGAGCTGCTGCTCCCGGCCGGTCTCGACGCGCAGCAGCGGGCGGTGCTGTGCCAGCGAGCCATGCGCGAGGCGCAGCTCGCCGGCCAGCTGAACCACCCCGGCATCGTCACCGTGCACGACGTCGTCGAGTACAACGGCACCCCGATGATCGTCATGGAGTTCGTCCGGGGCGGGTCGCTCTCCGACCTGATCAAGACCCAGGGCGCGCTGCCTCCCGACCAGGTCGCGTACATCGCCACGTCGATGCTCAGCGCGTTGCGGGTGGCGCACCAGGCCGGGATCGTGCACCGCGATCTCAAGCCCGCCAACGTGTTGCTGTCCGGCGACCGGGTCGTCATCACCGACTTCGGCATCGCCCGGCTCACCGGCGACGTGCCGCTGACGACCGACGGGTCGATCGTCGGCACGCCCGCGTACATGGCGCCCGAGCAGGGCACCGGCGCGCCGATCACCCCGGCGACGGACCTGTGGTCGCTCGGCGCCACCCTGTACGCCGCGGTCGAGGGCAGGCCGCCGTACCAGGGCCAGGACTTCATGACGACCCTGTCGATGCTGCTCACCCAGGAACCGCCGCCCCCGCAACGCGCCGGGCACCTGTCGTCGCTGCTCGGCGGCCTGCTGCGGAAGAACCCCGCCGAACGCGCCACCGTCGACCAGGCCCTCGCGATGCTCGCCGGCGCCCCGGTCGTGCTGCCGGTCGTAGCGAGCCCGAAGTCCAGCGTCAGCAGGCGCACGGCGCTCTTCGCGGGCATCGGCGCGGTGGCGGCCATCGGTGGCGGCGCCGCGTGGTGGATCACCTCGCGCAACACCGACGGCGAGGGCGCCCAGCTGCCGTCCACCAACGACAACAAGGCGGCCTCCAACAAGGAGGGCGGCTCCGAGCAGTCCCCGACCAGCACCAAGGCCGATCCGGGCACGCCGAAGGAGATCGCCGAGCACGTCCAGTTCGTCGACCACAAGGACGCGATCGCGTCCATCGCCTGGAGCCCGGACGGCAAGTTCCTCGCCAGCGCCGAGGACGGCCTGGGCGACGGCGGCGACCTGGTCCGCATCTGGGACACCACCACGAACAAGGTCGTCGGCACCGTCCAGCTGCCGTCCGGCCCCGGCGGCGCGGCGGCCACCGCGGTCGCGATCAGCCCGGACGGCAAGATCCTCGCGGCGGGCGGCAACCGCACCGGCGACTTCACCACGTACCTGTGGAACATGGCCGACCGCTCGATGATCGGCGGCCTCGACGAGAGCCGCTCGATCATGAAGACCCTGCGCTTCCACCCGGACGGCAAGACCCTCGTCGGCGTCACCCACACCGGCCGCACGCAGGTCTGGGACGTGGCCACGCGCAAGGTCAAGATCGGCCTGAACGAGGTGCGCGGCAGCAGTGAGCTGTCGTTCAGCCCGGACGGCAAGCTGCTCGCCTACGCGGGCAGCAAGTACCAGGAGATCAGGATCGTCGACCCGGCCTCCGGCAAGACGGTCAAGACCATCAACGACTCGACCGGCGACGGCGGCTCGTTCTCGCCCGACGGCAAGACCCTCGCGGTCGTCGACGGCGACGGCAAGAACAGCATGCAGCTCTGGGACGTGGCGTCCGGCCAGAGCAAGGCCGTGTTCCTGCGCGCGGACGACGACCTCACGCTGTCCAGCGCGCTGTTCCACCCGGACGGTGACACGGTCGCGGCCTGGGGACAGGGCAACTTCGTGCAGTTGTGGGACGTGGAGACGAAGAAGATCCGCGCCACCGTGATCGGGGCGGCCGGGCAGATCCAGGCCGTGGCGTTCTCGCCGGACGGCAAGCGGATCGCGGCGGGCGGCGACGACAAGATCGTCCGGATCTGGAAGCTCTGACTAGAGGCCTTCCAGCTCGAAGACGTCGATGCCGTGGCGTTCCAGCGTGTCCGCGAACGCCTCGATGACGTTGTCGAGGATCCACTCGCACCGCGCCTTCAGCACGGCTCCCTCCGCGCTGCGGAACGCCGGGATGGTCGGCGTGAGGCGGGCGGAGACGGTCCAGTCGGTGTCGTACTGCCACAGTTCGGCGGCCGGGGTCAGCAGGATCCCGGCCTCCTTGAACGCACCGGGGTGGGTCGCGCTCGGCGTCCTCGTGGTCAGCACCAGCCAGCCGGACGCGATGCGGACCTTCTGGTCGCCGACCCGGTCGTTCAGCGTGTGCTCGGCGGGGATCTGGTGGTTCGTCAGCAGGACCACCACCTTGCGTCCCCACTCCGAGATCGTCGCGGCCCGCTCGGCCCACAGCCGCGCCGCCGCCTCGTCGGCGCGCTTGCGCTCCTTCATGAACGTCACAAGGTCATCCATGATCGGTGAACATAGCGTGACTCGGCCGTCACAAACCGTGTGATCGCTGGAAACGCGCGGTTCGTAGCGTCGAACTCCATGACCCTTGACCAGGTTGTGGAGCGCGCGGAGGCTCCGGCGGCGTCGAAAGAGACGCTGGAGGACTACACGCTGCGGTTCGCCCCGCGGACGTACCGGCGCTGGACGCCGGCCGTCGTCGGGGCGTCCGCGCTGGGCGGGATCGCCTACATGGCGGACTTCTCGATCGGCGCGGGCATCGCTCTGACCCACGGCACCGGGAACGCGTTGCTGGCCATCGCGTTCGCGGCCGTCGTCATCTTCGTGACCGGCTTCCCGCTGGCCTACTACGCGGCGCGGTACAACATCGACCTCGACCTGATCACCCGTGGGTCGGGCTTCGGCTACTACGGCTCGGTGATCACCAGCGTGATCTTCGCGAGCTTCACGTTCATCTTCTTCGCCCTCGAGGGCTCGATCATGGCGCAGGGCCTGCGGTACGCGCTGGGCCTGCCGTTGTGGCTGGGGTACCTGGCGTCGACGCTGGTCATCATCCCGCTGGTGATCTACGGGATGAAGGTGCTCGCGAAGCTGCAGAGCTGGACGAACCCGTTGTGGTTGCTGCTCATGGTGGCGCCGCTGCTGTACCTGGTGATCGCGGACCCGTCGTCGGTGAGCCGGTGGCTGTCGTACGGCGACCAGGGGGTCAACCTCGCGGCGGTGATGCTCGGCGCGGGCGTCTGCCTGTCGCTGATGGCGCAGATCGGCGAGCAGATCGACTACCTGCGGTTCATGCCGCCCCGCACGGCCGAGAACCGGCGCGCGTGGTGGACGTCGATGGTGATGGCGGGGCCCGGCTGGGTGGTGTTCGGTGCGCTGAAGCAGGCGATCGGCGCGTTCCTCGCGATCTACGTGCTCGACGCGGTCGGCAAGGTCGCGGCGGTGGAGCCGATCGAGCAGTTCACCGGCGTGTTCAAGCAGTTCATGCCCGCGTGGCTGGTGGTGCCGCTGGCGCTGGTGCTCGTGGTGCTCAGCCAGGTGAAGATCAACGTCACCAACGCCTACTCGGGGTCGCTCGCGTGGACGAACTCGTTCACCCGCGTGACGAAGCGCTATCCGGGCCGCTTGGTGTTCGTGCTGGTCAACCTCGCGATCGCGCTGATCCTGATGGAAGCGGACATGTTCAGCTTCCTCAACAACCTGCTGAGCTTCTACTCGAACTGCGCGATGGCGTGGGTCGTCACGGTCGCGGCGGACATCGCGATCAACAAGTACGTGCTCAAGCTGTCGCCGAAGCAGCCCGAGTTCCGCCGCGGCATGCTGTTCGCGGTCAACCCGGTGGGCGTCGGGTCGTTCCTCGCGTCGTCCATCCTGTCCATCTCGGTCTACTTCGGACTGTTCGGCGCGGGCGTCCAGCCGTACTCGCCGCTGGTCGCCGTCGGCATCCCGATCGTGCTGACGCCGCTGCTCGCGATCGTCACGCGCGGCCGGTTCTACCTGCGCCGCACCGACGACGGCATCGAGGAGCCGCTGCTGGACTCCGACGGCAACCCGAGCGGCACGCGGTACGACTGCGTGGTGTGCGCGGAGTCGTACGAGCGGCCGGACATGACGGCGAGCGCGCAGGGCGGCCAGATCTGCTCGCTGTGCCTGAGCACCGACCGTGACGGGCGCCACGTGCTTCCCGCCACCTGACCGGCGCGCCTCCACGGGCGAGGTCCGTTCTGATCGAGCAAACTGCACGTCATGCAGGAATGGGCCTTGCTCGCCGTCGCGGCGGTGCTGATCATCGTGGTGGTGTCGTACGCCGCGCCCAAGCTGGGCGTGGCGGCGCCGGTGCTGCTCGTGCTGGTCGGCATGGCGTGCAGTCAGGTGCCGGGCGCACCGCACCTGGTCGTGGAACCCGAGTGGATCCTGGTGATCGTGCTGCCGCCGATCTTGTACTCGGCGGCGGTGAACGTGCCGGTGGTCGACTTCAGACGCAACTTCGCGACCATCGGCGCGCTCTCGGTCCTGCTCGTGATCGTGTCCGCGTTCGGCACCGGGCTGCTGATCTGGTGGCTCGTCCCGGACATCGGCTTCGCGGCCGCGCTCGCGCTGGGCGCGGTGATCAGCCCGCCGGACGCGGTGGCCGCCACGTCGATCGGCAAGAAGCTCGGGTTGCCGCCGCGGCTCGTGACCATCCTGGAGGGCGAGGGCCTGGTCAACGACGCGACGGCGCTGGTCCTGCTGCGCACGGCGATCGTCGCGATCACGGCCAGCGTGTCGTTCGGCAGCGCGCTGGGCGACTTCGCGTACGCCGTGTCCGTGGGCGTGGCGATCGGTGCCGCCGTCGGCATCGTGTCGGTGTGGGCGCGCTCGAAGATCCAGGGCCAGCCCGTGCTGACGACGGCGATCTCGTACGTGGTGCCGTTCCTGGCGTTCATCCCGGCCGAGGAGGTGCACGCGTCCGGCGTGATCGCCGTCGTCGTCGCCGGGCTGATCACCGGTCACCAGAGCGCGCGCAAGTTCACCGCGCACGACCGCATCTCCGAACGCACCAACTGGCGCACCATCCAGCTGATCCTGGAGAACGGCGTCTTCCTGCTGATGGGCTTCGAACTCACCTCGGTCGTCAGCGCCGTGGCGGACGACGGCCTGGCGCGCACGCTGGTGATCGGCGCAGTGGCCACGGTCGCGCTCGTCGTGCTGCGGGTGGCGTTCACCATCCCGGTGATCGCCCTGCTGCGGCGCCAGCAACGCCGCGCCGACGCGTTCACCAGCAAGCTAGAGGCCTTTGTGGACAGGTTCACCGCACGCGGCCCCCAGCCCGGCGAGGAGAAGCGCTACGACCGCGGCATCCGCATGCTGCAACGCAAACAGGCCGACGTGGCGTTCTACGCGACCGAGGGCCTGAGCTGGCGCGGCGGCGCGGTGCTCGCCTGGTCCGGCATGCGCGGCGTGGTCACCGTGGCGGCCGCCCAGACGTTGCCGGAGGACCTGCCGTACCGCAACGAACTGATCCTGATCGCGTTCACCGTCGCGATCCTCACCCTGGTCGTGCAGGGCGGGTCGCTGCCGCTGGTGATCCGGTGGCTCGGCATCAGGGGCGATGACGACGACCACTCGCGCCGCGAGTACGCCCGGCTGGCCGGCGAGCTCGTGACGGCGAGCCGGACGTTGCTGGAGAGCGACACGTTGTGCCGGGAGAGCGGGGAACCGTTCGACGAGCACCTGCTGGAGCAGACGCTCGAACGCATGATCGCGATGAGCGAGGGCATCGAGAAGAAGTTCCTCGAACAGGACCCGGACAAGTCGGTGCACCAACGGTTCGAGCTGCAGCGGATGATGACGGACGCGCAGCAGAACGCCCTGCTGGACGCGCGGGCCGGCGGCACCTACGCCTCGCACACGCTGGAACGCGCGCAGACGTTCATCGACAGCCAGAGCGCCCGCTTCATGTGACGCGGTCAGAACGGGTTGCCGCTCACCTTCGCCTGCACGTCCACCGCGTTGCGCGGCGACGCCCCGAGCGTCAGCCGTGACACGATCTTGTACCGGTCACCCCGGTAGATCGAGTGCACGTACTCGACCTGCCGCCCCTCGGCGTCGGTGGTGAGCCGCTCGAACAGCAGAGCCGGCGCCAGCACCGGAACCGCGAGCAACGCGGCCTCCGACTCGTTCACCACCGTGGGCTCGATCGACTGCACCGCTTCGGAAACGTGCACGCCGTGCTCGCGCAGCCGTTCGTAGAAGTCCCCGGACTCCATGTCGTGCAACGTCAACGAAGGCGCGACGGAAGCCGGCACGTGCAGGTACTCCAACGCCATCGGCTCGCCGTCGACCAGCCGCAGCCGGGCGATGTAGTGGATCTCGGCGGCGGGGGAGACGTGCAGCCGCCGGCCGACCCTCGCCCCTGCCGGGATGCGGGCGTGCTCCAGGACGCGCGACGACCACACCCCGCCCGCCTGGGGCAGGGACATGGACCCCGTGTCGGACACCATCTCCTGGGTGATCTTGGCGCGGGCCACGAAGGTGCCCCTGCCGTGCTGGCGGACCAGCAGGCCGGTGTTGACCAGTTCCTCCACCGCCGAGCGGACGGTGGGGCGGGACACCGAGAGCTGTTGGCACAGCACGCGTTCCGCCGGGATGGGGGCTCCTGCGGGGTGGGTCTCGATGAGTTCGAGCAGGTGGTCGCGGACCCGCTCGCGCTTCAGGATCGCTTCGGCCATGCCTCTCCGCTTCGTCGGCGGCCAGTATGGCATACCACTGGTAAGTAACCAGCCCGTTGAAGATCGAGAGCGCTCCCACGCGTCCGAACTGGGGATTGACCGGAGAAGTGGTCTATGCCACTTTCTACCTCACCCGTCGAGACCTGACCAATTGGTCACATCCCAGCGAGAGGTGAGTCGTGTCGCGCTCCGCTGCCTTACTGGTTCTTGCACTCGCCCTGTCCGCCTGCGGCACGGAGGCAGGAGGGGGTGAGAAGCAGGAGATCACCGTGTGGCTCATGAAGGACACGGCCACGGACGACTTCGTCCAGAGGTTCGAGACCGAGTTCGAGAAGGACCACGCGAACCTCGACCTGAAGATCCAGATCCAGGAGTGGAACGGCATCACGCAGAAGGTGACCAGTGCGCTGGCCAGCACCGATCCGCCGGACGTGATCGAGGTCGGCAACACCCAGGTCGCGCAGTACGTGGCCAGCAAGGGCGTCACGGACCTGTCCGGCAGGAAGTCCGAGCTGCAGGGTGACGACTGGATCCCCGGCCTCGCCGACCCCGGCGCGGTCGACGGCAAGCAGTTCGGCGTTCCGTTCTACGCGGCCAACCGGGTCGTGATCTACCGCAAGGACCTCTTCGAGGCCGCGCAGGTCACGCCGCCGAAGACGCGCGAGGAGTGGCTCGCCGCCACCGCGAAGCTCGACCAGGGCGAGCAGCAGGGCATCTACCTGCCCGGCCAGAACTGGTACACGCTGTCCGGGTTCGTCTGGGACGAGGGCGGCGACCTCGCGAAGCAGGACGGCGGCAACTGGAAGGGCTCGCTCAACACCTCGGAGGCGTTGGCGGGCATGGACTTCTACAAGCGGCTCCAGGCGCTCGGCGACGGCCCGAAGGACGCCGACGAGTCCAAGCCGCAGCAGACGGACGTGGTCGCGGGCGGCAAGGTCGCGCAGTTCATCGCGGTGCCCGGCGCGGCGAAGCTCGTCACCAAGGCCAACCCGGCGCTGGAAGGCAAGATCGGCTTCTTCCCGATCCCGGGCAAGGCCGCGGACAAGCCCGGCGCGGTGTTCACCGGCGGTTCGGACCTGATCATCCCGCTGGCGTCGAGCAGGCAGGACGGCGCGTACGAGGTCGTCAAGGCGCTGGCCGGCGAGAAGTGGCAGGTCGAGCTCGCGAAGGCGATGAACTACGTGCCGAACCGCAAGTCGCTCGCGAACGCGGTCGGCGGCGATCCCGGCACGGCGGCCATGGCGCAAGGTGCGGCCAACGGGTTCGCCACGCCGAACTCGCCGAACTGGGCGGCGGTCGAGGCCCGCAACCCGATCAAGGAGTTCCAGACGGCGGTGCTCACCGGCGCCGACCCGAAGACGGCCGCCGCGAAGGCCGACGAAGTGATCACCCAAGCGCTCAACTCCGGCAAATGACGCTCCTCGCCGAGAGGCCGGTGCAGGAGACTGCACCGGCCCCGCCGCCGAGGCGCAAGCGTCCGATCCTGCCGTACCTGCTGATCGCACCCACCCTGCTCACCACCGCGTACCTGCTGCTGTACCCGCTCATCCGCAACGTGATCATCTCGGTGCAGGAGTTCGGGCTGCCGCAGCTCGTCCGGGGCGACGCGAAGTTCGTCGGCCTGGCCAACTACGCGAAGGTGCTCTCGGACCCCGAGTTCTGGGGCGTGGTGCGCAGGACGCTGTACTTCACCGCGATCAACGTCGTGCTCATCATGGCGCTGTCCACTTTGGTCGCACTGCTGCTGGTGCGGCTCGGCAAGTGGTTGCGGTTCCTGGTGATGGGCGGCCTGGTGCTGACGTGGGCGACGCCGATCATCGCCGCCACGACGGTGTTCCAGTGGCTCTTCCAGTCCCGGCTCGGCATCGTGAACTGGGCGCTGGTCGCGCTCGGCTTCGAGGAGTATCGCGGCTACACCTGGTTCGCGGACGGCGACGCCACGTTCGGCATCCTCGTCGCGCTGATCGTCTGGCAGTCGGTGCCGTTCGCCGCGCTGTCGCTGTACGCGGCGATGATCACCGTGCCGCAGGAGCTGTACGAGTCGGCGCGGATCGACGGCGCCGGCGCCTGGCGGGTGTTCACCACCATCACGTTCCCCATGCTGCGCGCCATGTTCGGGCTGATCACGTGCCTGGAAGTGATCTGGGTCGTCAAGGCGTTCGTGCAGATCTGGGTGATCAGCCAGGGCGGTCCGGGGCAGGCCACGACGACGTTGCCCGTCTACGCCTTCCAGGTCGCGCAGTCGTTGCAGCGCTACGACCTGGGCGCGGCGGTCTCGATGCTGATGGTCGTGCTGCTGGTGCTCGCACTGCTGGCGTACTTCCGCCAGCTCTACCGGCAGGAGCGGGAAGCATGATGATCGGGAGGATCTCCCGCACGACGGCGGCGCTGGTGGTGTTCGCGATCTCCGTCTTCCCCGTCTACTGGATGGTGCTGACGGCGTTCAAGCCCACCAAGGACATCCAGAGCGAGACGCCGACGTTCCTGCCGATCCCGCTCACGTTCGACCACTTCGGCACCGCCATCGCCGCCCAGGGCTTCTTCTCGTTCTGGCGCAACAGCCTGCTGGTCGCGGGAGGGGCGGTGCTGCTGGCCCTCGGTGTCGCACTGCTCGCCGCGTTCGCGATCGCCCGGCTGCAGTGGAAGGGGCGCAGGGCGTTCGTGCTGATGGTGTTCGTCGCGCAGATGACGCCGTGGGAGGCGTTGCTGATCCCGATCTACGTGATCGCCCGCGACACCGGCATGCTCGACACGCTCTGGATCCTCACGCTGGTCTACTTCATGATGACGCTGCCGTTCACGATCGTGACGTTGCGCGGGTTCCTCGCGGCCATCCCGGTGGACCTGGAGGAGGCCGCGCAGGTCGACGGCTGCACGCGCGGCCAGGCGTTCCGCAAGGTCGTGTTCCCGCTGCTCGCGCCGGGTCTGCTGGCGACCTCGCTGTTCGGGTTCATCACGGCCTGGAACGAGTTCGCCTTCGCCAACGTGCTGATCATCAAGGACCAGGACGACCGCACGCTGCCGGTCTGGCTGTCGTCGTTCAACAACACGTTCGGCACCGACTGGGGCGCCACGATGGCCGCCTCCACGCTGTTCATGCTGCCGGTGCTGCTGATCTTCGTCGTCTTGCAGGGCCGGGTCACCACCGGCATCGTCGGAGGGGCGGTGAAGGGATGATCGTGCCGCTGCCGACCAGGATCGTCCGGCGCAGCAAGGGGTTCACGCTCGACTGCGGCACCAGCATCAGGGTCACACCCGGCGCCGAGTCCGCCGCCCGGCTGCTGCGGACGTTGCTCAGGCCCGCCACCGGACTGCCGTTGCCGCTCGCGGACTACGGCCAGGTCCTCATCGCGCTCGACGCCAAGCTCGTCGGCCTCGGCGAGGAGGGCTACGCGCTCACCGTCAACGAGCACGGCGTCCTGCTCAGGGCGGCCACGAAGGACGGCCTGGCGCACGGCGTCCAGACCATCCGCCAGTTGCTGCCACCCGAGGCGCTGCGGCCGAACCGGGTGTCCGATGTGGAGTGGACGCTGCCGGGCGTCGACATCCGGGACGTGCCGCGGCTGCCGTGGCGCGGGTTCATGCTCGACGTGGCACGGCACTTCCAGCCGGTGCACGTGCTGCGCCGGTTCATCGACCTGATGGCGTTCCACAAGCTCAACGTCCTGCACCTGCACCTCACCGACGACCAGGGCTGGCGCGTGCCCGTCCCGGCCCACCCGCGGCTCACCTCGATCGGCGGCTGGCGCACCGAGACCAACGGCGACGGCGTCCCGCACGGCGGCACCTACACGCGCTCCGAACTGGAGGGGCTCGTCGCGCACGCCGCCGACCGCGGCATCCGGGTCATGCCGGAGATCGAGATGCCCGGTCACGCCCGCGCGGCGCTGGCCGCGTACCCCGACCTCGGCATCGCCCCCGAGCCGTTGCCGGTCTGGACCCATTGGGGCATCAGCGATGCCGCGTTCGGCATGCACGCCCTCGGGTTCGTCCGCGAGGTGCTGGCCGAGGTGCTGGAGATCTTCCCCGGCGACCACGTCCACCTCGGCGGCGACGAGTGCCTGCTGCCCGAGGACGTGCACGCCCAGTTCCTGAAGCAGGCGAGCAAGTACGTGCTCGACCGCGGCCGCACCCCGGCGGCGTGGGAACCGACCGGCGACGCGCGGTCCGTCCTCATGCCGTGGAAGGACGAAACCCAAGCCACCAAGGCACTTGATCGCGGCCAACCGGTCGTGATGGCCCCGCACACCTCCACCTACCTCGACTACCCGCAGACCGACGGCACGCACGAACCACCCGGCCAGCCCGGGTACGTCGTCACCACCCGCGACGTCTACCACGTGCCGCTGCCCGACGGCGTGCTCGGAGCCCAGTGCCAGCTGTGGACCGAGCACGTGCGCGACCGGAACCACCTGGAATACCTGGCATTTCCCCGACTGGCCGCGCTGGCCGACACCCTCTGGTCCCAGCGCCCCGAGTGGGAGGGCTTCACCACCAGGATGCGCCTCCACTCGTCAAGGCTCGCCGCCCTGTCCGTCCCTGCCGAAATGAGGAGAGAACGTTGCGAGCACTCCTAGCCGCGTCCTGCGCGGCACTGGCGGTGGCCGCACTGGCCGTCGCACCGAACGCGTTCGCCGCCGACGCGATCACCGCCCAGTACCGGACCAGCGCGTCCGGTGCCACGACCGACCAGGCCGAACCCTGGTTCAAGCTGGTCAACTCGGGCAGCACGAGCGTGCCGCTGGCCGACGTGAAGATCCGCTACTACTTCAAGGCCGACACCCCGGACGTCGGCTACCGGTTCGCCTGCTCGTGGGCCGTGCGCGGCTGCGGCAACGTGACGGGCCAGTTCGGCACCCTCACCGGCGGCCCGGCCGACCGCTACCTTGAGGTCGGCTTCACCTCCGGCGCCGGCACGCTCAACCCCGGCGCCGACTCGGGCGACCTGCAACTCCGCTTCTACCGCACCAACTGGGGCCCGATCACCCAGACCGACGACTACTCGTTCCGCGGCGAGAGCACCTACTCGGCGTGGAACAAGGTGACCGTCCACCGCGGCAGCACGCTGCTGTGGGGCACGCCGCCCGGTGGCACCCCGCCCACCACCACGACGACCACGACGACGCCGCCGAACCCCAACGGCCCCAAGATGTTCGACGACTTCGCCTACACCAACTCCAGCGACTCGCGGATCAGCCAGCGCGGCTGGACCGTGCGGTCGGGCGCGGGCGGCCCCGGTGTCCCCGGCGCCGAGTGGGACGCCTCGCGCGTCACGTTCCCGACCGTCGACGGCCAGAAGGTCATGCGCCTCGACTCGTGGAACAACGGCTCCGCGGCCAAGCAGACCGAGATGTTCCACCAGCGCAAGTTCTTCGAGGGCACCTACGCGTCGCGGGTGAAGTTCAGCGACGCGCCGGTGTTCGGCCCGGACGGTGACCACGTCGTGCAGACGTTCTTCACCATCACCCCGCTCGACGCGCCGATGGCCCCGAACTACGGGGAGATCGACTTCGAGTACCTGCCCAACGGCGGCTGGGGCGAGCAGGGCAACATCATGTACGAGACCACGTGGGAGACCTACCAGAACGAGCCGTGGGTCGCCGACAACATCCACAACGAGCAGCGCCAGAGCTACAACGGCTGGCACGACCTGGTGTTCCAGGTAGCGAACGGCCGGGTGAAGTACTACATCGACGGCACCCTGGTCGCCGACCACGGCGACAAGTACTACCCCGAGACGCCGATGTCGATCAACTTCAACCTCTGGTTCATCTCGGGAGGCCTGCAGGGCAGCAGCGCCGAACGCGCCTACCAGCAGGAGGTCGACTACGTGTACTTCGCCAAGGACCAGGTGCTGAGCCCGGCCCAGGTGAAGACGGCGGTGCAGGACTACCGCAACGCGGGCGTCACGCACACCGACAACGTGTGACCGCGGACGGGCGCCCCGAAGCTCTTCGGGGCGCCCGTCTCAGTCCTTCAGCAGCTCGTCCACCAGCACCGCGATGTCGTGGTCGCCGTACCCGCGCCGCAGGTGGTGCATCTGGATGTGCACGAGGTGCTGGAGCTCCGGGGGCAGCGACTCGGCCCGGAGCGCGCCGCGCAGGCCGACGAGCACCGGGACCACCTTCTTGTCGTGCTGGTGCGCGAGGATCAGCTCCTTGCGCACCCAGTCCTCCGGATCCTCCAGGAACCGCCTGCCGTCGTTGTTCGTCTGGCTCTCCCAGCGCCGGCCGACGACGGCGATCAGCGTCTCGCAGCCGCGCACGTTCTCCTCGAGGGTCTCAGCGAAGTCGGGCAGGCCCGGTCGCATCGACCGCACGTCGTAGAACACGGCCTTCTCGCCGAGCCGGCGGACCAGTTCCCGGTGCAGCAGCTCGGGAACGGCCTCCGCGTCACCGGTGCGGAAGTTGATGAAGAACTTCGGCGACGACGGCAGCGGTGGGTTCACCTCGACGCCGTACGGCTTGAGCAGGTCGATCAGCCACGGCAGCTCCGCCGGGTCGTCGAGGGCCCGGGACGGCCCGGCTGCCGGAGGAGCGGCGCACCGGTCGCTGAACAGGACGACCGTCTGCTTCGGCATGTCCGCGATGGACTGCCAGAGGATGCCGTCCGCCCAGGGAACCACGCGGTGCAGCCACTCCGCCCACTCCCTGGTGGCGTGGAACAGGTTCGGCGTGGTCATGGTGAGCCAGAAGTCCTGGTGGACCGCGGCGAGGTCGGGTGCGTAGTACAGGCGGACGAGGTTCAGGTCGGCGGTGGTGCGCATCTCGGTGAGCACCTGCCCGGTCAGCGCCGACCGCTGGAGGAGCCGCTGGCTGCCGTCCGCGAAGGCGAACTCGCGCAGGAACCGTTCCCCGAGAGCGGTTTCCGGTGCGGCGGACATGCAGAGCGTGTGGTGCTCGGCGCCGACGCACGCGTCGAACCTCCCACCACCGAAGACGCCGCGGTGCTGGGGGTCGAAGAGGTCGGCGTCCAGGTCCGCGCGGTGGACGCGGTGGAACGTCGCTCCCGCTGGGATCGTCTCGCGGACCGGTGTACCGGTGAGCGCCGGCGGGGGAGGCATCTCGGGCACGGCTCAGCCCTCCGTCACCGCGACGGCGGCGGCCAGCAGCAGGTCGTCGGATGTCCGTCCGATCAGCTCGTACGGCGGCTCGGCGAGCCAGGCGTTCGTGCTGAACCACCAGTCCGCCGCACCCCACGGGTCCTCGTGGGCGCGCAGCAACCAGTTCACCCGCAACACGACCTCCAGCGGTGTGCCCGACTCGTCGAACTGGAACAGCGGCACGGACGCGCTGCCGTCGTCCCGGTGCAGCTTGATCACCCCGAACGCGTCCGGCGCGTGCCCGCGTTCGCGGAGATCCGCCGCTGATTCCCAGTCGTGCGTGAGAATGCGTTCTTTCGCGCTGCGCGGCCTTCCGTACAAGCGCGCGTCACCGGAGATGGCAACGAGAAGGCGGTCGAGCTCGCGAATTTGCCCTGGGTTGGCATAACGGACTCCGGCGTCGGCGAAAACCGGGTCGTCGTGGGGGAGGAGTTCGCCGAGCAACCGCGTCAGGGCATGTGCGATGGCCGCCCGTTCGTCGGAACTCTGGGCTGACCGCAACGCGTCCACCAGCCCGCGCAGCCGGGTGCGCCCGTCAGGTCCGAGCAGGTGGGTGACCCTGTCCCAGTCCGCGACGAGCGCGTCGATGATGTGCTGCACCGCCACGCGCACCACTCCCGTTCCGTAGACGGGACATTCTGCCCTGGTAGCAGCGGGAAAATTTGGTCAGAAAGAGGACATTTGATTGTCGTGCCCGGGAAATGAGCGGAACGGGACGTAGCTTCTTCATCCGTCCGCAGCCCCAGGACAGCGCGAGGTTCAATGAGCTCATCCGTCGGTTATTACATCTCGGCCGCCGACATCGAAGCACGACGCAGGCGGGAGTTGCGCGCCGACGTGGCTTCCGCGCTCACCCGGCTGAACGGGCTGCGGGCACGGGCTCGCGGCATCGGGGTCAAGATCCCCGCCGTGCGGGCCGGCTTCACCGACGACACCACGAGCGACGACCTTCAGGAGCTCCTGCAGGAGGTGACCACCGCGCTTCAGGGCGCCGACGAGTCGATCAACGCCGCCTGGAAGCGCACCTGGCAGGCCGAGATCAGCAAGCTGGACGTCGTCGTCACTGGGCTGTCCGCGCGGGCCGAACTGGCGCGCGCCAAGACCGAACCGGACCGCGACTCCCCGGCGGTGCGGAACGCGGTCGCCGACGCCGAGTCGCTGATCGCGAGCCAGGGCCACCGCTGCGACGACGAGGGCGTCACGTCCGCGCGAGAGGTGTTCGCGGACCTGGCGAAGGCCACGACCGTGTCGCGCGCCAGAACGTTGTCGCTGGAGATCGCGGTGATCATCCAGAAGTCGATCGCACGCCGCCAGGACGCGGCGACCCTCGAGGCCGAACGGGTGCGGCTGCTGGAACTGGTGCGCGACGCGAGGCCCGCCGACCAGGAGTCCCTGCGCGAACTGGTCACGACCACCGCAGACCTCGACGCGGCGGCGGACGCCGTCTTCGGCTCGGTCGAACGCGAGGACCGCGAGCAACATCGGCGCAAGGTCGCGGACGCCGCCGCGGCGGCGCTGGCGGAACTGGGGTGCGTGGTCGGCGAGGAGTTCGAGTCGTTGCTGATGACCGACAACCAGGCCGTCGTCGGGTTCCGCGCGCGGGAGGGCTACGGCCTGCTCGTCCGGCTGCCCGAGGACGGCCAGTCGCTGCTCACCGCGGTGGTGCGCGCCGGGGACCAGGCGGCGACCGGGACGTACGCCGAGGCCGTGCAGACCGCGTACTGCGACGAGACTCTGCCGGAGCTGCACACCAAGCTGCGCGAGCGCGGCGTTCACCTCGACGACCACCCGTTCCTCAGGGGCGATCCGGGCAGAGCGGTCCCGGTCACCCCGAGTCCCTTGCCGGGCGGGCCAAGTGACGCTCTCGGGACCGTGAGGGCTCTCGGGACCGTGAGGAAGGAGAAGAGCCGTGAACTCTGAGGTGCCGGCCTGGGTCCGCGAGCTCGACCTGTCGCTCGTCACCCACCCGCAGATCCTGCTGGTCGGCAACGTCCGTGACCGCTACTTCCTGCCGTCCGGGAACGGACCGGCGCTGGTGCCGCTCGACCTGCCGCAGGTGGTCGAACGGTCGTGCCGGTTGCGCGGTTTCGCCGCGCTCACCGTGTTCGACATCGCCCGCGACCGCCTCGACGTGTGGCGGCTGCGCGACGACGAACTGCCGTTGCCGGACGCGTTGCGGGAGTTCATCGCGGACGACGCGCTGTCGGCGCAGGGCAGGGACGGCGGCGCACCGGACGACCTGGTGCTGCGCCGGACCCGCCGGGTGTTGCGCGAGATCGTTACGTTCCGCGCCGCGCCCGTCGGCCTGCTGTTCCCGTTCGCGGCCAGGCTCGGCTCTCCGCGCGCGGAGCTGACCGGCGAGGGCAAGCTGCTGATGGCAGCGGCGGAAGCCCTTGCACACGAGGCACGACCGGTTCCGGGGGCGTCGCCGGTCATGCCGTACAACACGGTCTTCTGGGTCGCCGAACGCCAGGAGCAGCTGCCGGTCGAGTTCGCGATCTCGCCGCGCACGGTCAAGGTGATCACCGTCCCGCCCGCGCCCGCCGAGCAACGGCTCGCGGCGGCCAGGCACGCGGTGACCGTGGTGACGGCCAAGGCGGGCCAGGCCGCCGACCAGCGCACGGTCGACACGGCCGCGGAGAACCTCGTCTCGGTCACGCACGGCATGAGCAACGCGGAGGTGCTCGCGGTGAGCAGCGTGGCCGTCGACCGCGGTCTGCCGGTGAGCAGGCTCGACGAGGCCGCGCGGCTGTACCGGGTGGGCGTGCGCGACAACCCGTGGGCGGTGTCGTCCATCCGGCAGACGATCACCGGCGCCGACCCGGCCGCGATCGGCGTGATCGGGCAGGACCACGCCGTGAAGAAGGCCATCGAGATCTTCATGCGGTCGGCGGCCGGGCTGACCGGCGCGCAGTCGTCCAGCTCCCCGAACCGGCCGCGCGGCGTGCTGTTCCTCGCCGGACCGACGGGGGTGGGCAAGACCGAGCTCGCGAAGGGCGTGGCGCGGCTGATCTTCGGACGCGACGCGGAGCCCGTCCGGTTCGACATGAGCGAGTTCCAGCAGGAGCACGCGCGCGAACGGCTCGTCGGCGCCCCGCCCGGCTACGTCGGGTTCGACGCGGGTGGCGAGCTGACGAACGCGGTGCGGTCGAACCCGATGAGCGTGCTGCTGTTCGACGAGATCGACAAGGCGCACGAGCGGTTGTTCGACCTGTTCCTCCAGGTGCTGGAGGACGGCCGGCTGACCGACGGCCGCGGTTCGACGGTGTACTTCACCGAGAGCGTGCTGATCTTCACCTCGAACCTCGGCGTGGCCGATCCGCAGGCACCGCCCGGCGCACCGCCGCGATTCACCTACCGCGACGACCCGGCCGAGGTGCGCCGGGTGTTGCAGCAGTCGTTCGAGTCGTTCTTCGACAACAAGATCGGCAGGCCGGAGCTGCGCAACAGGCTCGGGGACGCGTTCATCGCCATGGACTTCATCCAGCCCGAGATCGTGCCCGCGTTGCTGGACAAGGCGCTGGCGTCGGTCGTGCGGCGGATGGACGTCGTGCACCGGGTACGCCTCGAGATCGGCCAGGCGGCGCGCAGGACGTTGTACGACAAGGCGATCGAGAACCTCGGCCACGGCGGGCGAGGGGTGAACAACGCGGTCGAGGCGGCGTTGATCAACCCGCTCTCGGAGATGGTGCTGCGCCGGCCACCGGTGCCGGACGAGACGTGGCGGGTCGACCAGCTGGTCGCGGGCGCGCAGGGGTGGAGCGCCGAGGTGACGCGGTGCTGAGGACGAGCCGGGTGCTGCACCCGATCACGTCGCTGGGACCCGGCCGCCGGCTCGGAATCTGGCTGCAGGGCTGCACCTTGGCGTGCAAGGGCTGCATGTCGCTCGACACGTGGGACGCGGGTGCGGGGACGTCGTTGAGCGTCGACCACCTGCTGGCGTTATGGGAGGAGTCGGGCGCCGACGGCTTGACGGTCAGCGGCGGCGAGCCGTTGCAGCAGGCCCCCGCCCTGACCGAGTTCCTGGCGTCGTTGCCGCGCGACGGCCGGGACGTGTTGCTGTACACGGGCTACGAGCTCGACGAGTTGGACGACGAGCAGCGGGGCGTGCTCGCGCACGTGGACGCGGTGATCACCGGCCGCTACCGCGCCGGCGAGCAGCCGGGGTTGATCTGGCGCGGCTCCGCGAACCAGTTGCTCGTCCCCCTGACCCCGCTCGGCGAGGAGCGCTACCGGCCGTTCGCGGACCTCGCCGGACGGGCGGAGGTCCAGGTGCGGGTGGACGACGGGCTGCTCTGGCTGGTGGGCGTGCCGCCGGCGGGAGTGTTGCCGAAGGTCGAACGACGCTTGCGCGACAACGGGATCGTCTTCGAGGAGGCCGCATGGCGACCCTGACCTACCGCTGCCCGGACGACCCGGACGGCTGCCCCGTCTCGGTCAGCCCCGGGTTCTGCGCCGTCCACCCGGCGACGATGCTGGAGCCGGTGCGCGCGGCGGCGTTCAGCGGCACGCAGACCACCGCCGAGGCGCCCGCCGAACCCCCTGCCGGGTCGCCGCTGACTTTGCGCTTCCTGGGACAGGTGATCGAGGTTCCGGCGGAGGGGATGGAGATCGGCCGCGAGACCGGCCCGCTCGCGTCCGTCCCGGGGATGGCGGAGCTGACCCAGGTGTCGCGCCTGCACGCCAGGATCCACCTCCTCAACGGCCATCTGTACGTCAGCGACGAGGACTCGCTCAACCACACCTACGTGGACGGTCGGCGGCTCACGACCTCGCGCCGTTTGGAGGCGGGACAGGTGCTGCGGCTCGGCCAGGACGTGGAACTGCACGTCGAGGGCGCGCGGTACGACGAGTTCGGACTGCCGTCGTGAAGCGCGTGGAGGTCGCCGCGCTCACCAGCCGAGGCCTCGTGCGCGCGGGCAACGAGGACCGGGTCTCGGTCTTCGGCTGGTCGGCGCCGCGGGAGATGACCGAGCCCGTGCTGCTCACCCGGGAGACGTCCGAGCCGGTGCTGGTCGTGGTGGCGGACGGCCTCGGCGGGCACCAGGCGGGCGAGGTGGCGAGCGAGTTCGCGGTGACGGCCCTGCACACCGCGCTGCCGGACGTCGCGGCAGACCCCGCGCGGGCGTTCGGCCGGGTGCACGAGGACCTGCTGGCGCTGGGCGCGTCCCAGCCCGAGCTCGAAGGCATGGCGACGACAGCGACGGCGTTGCTGGTCACCGACGTGATCACGATCTGCCACGTGGGCGACAGCAGGGCGTACTACGTCGAACCCGGCTTCGTCTCGCAGCTCACGACGGACCACGTCGAACCCGGCGGCGCGCTCACCCAGGTCCTGGGCGGGCGACCTGGCCGTGAGGTCGTACCGCAGGTGCGTGAGGTGGAGTCCGCCGAGTGCTCGAGGTTCCTGCTGTGCTCGGACGGACTGCATTCCTACGTGGACGCCGCCGTCGTGCGGGAGGGGGCGGCGCTGGAGTCGTCTTTCGGCGCGGCCAGGGCGTTGCTGCGGGCGGCTGTCGAGGCCGGCGCTCCGGACAACGTCTCGGTGTGCGTGGTCACCGTGTGGCTCGAAGGAGAGAAGAATAGATGACGGAGCCGGTTCCGAGACCCAGCACGCCGACCGTGCAGCAGGGGTCGAACCCGACGGTCGCGCAGAACGGCAGGTCGGTTCCCACCGTGCAGCAGGGTTCGGTGGCTCCGCCGCCGGAGGACCACGAGGCACCGGAGTTCCCGGACCGGCTGCGGGACCGGTTCGAACCACTCGCGGTGCTCGGCACCGGAACCGAGGGCGTGGTCTGGAGGTGCCGCACACCGGACGGCGCCGAGATCGCGGTGAAGGTGCACTGGGCGAACCACAAGGCCGACACGGCGCTGCTGGAACACCTGGACAGGAGCGAGTTCCGGCGTCACGTGCCCCGACTGCACGGACACGGGTCGTTCATCAGCCCGTACGGGCCGATCCACTGGGTGGCGATGGAGATCCTCGAAGCCACGCTGGAACAGGAGATCCGCGAGAGGTCCGCCCCCTGGTGGTCGGAGCAGTGGTCGCTCGACGTGGTGCGCGAACTCGCGCAGGCGTTGCACTTCTGGCAGACGGAGGTGGGCCGCAACCCGATCGACGTCAAGCCGGACAACTGGATGCGGCGCGGGAACGGCGAGTACGTCGTGGTCGACTTCGGCGGGGTCGTCGGGTTCACCGCGAGCCAGCAGATCGGCAGCACCACGATGGCGGCGCGCGCCTACACGCCGCCGGAGCAGTACTGGCAGGAGAAGGGCGGGCCCTGGCCGTGGTGGACACTCGGTGAGATCGCGTACCAGCTCTTCACCGGGCACATGCGGTTCCAGCGCGCCAACGGCGAGATGCTCTCCGACGAGGCGATCTCCCGCATCCGCGCCCTCGGTGAGCTCGACCTGACCAACATCACCGACGAACGGTGGCGGCTGCTGATCTCCGGGCTGCTGACCACCGATCCGGTCGACAGGTGGGGGTGGGCGGAGGTCGAGAACTGGCTGGCGGGCGGCAGTCCACCGGTCGCGGCCCGCGGACGCGCCGCGGCCTCGGGGCACTCGCCGATCACGTTCGTGGACGGCAGGACGTTCAACGACCCGGCCGACCTCGCCGTGGCGATGCTCGACAACCCGCACGCCGCCGAGCGCTGGCTGACCGGGGAGGGGCGTCAGGACCTCGACACCTGGCTGAAGAAGGAAGAGCTGCAGAACCGGTTCGACATCCTGCGGTTCCGGGGAGCCGCAGCGGGATCGGCACGACTGCACAGCGGGGTGCTCGCGTTCGGGGCGGCGTTCGCTCCCGAGGTCACGCCCCGCTATCGCGGCCGTGCGGTCGACGCAGACGGCCTCGTCGCGGTGCTCGCGGAGTCCGACGGCTTCGAGTTCGCGGGCGAGGTCGTGCTCGGGGACGTCCTCGGCACCGCCGGTGGCTACCGCTGCCGCCACAGCGGATGTGCCGGCCGGTGCGCGGTGCTGGACCGCGCCGCCGCCGAACTCCCCGTGCTGGTGCAGGCGGCGGAACAGATCGTGGCCGGATCCGGGTCGGGCCCCTTGAGCTCCGGTGAGCGGGAACGCCTGCACGGCATGGCCCTGCTGCTCGTGCTGCGCCCGGAGCAGGCCGCACGCGTGCTGCGGCCGTCGCCGTGGGTGCGGATGGCGGACGTCCCGTGGTGGCGCCCGATCGCGAGGCAGTTCCCGTCGGCTGCGACCGCCGAGGGCCGCGCGACCCTGCTGGCCCAGGGAATCCTGCAGGAACGGGCCGTGATGCAACGGCCGCGGCGTGAGGCCAGGGGGATCTCCGTTCGCGGTGCGCTGCGCAAGGTGGGCGCGGTGGTCGTGCTCTGGTACGCGATGATCACCGCTGCGTGGGTCGCCGTCGTGCTGAGCAATGCTTCGATCGCGTTCGACGGTGGTCCGGACGGCGAACGGCAGGCCGCGATGCTCGGCGCCTCCGCCCAGATGGTGCTGGCGTTGCCGTTCATGGTGCTGGCCGTTGAACTGGTGCTGCTCGTGCGCACCAAGGGAGCGGTCGCCGGCGGCGTGGTGTCGGCGGTCGTGCTGGGACTGGCCCTGCCGCACCTCCCGCTGTTCGGCCCCATCTCGTCGCCGGACATGATCGCGACCCAGGTCTCGTCGATCGCCGAGGTGTGGGCGGAGGGCATCGTGGTGGGCCTGGTCCTCATGACCGTCGGCGGTCTCGGCCTGGCCGGACTGGCCCGGTCGTGGCTGCCGGAGACGGTGTCGCGGCGTGGCACTCGGTGGCGCGGCAGCCGCGTTGCCGTCTACCTGTTCGCGCTGGTGGCGCTGGCGATGCTGTTCTGGGCGGCGGTCGTCCTGCGGTTGACCGCCTTCTCGGAGGACGTCGCCACGGCGGACCCCGGTGGCTACGCGGCGTCGCTGCAGAGCGGCTACCTGCTGGCGCTGGTCGGGGTCGCCGCCGTGGTCGCGTTGTCGGGCCGCAACACCATCGGCACGCTGACCGTCGGCGTGCTGGCCGTGCTGGTGCTCGCCCTCATCGCGAAACCGTTGCCCGAGCTGAAGTTCCTGTGGCTGCCGTACCTGCGCGAACCGCTCGCGTCGTTCGCCGCCGTCTGGGGTCCGGGCGCCTTCTGGGCCGCGCTGCTCGTGCACCTCCCTCTGACCGTGCTGTGCCTGCGCGGGATCCGCCGGGCGGTGGACGCCTGATGACCGACGACCACCTGGAACGCTTCGACCGCGTCGAGACCATGCTCGCCGACTTCGACACGAAGATGGACGAGGGCGATCCCGGCGACCAGGAGCTGCTGGACGAGGTCCGCTACCACCTCGACTGGATCCAGGCCGTGGCGGGCGAACCGTCCTTCGACTGGCTCTGGGCCCGCTACCTGAGCGCCCAATGGCACCGCTGCCGCGCCCGCATGTGGCAGGACATCCACGAGATCGACGCGGCCATCGCCGAACTGCGCCTGATCATCGGCTACTCCGACACGTTCTACTTCCGCCTCGACCTCGTCGACCTGATCCAAATTCGCTACTACGTCACCGACACCGACGACCGGCTCTACCTGGCCGAGGCCGTTGTCGAGTTGCGCGGCCTGGCGTTGCGAGAAGCCGACGACGAGGAGGAGGGCGCGCGGGCGTTGTCGTTGCTCGGACAGACGCTGCGCGAACAGTTCCGGCGGGAGCTGAAGGAGGACGAGAACCCGTCGCCCGAACTCCTGGACGAGGCCGAGAAGCACCTCTACGACAGCATCGAACGACTTGAGGACGAGGAGTGGCGAACCGAGGCCGTGGTGGACCTCGCCAAGCTCCTCACGTTCCGGTACGGCACGACCGTCACCGCCTACGCCCGCGACCGGGAAGCCGACCGGCAGGAAGCGATCGCCCTCTACGAGATGGTGGCTCTCGACGACCCGAACGCGGCCTTCGAGCTGAGCGACCTCCTCACCGAGGGATCCGACGAGATGGCCGGCCGGCCGGAAGCGCTGCGGGTGCTCGACACGGTCAAGCGCTCTCCGCACTGGGAGAACCACAAGGGGCGGTACGCGGCCCGGCGCAGCGACCTGCTGCTGAGCCGGGCGCGGGACAACCCAGGGGAGTTGCCGGAGCTGATCGACCACCTCGTCGCCGAGTTCGCCGCCCACCCCGACCAGGGATCCGTCGGGCGGACGTTGATGGAGGCGCACTGGCTGGCGGGCGACGCCGACGGCGTGGCCCGGTTGGTCGCCCAGCTGGAAGACATCACCGACGGCCACGACGTTCCTCCGTCCGAACTGCTGCTGCCGCTGCGCGCCATCGCGACGGCCTCCCTCGCGCTGCGCGGTCGTGCCGACCGGGTGGAGGCCGAGCGGCTCCTGCGGCTGTCCGTCGAGGAACCGTCCGAGCTGGGCTGGACCCTGCAGTTGCCGCTGGCGTTGCTGGCGATGGTGGTCGACGAGCAGGCCGTGGTGCCGGACGCCCTCGCCGCCTCCGTGATCGGTGACGGCAGGGAGAAGGAGGTGGCGCGGGATCTGCTCGACTGGCTCACGCGGCACGAGCGGACCGGCCCCGACTGGCTGCGGGCCGTGGCGGCGCTGACGTTCAAACTCGTGGAGGATCCGGACAGCAGGCTGGTCTCCCTGAACGCCACGGCCGCGGCTCGTGCCGCCGGATTCGACCGGGGAACGCTGGCACTGGATTTCCTGGTGCAGCACGCGATGCTGCTCTCGGGCCGCGCCGAGGACACCGACGACCGCGACGCCGAGATCGAGGCGGCGGTGCTGCTGGACGAGTACTTCGGCCTCGTGGATCGGGACCATCCGCTGTGGACTGTCGCGCTGGGACTGCACGGCGCGGTCGTGGCCGATGTGCACGCACGCGGAGGGGTTGTGGGAATTCCGCTGGAACGCGCCAGGAGCGCCTTGGAGAAGGCCAGCTTCGACGCGGAGGTCGATCCTTTCCTCCGCACGGTGTTCCTGGTCCAGCTCGCGCGCCTGGAGCTGCTGCTGACCCTGCAGGACCACGACGACCGGTACGGGCTCGCGATCAGCCACTGCCGTGAGGCGATGCGCCTCGCGCCACGGGGCACGGACGAACACGACAACGCCTGGTTCCTGCTGGGGGCGTTGCTGCTCGGCCGGTTCAACGAGCACGGAGACCGCCAGGACCACGAGGCAGGTTTCCGGGAACTGCGCGCGCTGCGGAAGTCCAAGTTCGATCGAGGGCTCGACGTCGCTGACATCGACGCCATGACGCGGGTGCTGAAGCCGTACCTCTCCGGGAGCCTCGTCGACGCCGGCCTGACTCCTGAGGAGATCTACCCGCGGCTGGAGGCGCTGGACGGCCGGAGGGACGTCGTGGCCGTGCTGGCGGAGCGGGTGGAGCTGCTGCAGACGCTCCTGCTCCGGGGGCAGGAGAAGAACGACCTCGCGATGATGGCGCACGCCCTCGACCAGCTCGGGAAGGCCTCTGGTGGGATCGAGGTCGGATCGGCGATGCACGCCTCGACGACCATCGCCAGTCTCTGGGGTTCGACCGCGGCGGCGGCCACGAGAGGCGACCACGCGCAGTTCCAGGCCGGGGTGGCCCGGCTGGAGGCGCTCAGGGACGATCCCGCGACCAACCGGGTGGACCGCGGTCTCGCGGTGTTCGGCCTGTCCGCCCTCTGGAACGCTCGGCACAAGATCACCCGGAGCACGGCGGCCCTGGACGAGGCGTTGCGCCATCACGCCGACCTCGACTTCGGTGTGCTGAGCCTGCGGGACGCGACCGGACTGCTGGACCTCGTGGCCGACAGTTGCTGGAGCCTCGCCTCGCTCGGGTACGGGGAATCGGCCATCTCGGTCGGGTTCGACGCGCTGAAGTTCCGCGCACGCCACGTCATGATGCAGTCCGGCAGCGAGAACGCGGCGGTGCGGGCGGCCGACGCGGCGGCCCGAGGTCAGCGGGTGGCGTTGCGCTGTGCCGCGTCAGGCGAGTTCGGGCGAGCTGTGGAAGCCGTGGAGTGGGGGCGTGGGCTCGTCCTGCACAACGCCACGTTCACGTCCGGCATCGCGGCGAAGCTTCGCGCCGCCGGGTACCCCGAACTCGCCGAGGAGTGGGTGAAGACCGCAGGCTCGGACCCGGATCTCGTGCCGAGCGACGTGCGGCGGAGGGCGTTGGCGGTACTGGGGAACGAGGTCGAGGCGTTGGCGCCGCCCTCGGTGGAGGAGATCGGCGTCGCGTTGCGGAGCCTGGAGGCTGATGCCCTCGTACACCTGGTGCCCGGCCAGGAAGGGCACACCGGGCGGGCCCTCGTCACGTCGGCGGACGGTGCGGTCAGCGAAGTGTTGTTGCCGCTGTTGGTGGACGGGCCGGACAGCGAGGTCGGCAGGTATCTCGCGCTGGACGACCGGCAGCGGCGGAAGGCGCTGCCCTCGTTGTGCGCGTGGGCTTGGCGGGCGGCGGTGGAGCCGTTGCTGCACCGGTTCTCCGGAGACGTACCGTGGCTGGTGCTGGCGCCTGCCGGGGCGCTGGGCGTGGTGCCGTGGCACGCCGCGGCGGCTGCGGAACGGATCGCGGTGCGGGAGGCCGGGTTCACATACGCGGCCTCGGCACGGCAGTTGTGCGAGTTGGCGCAACGGGAGCGGCAACCTGTCGGTGCGTCACCGGTGGTGGTGAGCAACCCCGCCGGGACGTTGGCCGCGACGCAGTACGAGGCGGAGTTCCTGCACGGGCTCTTCCCAGACGCGCACTTCTACGGGCAGGTCGGGTCCGGTGTGCCGGTGCGCGGACCGGGTACGCCCGACCAGGTGCTGGAGGAGAGCGGGGCCTCGTTGTTGCACTTGGGGTGTCACGCGCGTGCGGAGGCCACGCCTGCGCAGTCAGCGTTGGAGTTGGCGCGCGCGGATTTGTCCGTTGACCGGATGTTGCGTCATGCGGCCGTGCGACGCAACGGCGGGCTGGTCGTGTTGGCGGCGTGTGAGAGCGATCTGACGGCGAGCCTGCACGACGAGGGGCTCACGTTGGCGGCGGCGTACGTGGCGGCGGGCGCCACCGGGGTTGTGGGCACCAAGTGGAAGGTGGATGACGTCGAGTCGGCGTTGTTGATGTGCGTGTTCTACGACTTCCTCGTGCGTCAGGACATGCGGCCGCGGGACGCGCTGCGGGCCGTGCAGTTGTGGGCGTTGGACCCAGGTCGTGCGGTGCCTGGCGACAACGTGGCGCGACTGCTCGCCGAACGGGGGCGTGCGGCCGCGCTCGCGGATCCCGTGTACTGGGCTGCGTTCGCGCACCACGGGTGGTGACGGGCGTTCGCGCTCAGGTCCCGGTCACGGCCTCGCAGTCGACCTTCTGACCGGGCTTGCCGGTCGCCGTCGCGAGTTCCTTGACGCCGTCGAGCAGGATGCGGCACGTCAGCACCTGGTCGCCCTTCGGCGTCACGGCGACCTGCGCCTTCTCGCCCGCGTTGATGATGACCTCGGTGGTCCACGGCAGGGGAGCCGACGTGCTGGTGTTCTGCGGGGTCTCCTTGCGGTTGCGGTTGGGCGACTCCGCGTACGTCACGTCCGCGAGGGTCTCCGCCGGTTGCGCGGACACCTCGTAGGTGATGGCCCAGGACTTGCCGACCAGCGTGTTCCAGCCGCCGAAGTGGTTCACCAGCGCGACGGTTCCGCCGCCGACCACGGCCAGCACGGCTAGGACGACCAGGAGCGTCTTCATAGGACAGACGGTAGTGGTGACGGCGTGCACCGGCATCGTTCGCGGGTGTGACTCCGGGGTCATCCCGCAGGACGACTCACTTGAGCAGCAGGCGGACCGTGAGTTCGAGGCGGTTCGCCACGTCGGTGGCCGTGGCGCGGCGGGTCACCCACGCGACCAGGTTGGACAGCCACACGTCGCCGATCACGCGGGCGATGGCCTTCTGCTCGTCCGTCGGGGCGTCGTCGCTCATCGCCTTGGTGAACATGCTCTCCATCAGCCACGAGACCCGGTCGATCTCGGCGCCCGCGGAGGCGTCGGCGAACGTGAACGCGCGCGTCATCGCCTCGGTGAGGTGCGGATTGCGCTGCAGGCCGCGGGTGATGCGGCCGAGTACGAACAGCACGCGCTCGTACGGGCTCTCGCCGGGGACCGTGGTGCGGTCCATCTTCTCCTGCGCGCGCTCCAGTTCCACCGCGAGGCTCGACACCAGCAGGTGGACCTTCGAGGGGAAGTAGCGGTACAACGTGCCCAGCGCCACGTCCGCGCGGTCGGCCACGGCACGCATCTGGACGGCGTCGAACCCGCCCTTGGACGCCAGCGCGATCGTCGCGTCGACGATCCGCTTGCGGCGCTCGCGCTGGGCGGCCGAGCTGAGCTCGTCGCCCGCCATGAGCGCGTCCGTGCGCGACTTCGAAGGTGACACGGAGATGATCCTCCTGAAACGTGTTGCAGCTGCGCTCTCATCATACTCGATCGGTTTGGCGGCCATGATCTGTTGCCGGAAATAGAACACGTTCTATAAACTTCTTCACGTACTGGAGGAGGCCGCATGCCGATCGCCACGACCGGGGACCAGCGCGCATTGCGCGACAGCGTGGACGCCGCCGGGGCCGAGTGGGCTGATCTCGTCAAGGTCGGGTTCTTCGAGGTGACGCGGGAGGGCGGTACGGTCGCCGATCTCGCGGTGATGCTGGAGCGGGCGGCCGAGAACCTGGTGCCGGGGCCGTTGCTGCCCACGGCGCTGGTGTCGGTGCTGTTCCCCGACTTCGACGGGATCGCCGGTTTCGGGTTCTCGTCCCACCAGGTGGTCGGTGCCGCCGAAGCGACGCACCTGCTGGTCAAAACGGACAACTGGATGCTCGTGCCGGCGGCGCGGGTCTCGGTGACACCACTGGAATCCGTGGACCACTCACGTTCGCTCGGCTCGGTGCGCGTGGACGTGCCCGGAGACGTGATCGCCGACCCGACGGACCTCGCCGTGACGCTGATGGCCGCGGAGGCGAGCGGGGTGGCCGCGTGGTGCCTGAACACCGCCGTGGAGTACGCGAAACAGCGGCAGCAGTTCGGGCGTGTCATCGGGTCGTTCCAGGCCGTGAAGCACCTCTGCGTCGAGATGCTGTGCCGTGCTGAGCAGGCGTCGTCGGTGGCCTGGGACGCGGCGCGGTCGGTCGGGGAGGACGAACACCCGCTGGCGGCGGCGGTGGCGGGCTCTGTGGCGTTCGACGCGGCCGTGCGCAACGCCAAGGACTGCATCCAGGTGCTGGGCGGCATCGGGTTCACCTGGGAGCACGACGCGCACCGGTACCTGCGGCGGGCGTTGGCGTTGCAGCAGCTCGCGGGCGGGGTGGCGCACTGGCGTCGCCGGGTCGCGGCGCTGGCGCTGGCAGGCGCACGGCGGTCGCTGGCCGTGCAGGTCGAGTCGGACCTCGAGGTGCGGGCGTTCGCCGAGGAGATCGCCGGACTGGACCCCGCCGGGCAACGGGAACAGCTGGCTCGCGGTGGTTATCTGGTGCCGGGCTGGCCCGCGCCGTACGGGCAGGACGCCGACCAGGCGCGGCAGCTGGTGATCGACAGCGAGTTCGCCCGGGCCGGGGTGCGGCGGCCGGACCTGATCATCGGTGGCTGGGCGGGGCCGACGATCCTCCGGCACGGGACCGCCGAGCAGCAGGAACGGTTCGTGCCGCCGACGCTGAGCGGCGAGCTGACCTGGTGCCAGCTGTTCAGCGAACCGGAGGCGGGCTCGGACCTCGCTTCGTTGCGCACCAAGGCAGAACGGGTCGACGGCGGCTGGCGGCTCACCGGGCAGAAGGTGTGGACGTCGCTCGCGCACGAGGCCGACTGGGCGATCTGCCTGGCCCGCACCGACTCCGGCGTGCCGAAGCACAAGGGCATCACGTACTTCCTGGTCGACATGCGCTCGGACGGCGTGGACGTGCGGCCGCTGCGGGAGATCACGGGGGACGCGCGGTTCAACGAGGTCTTCCTGGACGGTGTGTTCGTGCCCGACTCGTGCGTGGTCGGCGAGCCCGGCGACGGCTGGCGGCTCGCCCGCACGACGCTCGCGAACGAACGCGTAGCGATGGGCTCGGCGCTGGGCGAGCCTCTCGAACAGATCCTCAAGTCGGCCGCCGCCGCTGACCACGCCGAACGGCTGGGTGCGTTGGTGGCGCAGGGACTCGCGGTGTCCGTGCTGGACCTGCGGGCGAGCCTGCGGGTGCTGAGCGGGCAGGAACCGGGCGCGGAGTCGAGCGTGCGCAAGCTCGCCGGTGTGCGGCAACGGCAGGACGTGGCGGAGTTCGCGGTCGAGCTGCTCGGTCCGGACGCCGCCGTCGAGGGGCCGTTGATGTACGAGTTCCTGCTGTCGCGGTGCCTGAGCATCGCGGGCGGGACGACGCAGGTGCTGATGAACCTCGCTGGTGAACGGATTCTCGGTCTACCGAGGGAGCCCTAGATGGATTTCCAGCTCGACGAGACCCAGCAGGAGATCGCCGCGCTGGCGGCCGACGTGCTGGGCAGGGAGAGCGACACCCCCTGGAAGGCGTTGGGGGAGGCGGGGTTGCTGGCCCTCGCTGTTCCGGAACGACTCGGTGGCGACGGGCTCGGCGTGCTGGAGACGGCCGTGCTGCTCACCGAGGTCGGCAGACGGGCGGTCGACGTACCCGCGCTGGCCACGCTGGCGCTGGGCGTGTTGCCGATCGTGAGGTACGGGACTGAGACACAGCAGGATGCCTTGCTGCCGTTGGTGACCGAGCAGCATGGGGTGCTGACGGCGGCGTTGAGCGAGCCGTCCCGGCCGTTGCCGGATCTGCCCCGGACGACTTCGGGCCCGGACGGCATCACCGGCGTGAAGATCAACGTGCCGTACGCGTCCGAGGCGGTGCGGATCCTGGTGAGCACCGACAGCGGGGTCTTCGTCGTGGACCCGGCACAACCGGGTGTGTCCACTTCGGACGGAACCGTGACCCTGGAGAACGCTCGCGGTGAACCGTTGGCGGGCGCGGAAGCCGACCTCCGGCGGTTCGCGCTGGCCGGTGCCTGCGCGGTGGCCGACGGCGTGCTGGCCGGGGCCCTCGACCTGACCGTGCGGCACGTCGGCACCCGCCACCAGTTCGGCAAGCCCCTCGCCACCTTCCAGAGCGCCGCGGCCCTGGTCGCCGACGTCTACATCGCCTCCCGGACCCTGCACCTGGCCGCGCTGACCGCCGCCTGGAGCCTCGACGACACCGACCTCGACACGGCGGCCTACTGGCTCGCGGCCGAGGCGTTGCCGGCCGTGCACAACTGCCACCACCTGCACGGCGGACTCGGGCTCGACGTCACCTACCCGATGCACCGCTACTACGGCATGGCCAAGGAGCTGACGCGGTTCGTCGGCGGAGTGGAGCACCGCTTGGGGGCCATCGATGTTCGTTGATCTCACCGCCGACCAGCGCAAGCTGCGCGACGAGCTGCGCGAGTACTTCGCGCAGGTCATGTCCGACGCCGAACGCGAGGCGATGCTCACCGAACGCCACGGCAGCGTCTACCGGGATCTCGTGAGCAGGCTGGGCCGGGACGGCAGGCTCGGCGTCGGCTGGCCCGTCGAGTACGGCGGCCTGGGCTTCGGCCCGGTGGAGCAGCAGATCTTCGTCAACGAGGCGGCGCGCGCGGACGTGCCGTTGCCGTACGTGACGTTGCAGACCGTCGGCCCGACGCTGCAGACGTACGGAACCCAGGAGCAGAAGGACTTCTTCCTCCCGAAGATCCTCAGCGGCGACCTGCACTTCGCCATCGGCTACACCGAACCGGACGCCGGCACCGACCTGGCCGCGTTGCGCACCAAGGCGGTCCGCACCGACGACGGGTACGTCGTCAACGGCCAGAAGACCTTCACGACCGGCGGCCACGACGCCGACTACGTGTGGCTGGCCTGCCGGACGGGTGCGCCGGACTCGCGGCACAAGGGCATCACGATCCTGATCGTCGACACGACCGACCCCGGCTACTCGTGGACGCCCATCATCACGTGCGACGGCGCCCACCACGTCAACGCCACCTACTACAACGACGTGCGCGTGCCCGAGTCCCGCCGCGTCGGCGAGGAGAACAAGGGCTGGCGCCTGATCACCACCCAGCTCAACCACGAACGCGTGATGCTCGGCCCGTCCGGCCGCATCGGCGCGTTGATCGAACGCGTCCACGGCTGGGCGTCCGAACGCGGCCTCCTCGACGAACCGGACGTGCGCCGGGCGCTGGCCGAAGCGCGAGCCGTCCACCGCGTGAACGAGCTGCTCAACTGGCAGGTCGCGAGTGGTGAGCTGGAGGTCGCGGACGCGAGTGCCACCAAGGTGTTCGCCGCCGACCGCACCCAGCGCATCGGCAGGCTCCTCGAAGAGCTCGTCGGCCGCCACGGCGCGGACACCGAACTGGTGCGCTGGCTCGACGTTCAGGCGAGGCGCAACCTCGTGCTGACGTTCGGCGGCGGCGTGCAGGAGATCCAACGCGAGCTGATCGCCAACATCGGACTGGGACTGCCACGGGTGGTGCGATGATCGACATCGAGAAGGAGGCCGCCCGCATCGCCGAACAGGGCGAGTGCGCACCCCGGCTGGCCCGCGACCCGGTCAACCTGCCGATGATCAACAACTGGCTGGAGGCCATCGGCGACGAGCACCCCGGCTACACCGAGGTCGCGCCGCCCGCGATGGTCCAGGTGTGGACGATGGCGGGCCTGCACGGCCAGCGGACCCTCGACGACCCGCTCGGCGCGATGATGACCGTGCTGGACGAGGCCGGGTACACCTCGGTGGTCGCCACCAACTCCGACCAGACCTACCACCGGTATCTCAAGGTGGGGGAGCAGCTGTCGGTGACGACGAGCCTGGAGGACGTGACCGGGCCGAAGCGGACGGGCCTCGGCGAGGGCTGGTTCGTGACGACCCGCAGCACCTGGTGGGTGGGCGACGAGGCCGTCGCGGAGATGCGGTTCCGCGTGCTGAAGTTCAAGCCCGCCAACGTTCCCGCCGCACCATCCGAGCCGAAGGCCGAACCTCCGACACCCCAGGCCATCCGCCCTTCCGTCAACCGCGACACCGAGTACTTCTGGGAAGGCACCCGTCAGGGCGAGCTGCGCATCCAACGCTGCGGCGGCTGCGGCCTGCTGCGGCACCCACCGGGCCCGATGTGCCCGGAATGCGGTGCCACCAAACCGAAGTACCTCGTCTCGGAGGGCCACGGCGTCATCTACAGCTACGTCGTGCACCACCACCCGCAGGTGCCGGGCAAGCAGACCCCGTTCGTGATCGCCCTGGTCGAACTGGACGAGGGCGTGCGGATGCTGGGCGAGTTCGACGGCGAGCCCAGCGTCGGGCAACGCGTCGAGGTCGTGTTCACCAAGGTCGACGACGACCTGACCATGCCGAGCTGGAGGCCCCGTGCGGATCGGTGACGCCCTGCCCGAGTGGCACGTGGAGGCCACCCCGACGTTCGTGATCAGCACCGCGCTGGCCACCCGCGACTTCCAGGACGTCCACCACGACCGCGACCTGGCGGTCCAGCGCGGCTCCAAGGACATCTTCATCAACATCCTCACCACCACCGGCCTGGTGCAGCGCTACGTCACCGACTGGGCGGGACCGCACGTCCTGGTGCGGCAGGTGAACATCAAGCTCGGCGCGCCCTGCTACGCCTACGACACGCTGAAGTTCTTCGGCCAGGTGGTCGGCAGGGAACAGCAGGACCTGACCATCGAGGTCGTCGGCAGGACCGACCACGGCGACCACGTCACCGGAACCGTGAAGATCGAGGTGCCCGCGTGAACGCCGCCATCGTCGGGATCGGCGCCACCGACTTCTCCAAGGACTCGGGCCGCAGCGAGCTCCAGCTCGCCGCCGAGGCGGTCAGGGCGGCGCTGGAAGACGCCGGCCTCCAGCCGTCCGATGTGGACGGCCTGGTCAGCTTCACCATGGACACCAACGCCGAGATCGCCGTCGCCCGCGAGCTGGGCATCCCGGAGCTGACGTTCTTCAGCCGCGTCCACTACGGCGGCGGCGCGGCGTGCGCGACCGTCCAGCAGGCGGCGATGGCCGTCGAGACGGGCGCGGCGAAGGTCGTGGTCTGCTACCGGGCGTTCAACGAGCGGTCCGGGCACCGCTTCGGGCAGGTGCAGACGGCGGCCGCGGCCAACATCGACAACAGCTGGTCGTACCCGATGGGCCTCGGCACCCCGGCCGCGATGGTCGCGATGTTCGCCCGCCGGTACATGCACGAGTACGGCGCGACGAGCGAGGACTTCGGTCGCATCGCCGTGATCGACCGCAAGCACGCCGCCACGAACCCCAACGCGTGGTTCCACAACCGGCCGATCACCCTCGACGACCACCAGGCGTCGAAGTGGATCGCCGAACCGCTCCGGCTCCTCGACTGCTGCCAGGAGAGCGACGGCGGCGTCGCCCTCGTCGTGACCAGCGAGGAACGGGCACGCGACCTGCCGAACAAGGCCGCGCACGTGAAAGCGGCCACCCAGGGCAGCAGCGTCGACCAGTTCACGATGACCAGCTACTACCGCGACGACCTGACCAGGCTGCCCGAGATGGGCGTGGTGGCCAGGGGACTCTGGGAGAAGTCGGGCATCGGACCGTCCGATGTGGACGTCGCTGTGCTCTACGACCACTTCACCCCGTTCGTGCTGGTCCAACTCGAAGAACTGGGCTTCTGCGGCAGGGGAGAGGCCAAGGACTTCATCAGGACGGGCGCCCTCGAACTGGACGGCTCACTCCCGCTCAATCCCCACGGCGGCCAGCTCGGTGAGGCTTACCTGCACGGCATGAACGGCATCGCCGAGGGTGTGAGGCAGCTCCGCGGCACCGCGGTGAACCAGGTCGAGGACGTCGAGCACGTCCTGGTCACCGCCGGTACCGGCGTCCCGACGAGCGGCCTCGTGCTGGGCGGGGAGGCCTAGACTGCCTGACCATGACCGCGTTGCACGTGAGCAACGGCGACAGCACCGACGTGCCGGGCACGGGACTCGCGCAGCACGTCCTGTACTGGCGTGACTCGCTGCACGAGGGCCCCGTGCCCGCGGTGGGGCCCGAGGAGCTGCGCGCGATCAGGGCGCGGTTCCTGACCGAGAGCGGCGTCGACGACCGCGCGGAGGGCCTGGCGATGTTCGCCGAGCGGGACCGGGTCCTGGCAGCGGCCAAGGACGGCGAGTACGTGCTGTGGTTCGAAGCCGACCTGTACGACCAGCTGCAGATCATCCAGATCCTCGACCGGCTGGCCGGCCTGGGCGTCGAGGCGGAGCGCATCACGCTGATCTGCATCGGCGAGTACCCCGGCATCGCCCGGTTCGGCGGCCTCGGCGAGCTGACGGCGGACCAGTTGCGGGAGCTGCCCGCGACGAAGGCGTGCGCGGTGCTGACCCCGAACGCGCTGGAGCTGGCCGTGGACGCGTGGGCGGCCTTCCGGACGCCCGTTCCCGCCCGCCTCCGGGAGATCGCCGCCCGCCGCAGCGGCGAGCTGCGGTTCCTCGGCGAGGCGTTCGACCGGCTCGGCCGCGAGTTCCCGTCCACCCGGGACGGACTGTCGCTCACCGAACGGCGGGTGCTGGCCGCCGTCGCGAGCGGGGCCACCGACGCGGGTGAGGCGTTCGTCCGCGCCGCCGCCAGGGAAACGCGCCCCTATCTCGGCGACACGTGGTGCTACCTGATCATGGAACGGCTGGCCCGCGCGCCTGTCCCGCTGCTCACCGCATCGGACGACCGGATCACTCGCCACACCCGCCTGCGCGTGACCGACGCCGGGAGGCTGGTGCTCGCGGGCAGGAACGACCACGTCGGCGTCGACAGGTGGATCGGCGGCGTCCACCTGAGCGGGAGTCAGCCGGAGTGGCGCTGGGACGAAGGCGCCGAAGCCGTCATGCCGTGCTGAGCACCGCGTCCGCGAGCACGGGACGGTCCCCGGCGAACGTCGTCAGCACCAGCTGAGAGCCGTCCCGCCACACGCGCGTGGTCAGCGTCTCGCCGGGGAACACCACCCCGGCGAACTTCGCCCCGAACGACCGCACCTGCTCCGGCCCGTCCAGCACGGCGTCGATCACGGCCCGGCACACCACCCCGTACGTGCACAGCCCGTGCAGGATCGGCGCGTCGAACCCGGCGCGCTGAGCGAACTCCGGATCCGCGTGCAACGGGTTCCGGTCGCCGCACAACCGGTACAAATACGCCTGCTGCGGCAAAGTAGGCGTCTCGATCACGAAGTCCGGTGCGCGCGAAGGCACCTCGACCTTGCCGGAAGGCCCGCGCTCCCCGCCGAAACCGCCCTCACCACGGGCGAAGATGCTGGATCGGGTCGTGTACAGCGGATTCCCGTCCGCACCGAAAGCCGTCGCCTCCTGCACGATCACCGCGGCCTTGCCCTTGTCCCACACGTCCGAGATCCGCGTCCGCAGCACGGCTTCACCGGACGTCGGCAGCGGCGAGTGCACGGTGATCTCCTGCGTCCCGTGCAGCACCCGAGCGAGATCGATGTCGACGCCGGGGAACGACACGACGGGCGCGGCCGTCTCGTGGAAGCGCGGTGCCACCACCCCGAACGTCGGCAGCACCTGGAGCCCCTGCTCGTAGACGTACCGGAGTTCCACTGCGCCCAGCGCCAGGTGGTACAGGAGAACATCGGACTCGGACCACGAGAACTTGACCTCGGGCAGCTCCGCCCCGACGGCGACGGCGGGATCGATCGGCATTCAGGCGCCCCTCACTCGTAGGTGATCTTCACGTTGTCCGTGACCGGAACCGACTGGCACGCCAGCACGATGCCCTCGGCGATGTCCTCGGAGTCGAGCACGTCGTTGTTGAGCATCTTGACCTCGCCCTCGACCAACCGGCACGCGCACGCGCTGCACGCACCCTCCCGGCACGAGTAGGGCGCGTCGAGTCCCTTCTCCAGCAACAGGTCCAGCAGCTTCGTCCGCGCGGGCCACGGAAACCGGTGGTCCGCGCCGTCGAGCGACACCTCGACCACGGCGTCCGGCCGGTCGTCGACCGCCACGACATCGTCGGAGAACGGATCACTCGACAGCGACACGAACTTCTCGACGTGCACCACCGGAACGTCGTGCAACGCCTTGCGCGCGGCCTCCATGAACGGCCCGGGCCCGCACACGAAAGCCTCGTCGCAGGAACGCGCGAACGCCCGCAACCCGCCCACCGAAGGCAGTCCTTGCACCGACTCCAACCAGTGCACGACGGTCAGCCGTTCCGGATGCGCGCGAGCCAGCTGATCCAGCTCGCGGGCGAAGATCACCGAGGCTTCGTCCCGGTTGGCGTAGAACAGGAAGACCCGCCCGGACCCCTGCAGCAACACCGACCGGATGATCGACATGACCGGCGTGATCCCGCTCCCGGCCGCGAACGCCACGACCGACCCGTCCAGCGACGCGGGCGTGAACACCCCGGCCGGCGCCAGCACGTCCAGTTCCATGCCGACAGCGAGCGAAGAGCACATCCACACCGACCCGTAGCCGTCCGGAGTCCGCTTCACCGTGATCTTCAACGGCTCGCCCGGCGCGCTCGACAACGAGTAGCAGCGCGCCACCTCCCCGGCCCGCACGGTCAGGAACTGCCCGGGCTTCACCGCGAAGGAAGCCCCTGACAGCACGAACGAACGCGCGTCGGCGGTCTCCTCGATCACGGCGTCGACCCGCAGCCGGTGCACCTCAGCCATCGGCGACCTCCAGCGTCCCCTCGCGCACGGCCTTCTCGATGCTGTCCCGCAACCGCAGGCACGTCGGCACCAGCGCGGACCGCGACCCGCACAGCTCCACGCAGGCCGAGGTGTCCGAGAGCCACTGCACCGAGGTGTGCTGCGGGCTGTTCTTCTTCACCAGCACCCGGTTCCCGCAGTCGCAGCCCACCGGGACCATGCCGCCCACCAGGAACTCGTCGCGCTCGCTCACGTCGCCTGCTCCTGCGGTTGCTGCTTGGCGAGGTTCTCGGCGACCTCCTTCTCCCAGACCTCGATGGCCCGGCTGGTGTCGACCTCGAACTCGAAGCGCCGCGTCATGTCGTCGGACACGTCCTCGACGTCGACGTAGAACTGCTCGTACCAGCGGCGCAGCTGGTAGACCGGCCCGTCCTCCTCGCACAGCAACGGGTTGTCGATGCGCGACTTGTTCTGCCAGATCTCCACGTCCTGCAGGAACCCGACCCCGATGCCGCGCGCGAACTTCGCCGCGATCTTGTCCGCGTGCACGTCGTCCACACCCGGCAGTTTCTTCACGATCGCGCCCCACTGGAGCCGGAACGACGTCGGCGAGATCGGGTAGTGGCAGTTGATCAGCACGGTCTCGATCTCAAGACCTTTGTAGTCGTTCCACAGGTAGTCGATCATGTAGGACGGCCCGTAGTACGCGGCCTCCGAACGCACCTCGACGTCACCCGTGTAGTTCGAGCCCATCGCCACGTCCGGGCGTCCGCGCGTGGTCAGGTACTGCGCGGCGACGTGGCCCTCCATCACGTTCTTGAAGTACGTCGGGAACGCGAAGTGGATGTAGAAGAAGTGGGCCATGTCGACGACGTTGTCGATGATCTCGCGGCAGTTCGCGTTGTCGATCACGACCGAGTCCCAGGTCCAGTTGCTCCACTCGTCGCTGAACGCCGACTCGATCCGCGGGATCGTGACGTGCTCCGGCGGCGGGTTGCCCTGCGGGTCGTTCCACACGAAGAGCTGCTTGTTCTCCTCCAGCGTGATCCACGACCGGGTGCGCGCCCGCAGTGGAACCCGCTTGGCATAAGGGATGTCGACGCACTTGCCGTTGCCCGACCAGCGCCAGTCGTGGAACGGGCAGGCGATGTTGTTGCCCTTGATCGTGCCCTGGGTGAGGTCGCCGCCCATGTGCCGGCAGTACCCGTCCAGGACGTTGATCTTCCCGTCCTCGGAGGCGAACACCACCAGCTTCGTGCCGAACGCCTCGATGGCGTGGGGTTTGCCGTCGCGGAACGCGCTCGCCAGGCCGAGGCAGTGCCAGCCGCGCGCGAACCTCGCCGGAGGCGCGCCCGCGTCGATCGTCCGCACACCGTCCTGCGTCATCGCTCTCCTCCAGAGATGTCGAGGCCGGCGAGGTATCCGAACGTCATCGCCGGTCCGAGGGTGGCGCCCGCGCCCGCGTAGGTGTGGCCCATGACGAACGCGCTGGTGTTGCCCGCCGCGTACAGGCCGTCGATCACCGAACCGTCCTCGCGCAGCACGCGGGCACGGGTGTCGGTGCGCAGGCCGCCCTTGGTGCCGAGGTCGCCGGGCACGATCTTGACCGCGTAGAACGGGCCGGTGGTCAGTGGTGCGAGGTTGGGGTTGGGCTTGTTGCGCGGATCGCCGTAGTAGCGGTCGTACGCGCTGTCGCCGCGCTGGAAGTCTGAGTCCTTGCCGTCCACGGCCAGGGTGTTGAAGTGCCGGACGGTCTCGGTCAACTCCGGCAGATCGGCTTGCTGGGCCAGTTCTGCCAGGCTCGTCGCGGTCAGCACGGAGTCCTTCCAGCGCCGGGGGAGCGGTCGTCGCGGCGGGATTCCGCAGAACGGGTAGCGGCCGCGGTACGAGTGGTCGAAGACGAGCCAGGTGTCGCCGGTCATCGCGTTGACGACGTCGATGTAGGGCGCTGCCTCGTTCACGAACCGGCGCCCGGTCTTGTCGACCAGCACGCAGCCGGGCAGCGACCGTTCGGCGAGCAGGAAGAACGGCCCGCGCGGCAGCGGCACGGACGGGCCCCACCAGGCGTCGTCCATCAACCCGACCGCGGCTCCGGCTCGTTGACCGGCCTCGATGCCGTCGCCGGTGTTGGCCTTCGCGCCGACCGTCCACTCCGTACCGATGTTCTGGTGCTGCTTGCGCATCTGCTCGTTGTGTTCGAAGCCGCCGGACGCCAGCACGACGTGCTTCGCCGTGATCAGCTTGTCGCCGACGAGCACGCCCGCGACCTTGCCGTTCTCGAAGTGCAGGTCTGTCATAGCGGTGTTGAGCCGGATTTCGACGTTCGCCGCCTTCAGTCCTGCCCGCAGCCCGGCCGAGAGCGCCTGGCCCATCGTGAGGCGGCGGCCCGGCAGGAACCGGCGCGCGAACACCTTGGCGGCGGTGACGATCCCGCGCGGGTGGCGTCCGATCAGCGTCAGCCACTTGTAGTCGGTCTGGGTGATCACGATGCCCGCGGGCGTCGGCACGTACGGCGGTTCGAGGTTCTTGATCTCCTCGCCGAGCAGCGAGACGTTGAACGGCAGCGGCTCGACGGAACGGCCGCGCGGCTGCCCGCCCGGCGCCTCCGGGTAGTAGTCGGAGTACTCGCGCACCCAGCGGAACCTCAGCGGCGTGTGCTCGGTGATGAACGCGAGCATCTCCGGCCCGCCGTTCAGGAACGCCTCGCGCAGGTCGGCCGGCGTCTCGGGCGCGATGTGCGCGAGGTAGGTGCTCGCGCGCTCGGACGAGTCGGGCACGCCGTTGCCCGCGACCACGGCGTTGCCCGGCACCCAGATGCCGCCGCCCGACCGCGCGGTCGAGCCGCCGAAGTGCGCGGCCTTCTCGATGATCACGGTCTTGAGGCCGTGCCGAGCGGTGCAGAGCGCGGCTGTCATGCCTGCCGCGCCACTGCCGACGACGATCACGTCGTACATCGCACCTCCCCGAAGGTCAGACTAGAACAGGTTATAGTTCTGAGGCGGTTTGGCGCTATGGTGTAGGAGTTCCAGGCAAGTCGACTCACCAAGAACCTGTTTCTGGAGGGTTGCGTGGAGGTCACCGCTGACGTGGTCGTCATCGGCTTCGGAGCGGCCGGTGCGTGCGCCGCCGTCGAAGCCGCGGCGGCCGGTGCGTCCGTGGTGGTGCTGGACCGGTTCGGCGGAGGTGGCGCGACGGCGTTGTCCGGCGGTGTCGTCTACGCGGGTGGCGGGACGCGGCAGCAGGTCGAGGCAGGCGTCGCTGATTCCGTGGACGCGATGTACTCCTACCTGAAGCACGAGGTCCAGGACGCGGTGTCTCCCGAGACGCTGCGCAGGTTTTGCGAGGACAGCGCGTCGATGCTGGCCTGGCTGGAGGACCAGGGAGTGCCGTTCGACGCGCGGGTGTCGCCGTTCAAGACCTCGTACCCGACCGACGACCACTACCTGTACCTGTCCGGCAGCGAGGACGCCTGGCCCGATCCGGCGCCGCGCGGGCACCGGACCAGGGCGAAGGGCACGTCGGGCCGCGAGTTCTTCGCCCGGCTGGCCGAGGCGACCAGGCGCGCGGGCGTGCGGATCATGCCGCAGACCCGGGCCGTGGAGCTCGTGCAGGAGAACGGACGGGTCACGGGTGTGCGGTGCCGGACGCTGACCGGGTTCTGGCGCGTGCTGCACCAGGCGTTGTCCAGGGCGGGCGCGAAGCCGTGGCTCTACTACCCGCCGCTGGGCAAGAGGCTGTTCGGGCTGGCAGCGCGGCTCGAACGGTTCAGCCGGCCGGTGGTGGTCCACGCCGGGCAGGGCGTGGTCATCGCCGCCGGTGGTTTCATCGCGGACCGGGCGTTGGTGCACGAGAACGCACCGGCGCACCGGGGCGGACTCGCTCTGGGCACGCCCGGTGACGACGGTGCCGGCATCAGGCTCGGCATCGCCGCCGGCGGGAAGACCGCGCGGATGGACAAGATCTCGGTGTGGCGGTTCGTCACGCCGCCCAGCGCGTTGCAACGCGGGGTCCTGGTCGATTCCGCCGGGCAGCGGTTCGGGGACACCCGGCTGTACGGCGCGGCCAACGGCAGCGCGATCGTCGAGCGCGGCGGCAAGGCGTGGCTGCTGATCGACGACGAGATCCTCCAGCTGGCCCGTGCCCAGGTGAAGACCCAGACCGCGCCGTTCCAGCGCTGGCAGGTCCGCTACCTGCTCGGACGCGGACTCGTCAGCGCGCCGACGATCGAGGAAGTGGCCCGCAAGGCCGGGATCGTGGCGCCCGAGCCGTTCGGGACGCCGCCCTACTCGTTGATCAACGTGTCGGTGCGCGCGGGCTTCGGCTACCCGTGCCCGATGCTCACGCTCGGCGGACTGGTCGTGGACGAGGACACCGGTCAGGTGCAGGGGGTTCCCGGCCTGTACGCGGCCGGTCGGTCGGCGGTCGGGATCTGCTCGGAGTCCTACGTCAGCGGGTTGGCGCTCGCCGACTGCGTCTTCTCCGGCCGTCGCGCCGGTGCTCACGTCGTGAAGGAGGCCAGGTGCTGACCACCCAGAACAGGGAGGCGGCAGCAGAGCTGCTGCGCGCGGCCGAACGCGACCGCGTGCCCATCAAACCGCTGGTGGAGCTGTATCCCGAGATCGACGTGGTGGACGCGTACGAGATCCAGCTGCTCAACATCCGCCACCGCAACCGGGACGTCGTCGGGCACAAGGTCGGGCTGTCGTCGCTGGCGATGCAGCAGATGATGGGCGTCGACGAACCGGACTACGGCCACCTGCTCGACGACATGCAGCTGGCCGGCACCGCGGACGCCTCCGCGTACCTGTACCCGCGCGTCGAGGTCGAGATCGCGTTCCTGCTGGCCCGCGACCTGCCGGGCGAGGGCTGCACGGTCGAGGACGTGCTGGAGGCGACCGAGTTCGTCGCCCCGGCCATCGAGCTGATCGACAGCCGGATCGAGAACTGGCGGATCGGCCTGCAGGACACCATCGCGGACAACGCGTCGTCGGCGGGGTTCATGCTCGGCTCCGAACGCGTCCGTCCGTCCGAACTGGACATCGGCGCGGTCGCGGCCACGTTGCGGCGCAACGGTGAGCTGGTCGCCGAGGGCCGCGGTGACGCCGTGCTGGGCGATCCGGCGATCGCCGTCGCGTGGCTCGCGTCGAAGGTGGCGGGCTTCGGCGTCCGGTTGCTGGCGGGCGACATCGTGCTGCCCGGGTCGTGCACGCGCGCCATCGACGCCAGGCCAGGGGACGAGTTCCACGCCGAGTTCGCCGGACTCGGCTCCGTAGACCTCAAGTTCGAATAGGGGTGACTGGGTGAAGGCGGCCATCGTCGGCTCCGGCAACATCGGCACCGACCTGCTCTACAAGCTCCTGCGCTCGGACGCGCTGGACCCGCGCTGGATGATCGGGATCGACCCGGCCAGCGAGGGACTGAAGCGCGCGGCCGACCTGGGGCTCGAGGTCTCGGTCGAGGGCGCGGAGTGGTTGCTGCGTCAGGACGAACTGCCCGACATCGTGTTCGAGGCGACGTCCGCGGCGGTGCACCGGGCCAACGCGCCTCGCTACGCCGAGGCGGGCATCCGGGCGATCGACCTGACGCCGGCCGCCGTCGGGCCGTACGTCGTGCCGCCGGTGAACCTCGGCGAGCACGCGGACGCACCCAACATCAACCTGATCACCTGCGGTGGCCAGGCCACCATTCCCATGGTGCACGCGGTGTCGCGGGTGGTTCCGGTGTCGTACGCGGAGATCGTCGCGAGCGTCGCGTCTGTGTCGGCCGGGCCGGGGACGCGCGCGAACATCGACGAGTTCACCCGCACGACCAGCCGTGGCATCGAGGCGATCGGCGGCGCCGAGCGGGGCAAGGCGATCATCGTGCTGAACCCCGCCGACCCGCCGATGATCATGCGCGACACGATCTTCTGCGCGATCCCCGAGGACACCGATCCGGATCCGATCACGGACTCGATCGCGCGCATGGAGACCGACATCCGTTCGTACGTCCCGGGATTCCGGCTGCTGCGCGAGCCGCAGTACGACGCGGGCCGCGTGGCGATCTTCGTGGAGGTCGCGGGAGCGGGCGACTTCCTCCCCGAGTACGCGGGAAACCTCGACATCATGACGGCCGCCGCGACCAAGGTGGGGGAGGAGATCGCCCGTGCAGCTCAGGTTGACCGACACGTCACTGCGTGACGGCTCGCACCACAAGCGCCATCAGTTCACGGCCGAGGACGTGCGTTCGATCGTGGCGGCACTGGACGGCGCCGGGGTCCCGGTGATCGAGGTGACGCACGGCGACGGGCTCGGCGGGTCGTCGTTCAACTACGGCTTCAGCCACACGCCCGAGCAGGAGCTGATCAAGGTCGCGGTGGAGACGGCTTCCCAGGCCAAGATCGCCGTGCTGATGCTGCCGGGCGTCGGCGTGAAGGACGACATCCTGGTGTCGCAGGACAACGGCGCCTCGATCGTGCGGATCGCCACGCACTGCACCGAGGCCGACGTGTCCGTGCAGCACTTCCAGCTGGCGCGGGAACGCGGGCTGGAGACCGTCGGGTTCCTGATGATGGCGCACTCGCAGCCGCCCGAGGCGTTGGCGAAGCAGGCGCGGATCATGGCGGACGCCGGGTGCCAGTGCGTCTACGTGGTCGACTCGGCCGGAGCCCTGGTGCTGGAACAGGTTTCCGAGCGTGTCGAAGCGTTGGTGGCCGAGCTGGGAGACGACGCCCAGGTCGGGTTCCACGGGCACGAGAACCTCGGGCTGAGCGTCGCGAACTCCGTCGCCGCGGCCAGGGCGGGTGCTCGCCAGATCGACGGCAGCGTGCGCGGATTCGGTGCTGGAGCGGGAAACACGCCGTTGGAGGCGTTCGTCGGGGTGTGCGACAAGCTCGGGTTCGAGACCGGCGTCGACTTCTTCAAGATCGTGGACGCGGCCGAGGACGTCGTGCGGCCCGTCATGCCCGAGGAGTGCCTGCTCGACCGGATGGCGCTGATGATGGGGTACGCGGGCGTCTACTCCAGCTTCCTCAAACACGCGTACACGCAGGCGCAACGCTACGGCGTGTCCGGCGCGCAGATCCTCGTCCGGGCCGGTGAGCGCAAGCTCGTCGGCGGGCAGGAGGACCAGCTGATCGACATCGCACTGGAGCTGAGCAGGGAGAAAGTCCGATGAGCGAGGAAATCCTCGGCAAGGTGCGCGAGCTGCTGCCCGCGCTGGCCGACCGCGCGGCCGAGGCGGAGGAGCTGCGTCGCGTCCCGCCGGAGTCGGTGAAGGCGTTGCAGGAGACCGGGTTCTTCCGGATGCTGCAACCCGCGCGGTACGGCGGCTTCGAGTCGCACCCGCTCGACTTCTACACCGCCGTGCGCCTGATCGGCAGCGCGTGCGGGTCGACGGGCTGGGTCGCGTCCGTGCTGGGCGTGCACCCGTGGCACGTGGGGCTGTTCGACGTGCGGGCGCAGGACGAGGTGTTCGGCGAGGACCAGGACACCCGGATCTCTTCTTCTTACGCGCCAACGGGTCGCGCGACGGCCGTCGAGGGCGGGTTCCGGTTCAGCGGCAAGTGGAGCTTCTCGTCGGGCTGCGACCACGCCACGTGGGTGCTGCTCGGCGGCCTCGTGATGAACGACGAGGGCAAGCCGATCGACTTCCGCACGTTCCTGCTGCCGATCTCCGACTACACGATCAACGACGTGTGGGACACGGTCGGCCTGCGCGGCACGGGCAGCAACGACATCGTGGTGAACGACGTGTTCGTGCCGGACTACCGGGCGCTCAGCATGTCGCACACCGCGAGGTGCGTCTGTCCCGGCCAGGAGGTCAATCCCGGGCCGTTGTTCCGCATGCCGTACGGGACGATCCACCCGTACGCGGTCACCGCGCCGATCATCGGCATGGCGACCGGTGCCTATGAGCTGCACGTCAACGCGACCCGTGAGCGCGTCCGGGCCGCCTACCTGGGCGAGAAGTCGGTCGAGGATCCGTTCGCGCAGGTCCGGATCGCGACGGCGGCGGCCGACGTCGACGTCGCGTGGTGGACGCTGGAGAAGGACATCAACGACGAGTGGGAGCACGCCGTCGCCGGCACGAGGATCCCGCTTGACCTGCGCCTGCGGGCCCGGCGCGACCAGGTGCTCGGCAGCGGGCGGGCGCTCGGCGCGATCGACCTGCTCTTCGAGAGCGCGGGCGGCAAGGCGATCAACGCCGGGCTGCCGTTGCCCCGGTTCTGGCGCGACGCGCACGCCGCACGGGTGCACGCGGGCAACGACCCGGAGCGGGTGCTCGTGCTGTACGGCAAGAACGAGCTCGGCATCCAGGTCCGCGACGGGCTGTTCTGAGGGGGCGTTCCATGAGCGTGCGGTTGCACTACCACGAAGCCGGTGCCGACAACGCCGAAACCCTGGTCATGCTGCACGGCGGCGGGCCCGGTGCGTCGGCTCTCTCCAACTTCCGCGCCAACATCCCGGTGTTCGCGAAGTCGTTCCGGGTGCTGGCGGTCGACATGCCGGGCTACGGGGCGTCGGACAAGCCGGCCGAGCACGACCAGTACTTCTCCTTCGCGTCGCGGGCGTTGAACGACCTGCTGGACTCGTTGGACGTCTCGCAGGCACACATCCTGGGCAACTCGCTGGGTGGCGGCACGGCGGTCCGGTTCGCTCTCGATTACGGGAAGCGGGCCGGGCGGCTCGTGTTGATGGGGCCGGGCGGGTTGTCCTTGAACGTCTTCTCGCCCGACCCGACCGAAGGCGTGCGGAAGCTCAGCGCGTTCGCCAGGACGCCCACGCGGGAGAAGATCGAGGAGTTCCTGCGGATCATGGTGTTCGACCAGTCGCTGATCACCGAGGAGCTGATCGACGAACGGTTCGAGGCGGCGTCCCGGCCGGAGTCGTTGCGCGCGATGGTGGCGTTGGGGAAGTCGTTCTCCGGCGCGGACTTCGAGCAGGGCATGCTCTGGCGTGAGGCGTACAAGCTGCGGCAACGGGTGCTGCTGGTGTGGGGCCGGGAGGACCGGGTCAACCCGCTCGACGGCGCGTTGCTGGCGACGAAGCTGATCCCGCGCGCGCAGCTGCACGTGTTCGGCGGGTGCGGGCACTGGGCGCAGCTGGAGAAGTTCGACGAGTTCAACAGGCTCGCCCTCGACTTCCTGACGGAGGCGTGATGGGTATCCGGTCGCTGGGCTATCTGCGCATCGAGGCCACCGACATGGACCGGTGGCGCGAGTTCGCGTTGAAGGTGCTGGGGATGGTGGAGGGCAAGGGCTCCACTCCTGGTGCGCTGTACCTGCGGATGGACGACTTCCCGGCGCGGCTGGTGATCGTGCCCGGTGAGGCCGACCGGTTGCAGGCTTCCGGGTGGGAGGCCGCCACCGAGGCCGAGCTGGAGGAGGTCGCCAAGCGGCTGGCCTCCGCGGGTGTCTCGTACGTCGAGGGCACCGCTGAGGACCTCGCCGAGCGGCGGGTGACCGGGCTGATCCGGTTCTCGGACCCGTCCGGGAACGTCCTGGAGGTGTTCCACGGGGCGGCGTTGGAGCATCGGCGCGTGGTGTCGCCGTACGGGCACCGGTTCGTGACCGAGGAGCAAGGGCTCGGGCACGTCGTGCTGTCCACTTCGGACGACGAGGCGGCGCTGCGGTTCTACCGCGACGTGCTCGGGTTCCGGTTGCGCGACTCGATGCGGCTGCCCCCGCAGTTCGTCGGCCGTCCTGCTGACGGCCCGCCGGCGTGGCTGCGGTTCTTCGGCTGCAACCCGCGGCACCACAGCCTCGCGTTCCTGCCGATGCCGACGCCGAGCGGGATCGTGCACCTGATGGTCGAGGTCGAGAACACCGACGACGTGGGCCTGACGCTGGACCGGGCGTTGCGGCGCAAGGTGCCGATGTCGGCGACCCTGGGCAGGCACGTCAACGACCTGATGCTGTCGTTCTACATGAAGACGCCCGGCGGGTTCGACGTCGAGTTCGGCTGCGAAGGACGGCAGGTGTCCGATGAGGACTGGATCGCACGGGAAAGCACGGCGGTGAGCCTGTGGGGACACGATTTCAGCGTTGGCCACCGGAAATGATGCGGTCAGAAGTAGTGCGGTCAGAAGTAGCGGCCCGCTACCGTTCCGTTCTCGGTCACTTCTGCACCGGCGTGACCGTGGTGACCGGTATGTCCTCCGAAGGGCCGGTCGGGTTCGCCTGCCAGGCGTTCGCGGCGTTGTCCCTGGACCCGCCGCTGGTCGTGTTCTGTCCACAACGGACTTCGCGCAGCTGGGCGGCGATGGCGTCGTCCGGCGCGTTCTGCGTGAACGTCCTGGCCGAGGACCAGCGGGAGATCTCCACCGTGTTCGGCCGCGCGGGCGCCGACAAGTTCGCCGGAATCTCCTGGAAGCCTTCCGCTACCGGGGCTCCGGTGTTGGACGGGGCGTTGACCTGGGTCGACTGCGAGGTGTCGGTCGTGCACGACGCCGGCGACCACGTGATGGTCGTCGGCGCGGTGGTGGAGCTGGGACCGGTGCGCGAGACGCAGCCGCTGCTGTTCTACCGCGGCCGCTACGCCTCGCACGCCGAACTGGATCCGCGCGGGTGGTCCGGCGAGGTGCTGGACAACCTGCTGACGTGGCAGCGCCAGTCAGAGTGGAGCTGAGGCGGTGACCTGCCAGCAGGCGCCGGGGATCCGCACCTCGTCGCCGTGCACGAAGCCGTCGAACGCGCTGCGGACCTCCTTCATGACCTTGCCGGGGTCTTCGGCCTCCTTCATGGCGCGGGCGATGGGCCCCAGGTTGCTGAGGTACGTGGTGAGCAGGTTCTCGGGCATGGTGCAGGTGCGGTCGAGCGGTTCGATGGCCACGTTGGTCCACCCTGCTTCTTCGAGGATCCTGCGTGTCTTGTCCGGGTCGGCCAGCCGGTTCGGGCCCGGGCCGTCGGGGTCCGGGGGTGGTGCGTCGGGGAAGTACCGCGCCGCGGCCTTGCTGCCGGTGGCCATGAACGGGTTCTCATCGCTGGTGCGCCAGGTGACGAAACAGAGTTCGCCGCCCGGGGTGGTGGCTTTGAGCAGGTTGCGGAAGGCGGCCGTGGTGTCGTCGAAGAACATCACCCCGAACCGGCTCACGACGAGGTCGAACTGCCTGTCGAAGGTGTGGACCTGGGCGTCCGCCCTGATGTACTCGGCACCGCCGCGTTGTACTGCCGCTTTGAGCATGGACTCGGCGATGTCCACGCCGGTGCACTCCGCGTTGGTGGCCTCGGCGATTCCCCTGGTCACGGCGCCGGTGCCGCAGCCCACGTCCAGGACTCTGGTGCGGGGGCGCTGGGTTGCTCTGGCCACCAGCGTGTCCTGGAACGGTTGCAGGACGAGGCCTACGACGTCCTGTGCGTTGGCCCAGCCCTCGCCGGCCGCGTTCCACCACTCCGCCTGGGCGCTGTTCGCCTCTGATGTCATGCTCTTACCGTCCTACTTCAAGTCGGCTTGAGGTCAAGTGTCGTGGATGTTCCTGAGATCGGCATCGGGGAAGTGGTCCGGCGGTCCGGGGTGCCGGCGTCCACCTTGCGGTACTACGAGGAGCGCGGGCTGATCGCATCCGTGCGGCGGCAGGGGTTGACCCGCGTGTTCTCGGTGGGGGTGCTGGAGCAGCTGGCCCTGATCGCGGTGTGCCGGACGGCCGGGTTCTCGTTGGACGAGATCACGTTGATGTTCTCGCCTGATGGTCGGCCTTCGCCGAATCGGGAGATGTTGGCGGCCAAGGCTGATGAGTTAGATGCGACGATTTCGAAGTTGACGTTGATGCGGGATGACCTGAGGCATGCTGCGGCCTGTCCGGCGGCGTCCCACATGGAGTGTCCGTCGTTCCGGCGGGTGCTGGGTCAGGTTTGAGGGCCTGACGGTTTGTCACCTTTGTTGTGTGGTTGCGTTTGGTGCAAAGACTTTGACGAGCGTGGTCGAGTCATCGCCGCTGCGCGACGATAGAGATTGGGGCTTGACTTCGGGGCCCTTGCGAGGTGCTGGTCGGCCTCTAAAAGCCGGGCTGAAAAGCGCCCGGCCGATCCGCGAAGGTAGCACCTCGCACCCAAAGTCAAGCCCCAATCTCGTCTGTGCGTGGTTGCGTTTGTGCTGGTACGTCACGTCATTACCGGTTGCCGTGGTGCGCCCAGGAGGTTCGGGCTCGCCTTCGGCATTGCGTTGGGCGGCTGTGCGCCTAGCGGCTCCAGATTGTCGTGGCCGCGGTCATGGCTGCCGACTGGTAGGGCGGTAGAGACCTGCCGTCTGCCACTGCCTCCAGTGGCCACTTCTCCTTCAGGGCCACCCACAGGCGTGCGGAGAGCCCCGAGAAGGCGCCTAGCAGGTTGGCGTTGGGGGAGGTTTGGAGGACGTACACCCACTTCGCCAGGTCCGGCGCGCCGTCCAGTGGTTCCCTCCAGGCGCGGCGCAGACGGTGTCCTCCGTGACGTGCCGCGTCTGTCGACAGGACGAGGTCCGCCTTGGTCGGGTCTGGTGCGTTCGCCGGGGCGGTGGCGCTGAAGCGGTAGAGCACCGGCGGTACCTCGGCAATTCTCGGGACTGCGGCCAGGTCCGGTGCGTGTGGGTCGTCGAGAGTGGACGCCATTTGAGTGCGTTCCTCGGCGGTCAGGCCGATGTTGCCGTGTGCCATGGACAGCAGCAGGGTGGCCTCGGCTTGTGCGGGTTCGCCACCGAAGTAGTCCTCGCGCGCGGAGCGCAGGACGTCGTCCGGTAGGCGGCCTGCCAGTCGCGTGCAGAGGTCGGTCACCGTTGCGTAGGTCTGTGCGTCCACGAGGTCAGATCTTGGCCCGCAGTCGCCTCAGGTGCTCGGCCGGGCTGCCGAACAGTTGGCGGGCGCCGTGTGCCCGTTTGAAGTAGAGGTGGGCGTCGTGTTCCCAGGTGATCGCGATGCCGCCGTGCAGTTGCACCATCTCGGCCGCTACCTGGAACAAGGACTCCGAGCAGTACACCTTGGCCACGGCCGCGCTGGTCTCGTCGGTGACGGCTCCTGCGGCTGACCGGGCGGTTTCCACGAGCACGTGCATGTCGGCCATGCGGTGCTTGAGGGCTTGGAACTGGCCGATCGGCTTGCCGAATTGCACGCGTGTTTTGGTGTACTCGACGGTGAGCTCCAGCGCTTTGGCCGCTGTCCCTACCTGTTCGGCGGCGAGGGCCGCGATGGCCGCCGTCTGGATCGCTGGGTCCCACGGGCCGAGTCGCGTGGCCGGGGTGTTGTCGAGGTGCACAGTGGCCAGGCGGCGGGTCTGGTCCATGGTCGGGGTGTGCTCGGGGGTGACGTCGTGGACCTCGTAGAGGTGCCTGCCGTCGCTGACGACGAGGATTTCGGCGTGGTCGCCGTCGAGGACGTACTTGAAGGTGCCGGTCAGGTGGCTGGTGCCGGTGACCTGGGTGCCGTCCCACGGCCAGGCGAGGGTGGCGATGGCGCCGTTCGCGATTCGTTGCAGCAGGTCGTCCTGCTTGACGCTGAGGAGTGCGTGGGTGGCGATGGTCGTGGCCAGCAGTGGTGACGGTGTGAGCGTGCGGCCTAGTTCTTCTAGCACGACGTTTGTGTCCTGGGCGGTGGCGCCGGAACCGCCGTGCTCCTCGGGGATCGGTAGCACGCCCATGTCGGTGAGGCGCGCCCACACGTCCTTGTCGTAGCCGGTTTCCAATGCCGCGCGGGTGTTGGAGTGTTTGTGCAGCAGGCTGCGGACGGCGTTTTTCAGGGCTTGTTGTTCTGGGGTCACAACGCCTCCAGCACGCGTGCTCGGTGCATTGACGGGCTGCCCCACGCCGTGCGGAGGGCTCTGGTTTGCAGGAGGTAGCGGCTCAGGTCGTGTTCGGCGGTGTAGCCGATCGCGCCGTGCACCTGGAGTGCGGTGCGGGCGGACTGCCAGGCTGCGTCCGAGGTGGCGACCTTGGCCGCCGAGATGTCCCTGGTGGTGAGAGTGACTGCGGCGCCGTGGACCAGGGGGCGGGCGAGTTCGAGTCCGATGAGGACGTTGGCCAAATGGTGTTTGACCGCTTGGAACTGGCCGATGGGCTTACCGAACTGATGGCGGGTTTTGACGTACTCGGTGGTCATTTCGAGCATGGCTCGGCCCAGACCGAGGAGTTGGGCGGAAGCGGTGAGGACGCCCAGGTTGAAGGCGTGTTCGGTGGGGGCATCGGTGGCGATGACCTCGCCCGGGGAGAGGTCGACCAGGCGGCGGGCCGGGTCAACGGACTGGAGTTCGGTCGTGGTGGGGGAGGCGTGGTGGAGGGTGGTGCCGTCGGCGAGGAGGTAGCGGTCGGCCTCGGGGGCGTGGGGAACGAGGGGTGGGAAGGCAACAGACCAGGTGCCACCTGGCTCCCCAGCCCCGACCCCAGTTCCCGCCCCCGCTTCCGCTTCTGGCCAGGCCCTGGCCCCGGCCAACAGCGCCGGTACCACGGCCAGCGTCTCGATCAATGGCCCTGCCACCGAGTGGTGCCCGATCTCCTCGAACACCACGACCAGGTCCACCGGATCGCTGACCTCGTCCATGCCCAGCGAGGCCAGGTCCGTCCTGCCCGCGCCCAGGAAGTCGTGCAGCACGGCGGCCAGGTCTGTTTGTTCGGGTGACAGCGTGAACATCATCGCGGCAGCCCCAGGAGTCGTTCGGCGATCACGTTGCGCTGGATCTCGTTGGTGCCGGCGTAGATCGGGCCCGAGAGGGAGAACAGCCAGCCGTCGCGCCAGCCCGGCGCCACCTCGCCGAGCAGGTCCAGGGCGGTCTCGTGCAACGCCACGTCCAGTTCGGACCAGAACACCTTCGTGACGCTGGCCGCCGGGCCCGACAGCGGTGAGGCGAGGGCGCCGTAGGTGTGCAGGCGGTAGGCCTGGGCGCCGATCCAGGCGTCCACGACCCGGTCGCGCAGGGCCGGGTCCGGGTTCTTGCGGTACAGCTCGACCAACCTCGACGCCGCCGCCGTGAAGCGGCCGGGGGAGCGGAGGGTGAGGCCCCGTTCGTTGCCCGCGGTGCTCATGGCCACGCGCCAGCCGTCGCCGACCTCGCCGATCACGTCGGGGTCCGGCACGAAGACGTCGTCCAGGAAGATCTCGGCGAAGCCCGGTTCGCCGTCGAGCTGGTTGATCGGGCGCACGGTCACACCGGCCGACCGAAGGTCGAAGAGCAGGTAGGTCAGGCCTCGGTGGCGTTCGCCGGGACCGGTGCGGAACAGGCCGAACGCGCGGTCGGCGAAGGACGCGCGCGAGCTCCAGGTCTTCTGGCCGCGCAGGAGCCAGCCGCCGTCGCAGCGGGTCGCGGTGCTGCGCAACGACGCCAGGTCCGATCCCGCTTCGGGCTCGGACCACGCCTGCGCCCACACCTCGTCGCCGCGGGCCATGGCGGGCAGGATGCGGGCGCGTTGTTCGTCGGTGCCGTGCGCGAACAGCGTGGGGGCGAGGAGGAAGATGCCGTTCTGGGAGACACGGCCCGGTGCGCCGGCGGCGTGGTATTCCTCCTCGAACACCAGCCACTGCAACAAAGACGCCTCGCGGCCGCCGAACGACCGAGGCCACGAGACCACCGACAGGCGTGCGTCGGCCAGTTGGCGTTCCCACTCGCGATGTGCCGAGAAGCCTTCAGGGGTGTCCAGGGAAGGCAGCGAACGGACGTGGGTGGCGAGCCACGAGCGCACCTCGGTCTGGAAGTCGGAGGTGGCGGCGTCCAGGTCGAGGTCCATCAGCTGGAGGCCTTCTTCATCGCACGGGCGTCCATGCCGGCCAGCGCGTCGGAGCTGACCTCGGCGTTGTGCGCGTGCGCGAAGTGGTGCAGGCCGAACACCGAGTCCATGCCGGCGCGCAGGCCCATCAGGTCCTCCGACTGGTTCACCGCCTTCTTCGCCAGCGCCAGCCCGAACCGCGGCATCGACGAAATCCGAGAAGCCAGCTCGAAAGTCGTGGACTCCAACGAAGAGCGCGGCACGACGCGGGACACCATGCCCCACTCGTAGGCGCGCTGGGCCGAGAAGCGGTCGCCGGTGAAGAGCACCTCCTTGGCGGCGCGCGGGCCGAGCACCCACGGGTGGGCGAAGTACTCGACGCCCGGGATTCCCATGCGCACCACGGGATCGGCGAAGAACGCGTCCTCGGCGGCCACGATCAGGTCGCAGATCCAGGCGAGCATCAGGCCACCGGCGACGCACGCGCCCTGCACCATCGCGATCGTCGGCTTCGGGATCTCCCGCCACCGCCGGCACATGCCGAGGTAGACCTCCATCTCGCGGGCGAACCGGAGGTCACCGCCCTCGCGGCCGACGTGGTCCCACCACATCACCGCCTTGCGTTCGAAGGACTGGTCGACGTCACGGCCGGGCGAGCCGATGTCGTGGCCCGCCGAGAAGTGGTCGCCGGCGCCCGCCAGGACGATCACCTTCACCTCGTCGTCGTCCACCGCACGGGTGAAGGCCTCGTCCAACGCGTAGGTCATCGCCGAGTTCTGCGCGTTGCGGTACTCGGGGCGGTTCAGGGTCACGACGGCGACCGCGTCCCGCCGTTCGTACGTGACAGTCACGCGTTCTCCTTGCGCAGTCGGGTTTTGAGGACCTTGCCCATGGCGTTGCGGGGGAGCGCGGGCACGAACTCGACCGCGCGCGGCACCTTGTAGTTCGCGAGTCTCGAACGGCAGAACGCGATCACGTCCGAAGCGCTCAAAGACACTCCTGGCGAAGTCACGACGAACACGAGCCCCACCTCGCCTAGGCGCGCGTCAGGCATCCCGACGACGGCCACCTCCGCGACCCCGGACAGCCGCGCCAACGCCTGTTCGATCTCGGCCGGGTAGACGTTGAACCCGCCGCAGATGTACATGTCCTTGAGCCGGTCGGTGATCGACAGGTATCCGCGCGAGTCGATCGCACCGACGTCACCGGTGTGCAACCAGCCGTCAGGATCGATGGCGGCAGCCGTCGCCTCGGGATCGTCCAGGTACCCGAGCATCACGTTCGGCCCGCGCAGCAACACCTCGTCCTGCGCCCCGAGCTTCAACTCGAACCCGGCCATCGGCGTCCCGCACGTCAAGGCCACCGTCTCCGGCGAGTCACCCGGCCGGCACATCGTCGCGACCACGGCCTCGGTCAGCCCGTACGCCGTCAGCACGGTCAACGACAGCTCGGCCCGCATCCGTTCGATCAACACCACCGGCACGACCGCCGCACCCGTCACCGCGAGCCGCAGGCTCGACAGGTCGAACGACGACCGGTCCGGGTGGTCCAGCAACGCCTGGAAGATCGTCGGCGGACCCGGCAGCACGGTGATCCGCTCGCGCTCGATCAGCCGCATCGTCTCCACGACGTCGAACACCGGCTGCGGCACGATCGTCGCCCCGCTCAGCAGACAGGCCAGAATCCCCGCCTTGTAACCAAAGGTGTGGAAGAAGGGGTTGACGATCAGATAGCGGTCGGCCGCCGTCAGTTCACCGCACTCAGCCCAGGCGAGAGCCACCCCGAGCGACTGCCGGTGCGCGCTCATCGCCCCCTTGCTGCGCCCGGTCGTCCCGGACGTGTACATGACGTCGCACAGCTGATCCGGTGCCACCACAGGAAGATCGGCATCGACGTCCACCCACTGATGCGGCAACCGCACCACCGCGGGCAGGTCCGGGGTCAACGTCCGCAGCTCGGCCTCCCGGTCCCGCCCGAGGAACGACCCCTCGACCACGAGCACCCGAGCGGCACTGCGCCGCACCACGTCGAGGGTCTCGGTGGCGGTGAACCGGGTGTTGATCGGCACCAGCGCCGCCCCCGCGTGCAACGCCCCGAGCGCCGCCACCACCCAGGCAGCCGAGTTCGGCGCGCACAACGCCACCCGGTCGCCCGGCCGCACACCCAACCCGGCCAACGCCCGCGCGGCCGTCAGCACCGCGGCGCGCAGCTGAAGAAAAGACAGGCGAACCTCCCCGTCCACCAACGCCTCCGCGTCGATGTACGAAGCAGCTGCGCCTTCGAGCACGGCTGAAACCGTTTCCCTGCTTGGAACGTTCGACACGACGCCCTCCAAAGCAAGTGCTTGGTAGGTTAGAGTATGGCCCATGGAGTCCTTCCGGCGCGAGGTGCGGGAATGGTTGTCCGCCAACCTCGTCGGTGAGTTCGCTGAGCTGCGCGGCCTGGGTGGTCCCGGTCGCGAGCACGAGGCGTTCGAGGGCAGGCTGCGCTGGCACCGGCACCTCGCGCGCAGCGGCTGGACGTGCCTCGGCTGGCCCGGCGAGCGCAGCGTCGAGGAACAGGTGATCTTCCACGAGGAGTACGCCGAGGCCGACGCGCCGGCGAAGGTCGACATCGTCGGCGAGGGCCTGCTGGGGCCGACGCTTGTCGCGTTCGGCACACCAGAACAGAAGGAACGCTTCCTGCCCAGGATCCGCAGCCTCGACGAGCTGTGGTGCCAGGGCTACTCCGAACCGGGTGCGGGCTCCGACCTCGCGTCCGTGCAGACCAGGGCGCGACTGGAAGACGGCAGGTGGGTGATCGACGGCCAGAAGATCTGGACGTCCAACGCGCACTACTCGGACTGGATCTTCGTGCTGTGCCGCACCGAACCGGGCTCGCAGCGCCACCACGGCCTGTCGTACCTGCTCGTGCCGATGAACCAGCCCGGCATCGAGGTCAGGCCGATCCGCCAGCTCACCGGCACGTCCGAGTTCAACGAGGTCTTCTTCGACAGCGCGGTCACCGAAGCGCACAACGTGGTCGGCGAGCCCGGCGAGGGCTGGAAGATCGCGATGGCCACGCTGGGGTTCGAACGCGGCACCGCGATGCTCGGCCACCAGGTCAGCTTCCGCAGGCAGCTCGACGCGATCATGGCGAACAGCGACGACGAACGCCTCACCAGGGCGTGGATGGAGCTGCACGTCATGCGCTCGCACACGATGCGCACCCTCGACGACGAACCGGGCCCGGAGGCGTCCGTGCTGAAGCTCTTCTGGGCGGGCTGGCACCGCAGGCTCGGCGAGCTCGCGATGGACTCCCTCGGCCCCGAGTCGATGATCGACGACAACGAGTGGCAGCGGATGTTCCTGTTCAGCCGCGCCGAGACGATCTACGGCGGCTCCGACGAGATCCAGCGCGAGATCATCGCCCACCGCATCCTGGGGCTGCCCCGATGACCGGCCACGACCTGCTCAAGGACAAGATCGTCGTGGTCACGGCCGCGGCGGGCACCGGCATCGGTTCGGCCACCGCGCAGCGCTGCCTCGAAGAGGGCGCCACGGTCGTCATCAGCGACTGGCACGAGCGCAGGCTCAAGGAGACCCACGAGAAGCTCGGCACCGACCACGCCATCCCGTGCGACGTCACGAACGAGGAGCAGGTGCAACGGCTCATCGACGAGACCGTCGCCCGCCACGGCCGGATCGACGTGATGGTCAACAACGCCGGCCTCGGCGGTGAGAAGGCGATCACGGACATGGCCGACGACGAGTGGGCCAGGGTCCTCGACGTCACGCTGAACGGCACGTTCCGCTGCACCAGGGCCGCGCTACGCCAAATGGTCGCCCAGCGAAGCGGTGTCGTCGTTAACAACTCCAGTGTGATCGGCTGGCGCGCCCAGAAGGGTCAAGCCCATTACGCCGCAGCGAAAGCCGGCGTCATGGCGCTCACCAGGTGCGCCGCGATGGACGTCGCCGAGCACGGCATCCGGGTGAACGCCGTCGCGCCGAGCTTGGCGGCGCACCCGTTCCTGGCCAAGGTCACCAGTGAGGAGTTGCTGACCGAACTGGCGTCCCGAGAGGCTTTTGGGCGCGCCGCCGAGCCCTGGGAGGTCGCGAATGTGATCGTGTTCCTCGCCAGCGACTACTCGTCGTACCTGACGGGCGAGGTCGTCTCGGTGAGCAGTCAGCACCCGTGAGGAAGGACCGACCTGTGAGCACCCGGAGGGCCGAGCTGCTGGAGCTCGCCGCGCAGATGTTCGCCGAACGCGGCTACGGCCAGACGACGGTGAGGGACATCGCGGACGCGGCGGGCATCCTGTCCGGCAGCCTGTACCACCACTTCGACTCGAAGGAGTCGATGGTGGACGAGATCCTGCGGACGTTCCTGGACGAGCTGTTCAGCTCGTACCGGGAGATCGTCGAGGCGGGCCTCGGTCCGAAGCAGACGCTGAAGGCGCTGGTCGTGGCGTCGTTCGAGTCGATCGACACCCGGCACGCGGCCGTCGCGATCTACCAGAACGAGGCCAAGCACCTGGCCGGCGCGGAGCGGTTCGCCTACATCGAGGACCGCAGCGTGGAGTTCCGCAAGCTGTGGACGGTGCTGCTGGAGGAGGGCATGAGCGCGGGCGTGTTCCGCGCCGACCTCGACGTTGACGTGACGTACCGGTTCATCCGCGACACGGTGTGGGTGGCCGTGCGGTGGTACCGGCCGGAGGGTGACCTGGCGGCGGACGCGGTGGCCGACCAGTACCTCGCGATCCTGCTCGACGGCATCGCCACGGGCCGCCGGAAGAACTCCAAGACGTAGCAAGAAGGAGGGCCCTCGTGGCCGAGGCGTACATCATCGAGGCTGTGCGGACCCCGGCGGGCAGGCGTGGTGGCGAGCTGAGCCACGTGCACCCCGCGGATCTCGGCGCGCACGTGATCACGGCGCTGCTCAACCGGGTCGACGTCGACCCGACGGACGTGGACGACGTGATCTTCGGTTGCGTGGACACCGTCGGCCCGCAGGCCGGCGACATCGCGCGCACGTCCTGGCTCGCCGCGGGTTTCCCCGAGCAGGTCCCGGGCGTGACGGTCGACCGGCAGTGCGGGTCGAGCCAGCAGGCGCTGCACTTCGCGGCGCAGGCGGTGATGAGCGGCACGGCCGACGTCGTGGTCGCGGGCGGTGTGCAGAACATGTCGCAGGTGCCGATCGGGTCGGCCATGACGGTGAGCCCGTTCGAGGGCTGCGAGGGCTGGCAGCACCGCTACGGCGACGAGGAGGTCAGCCAGTTCCGCGCGGCCGACCTGATCGCCGTGCGCTGGGACCTGTCGCGGCGTGAGATGGAGGACTTCGCGCTGCAGAGCCATCTCCGGGCGATCACCGCGATCAAGGAGGGCCGGTTCGACCGCGAGATCGCACCGGTGAACGGGGTCGCGGCGGACGAGTGCCCGCGCCCGGACACGAGCGCGGAGAAGATGGCGAAGCTCCAGCCGTTGCGGCCCGGCGGACGGACGACGGCCGCGTTGTCGTCGCAGATCTCCGACGGCGCCTCGGCGGTGCTGGTCGTGTCGGAACGGGCGGTGCGCGAGCACAAGCTGACGCCGCGAGCGCGCGTGCACCACATGTCCGCGCGCGGGTCGGACCCGATCTACATGTTGACCGCGCCGATCCGGGCCACGAAGTACGCGCTGGACCGGGCCGGGATGTCCATTGCGGACATCGACCTGTTCGAGATCAACGAGGCGTTCGCGTCCGTCGCGATGGCGTGGGCCAAGGAGCTCAGGGTCGACCTGGGCAAGGTCAACGTCAACGGGGGCGCGTTGGCGCTGGGCCACCCGATCGGCGCGACCGGAACGAAGCTCTTCACCACGTTGCTGCACGAGTTGGAGCGGACGGGTGGCCGGTACGGGCTGCAGACGATGTGCGAGGGCGGTGGTCAGGCGAACGTGACGATCATCGAACGGCTTTGAGCCGGTCGATCGCGGTCTCGGCGTCCCCGACGATCGTCTCGATGAGCTCGGCGCAGGTGGGCAGGTCGTGGAGGATCCCCGCGACCTGACCCGACGCCAGCACGCCCGCGTCGGTGCGGCCCTCGACCAGTCCGGCTCTGAGCAGCATCGGCGTGTTCGCGGCCATGATCACCTGCGACCACGTGAGGTCCTTGCCGTGCTTCATGGCCAGGCCCTCGCGGATCATCGCGCGCCACGACAGACCGGTGTGCTGCCGGAACCTGGCCGCGTTGGTCAACGCTCTAGCCAGGCTGCTGACTCGGCCGGAGCGTTCCAGGTGCTCGACCAGGTCGGATCGCAGCACGCGGTGCGGCAGGCCGTCGACGCGGGTCGTCACGACCGTGCCGTTGAGATCTCGTTGCAGGTAGGCCTGTTTGACCGCGTCCGGGACGGTGCTCTCCTGGGTGAGCAGGAACCTCGTGCCCATCGCGATGCCGGCCGCGCCGTAGGCCAGCGCGGCCGCGAGGCCCCGGCCGTCGAAGAAGCCGCCGGCCGCGATCACCGGGATGTCGACCGCGTCCAGCACGCTCGGGAGCAGCAACGTCGTGGCGACCCCGCCGGTGTGGCCACCGCCCTCGCCGCCCTGGACGATCACCGCGTGTGCGCCCCACTTGGCGACTTTCTCCGCGTGCCGGGCCGCGCCGATCGACGGGATCACGACGATTCCCGCGTCGTTCAGCTTCGCGATCATGTCCGGTTTCGGGGCCAGTGCGAAGGAAGCGACCTTCACCTCCTCGCGGATCAGCAGGTCGATCCGCTCCGGGGCGTCGTGGGCGTCCGCGCGCAGGTTCACCCCGAACGGCGCCGAGGTGCGCGAGCGGGTCTCCTTGATCGCGGCTTCGAGCTCGGGGTAGGTCATGGTCGCCGAAGCGAGGATGCCGAGGCCGCCGGCTTCGGCCGTCGCGGAGACCAGACGTGGCCCGGCGACCCAGCCCATCCCGGTCTGCACGACCGGGTGCCGCACGCCGACGAGATCGGTCAGCGCGGTCCTCATGCCGGCACTTCCTTTTCCCGCTTGGCGTTCGGGTCGAGCCTCGTCCTGATCAGGTCCAGTTCCTCGTCGGTCGGGAGCCGGGTCTCGACGACGTTCTCGGCGACGAGGTCGAACGACGTCTGCTTCTGCACCTCGTCCACGGACACCCCGGGGTGCACCGAGACGATGCGCATGGAGTGGTCCGGAGTGTCGAAGTCGAGCACGGCCAGGTTCGTGACCACGCGGTGGATGTCGTGGAACGGGCCGACCGCTTTGTCGTAGCCGACGCCGGACACCACGTCCACGGCCTCGACCAGCACGCGCGGGCTGTGCCGCGGCACCCAGTAGCTGGTGCGGTGGTTGATCGTGTTGCCCGGCGCGCCCCGGAAACCCAGCAGCTGCCGGGTGGGTTTCGCGTGGTCGCCGATCGCCGAGATGTTCTGGTTGCCGAACCGGTCGACCTGGTTCGCGCCCATCACGACGTGCCGACGGCCGTGCGCCACCACGTCGAACACCTTCCGGTACGGCAGCCAGCCCTCCACAGTGGACTCGGGTGTGAGCAGGAACGCCTCGCCGTCGCTCAGCAGCAGGTCGGGTTCGGTGGTGAGGCGGGCGAGTCGCGCGCCGAGCGACGGGATCAGGCCCATCGGGCTGGCCAGCGTCTCGCCGGCACCGAGGAACAGGTCGGCGCACGCGGCGACGCACACCTCGGCCCGCGTGATGTCGCTCATCCGAGGAACCTCTCGTAGAAGGCGGGCCACTGCTCCAGGTCGGTCGCCGCGGCCGCGTACTCGCGCTGCAAAGCCTCGTCCCGGGGGTAGTCGGGCGCGCAGCTCGTGAACCCCGCGCCACCGGGGGCCTCCACCACACCGTCGACCATCATCCTGTTGAGCAGCAACGTCTGCGGCGGCCCGTCGAACGTCTCCACGACCTGCTCGCACGAGACGTACCGCCGGTCCGCGGCCAGGCAGAAGAGGTCGTCGAAGTACGGGTCGGGCCCGAGGTACTGGGCGTTGCCGTGCTTGTCCGCGCGGTTGAGGTGCACGAGTGCCACGTCGAGCTTCAACGCCGGCATGGCGACGAGCTCCTCGCCGTCGTCGTAAGGGGACCTGATGGTCTTGAGTTCCGGCGCGTACTTCAGCACGTCCGATCCGAGGCCCACCCTGGTCGGCAGGAACGGCAACCGGTGCCCGGCGGCTCGGAGCCCGGTCTGGAACATGCCCTCGTCGAGCTCGAGGACCTCGATCGTCCCGGTCTCGCGGGCCCGTTTGAACCACGGGTCGTACGGGATCGAGTCGAGCGAGACGAAGCCGTAGACCAGCTTGCGCACCTTGCCCGCCGCGCACAGCAACCCGGCGTCCGGGCCTCCGTAGGTGACGACCGTGAGGTCTTTCGCTTCGGCCCGGAGCAGCGCCTTGACCAGGGTCATCGGTTTGCGCCGCGAGCCCCAGCCGCCGATGCCGACGGTCATCCCGTCCTTGATCTCGCCGGCGACCTCGTCAGCCGTCATTCGCTTGTCGCGCATGGTCTCCGTCCAGGAAGGCCTGCCGGGCGTGGTCCGACACCCCGGTGAGGTTCAGCTCGAAGGTGAAGCCCTGCTCGAAGCGGTAGCTCTGGTGCACGCGCTGCGGGTCGATGCCGTTGATCGCCTCCTTGGCCGCGCGGATCACCGTGGTGTCCTTCTTCGCGATCTCCTTGGCGATCTCGCGGGCCGCGTCGTCGAGCTGCGCGCGGGGCACGACCTCGACGACGCTGCCGTGGTGGTGCAACGTCTGCGCGCTGACGTTGCGCGCGGTGTAGTAGAGGGTCCGCATCAGGTGCTGCGGGACGAGCCGGGCCAGGTGGGTGGCCGCGCCGAGCGCGCCCCGGTCGACCTCGGGCAGCCCGAACGTGGCGTCGTCGGACGCCACGATGATGTCCGCGTTGCCGACCAGCCCGACCCCGCCGCCGAGGCAGAAGCCGTTCACCGCGGCGATCACCGGCACCTCGCAGTCGTAGACGGCCGCGAAAGCCCTGAAGCACCCTCGGTTCGCCGCGACGAGTGCGTTGTAGCCCTCGGCGCGCTGGATCTCCTTCAGGTCGACGCCCGCGCAGAAGCCGCGGTTCTCGGCCCTCAGGATCACCACCCGCGCGTCCGGGTCCTGGCCCGCCGCGGTGATGGTCCTGCCCAGCTCGAACCACCCCTGCGACGGGATGGCGTTGACCGGGGGATAGTCGATGGTGACTTCGATGATGCCGTTTTCGGTGTGGCTGCTGGAGATTCCCATGGAGCCGCCTTCCGAACCAAGCGATTGCTTGGTAATTTAGCAGTGCCGGAGCGACCGGGGTAGGTGCTGGTGGAACTGGACCTTCACGGAGCAGTGGTCCTGGTGACGGGCGGCGTGCGGGGTGTCGGTCTCGGCATCACCCGTGCGTTCCTGTCGGCGGGCGCTGTGGTGGTGACCTGTGCTCGACGTGCCGCGGAGGTCGAGGGCGCGTCGTTCGTGCCCTGTGACGTCCGCGATGCGGAGCAGGTTTCTGAGCTGGTGGCGGGGATCGTCGCTCAGCACGGGCGGCTCGACGTCGTGGTGAACAACGCCGGCGGTGCGCCGTTCGCGTTGGCGGACAAGGCTTCGCCCAGGTTTCATTCGAAGATCGTCGAACTGAACCTGCTGGCGCCCCTGCTGGTGTCGCAGGCCGCCAACGCGGTCATGCAGGAGCAGGGGTCCGGGGCGATCGTGAACGTCAGCAGCGTGAGCGGGCGGCGTCCGTCGCCGGGGACCGCTGCCTACGGTGCGGCCAAGGCCGGTCTCGACAGCCTGACGTCGTCGCTGGCCGTGGAGTGGGCGCCCAAGGTGCGGGTCAACGCGCTGGCCGTGGGGATGGTGCGGACCGAGCAGTCGCATCTGCACTACGGCTCGGAGGCCGGGATCGAGGCCGTGGCCCGCACCGTGCCGTTGGGGCGTTTGGCTTCGCCGGACGAGGTCGGGGCGTGTGCGGTGTTCCTGGCTTCGCCGTTGGCGTCCTACGTGAGTGGCGCGACGTTGGTCGTGCATGGCGGGGGAGAGGCACCCGCGTTCCTGACCGCTGCCGATGAGGGGACTTCATGAGCCGGGTCGTGATCGTGACGGGCGCGGGGCGCGGGATCGGCCGGGCGCACGCGCTGGCGTTCGGCGCCACCGGGGCCCGGGTCGTGGTGAACGACCTGTCGGCCGAGGTCGCGGGCGAGGTGGCGGCGTTGATCGGGCCGCGCGCTGTGGTCAACACCGATGACGTCGGCACGTGGGCCGGTGCTCAGCGGCTGGTGCGCGCGGCGGTCGAGGAGTTCGGCGGACTGGACGTGCTGGTCAACAACGCCGGCATCGTGCGGGACCGGATGGTCGTCGGGTGCAGTGAGGACGAGTGGGACGAGGTCGTCCGAGTGCACCTGAAGGGGCACTTCGCGACCTTGCACCACGCGGCCGCGCATTGGCGGGCGGTGCACAAGGCCGGTGGCGCGGTGTCCGGGCGGGTGATCAACACGTCGTCCGGGGCCGGGCTCTTCGGCAGCGTCGGGCAAGGCAACTACTCGGCGGCCAAGGCGGGGATCGCGTCGTTGACGCTGGTGGCGGCGGCCGAGTTGGCCCGGTACGGGGTCACGGTCAACGCGATCGCCCCGGCCGCGCGGACTCGGATGACCGAGGCGACGTTCGCGGACATGATGGCGCCGCCGGTGGAGGGCTTCGACGCGATGGCGCCGGAGAACGTCTCGCCGCTGGTGGTGTGGCTCGGCAGCGAGGAGGCCGGGGACGTGACCGGGCGGATGTTCGAGGTCGACGGCGGGCGGGTGTGCGTGGTGCACGGGTGGCAGCGCGGGCCGGAGATCGACAAGGGCGCGCGGTGGTCCCCCGACGAGTTGGGTGCGGTGGTGCGGAAGCTGGTCGCGGACGATCACCCGACGCCGGTCTACGGGGCCGAGTAACTTCGATCATGTGACCCGACTGGACTCCTACCGCTCGGTTTCCGCCGCCTTGTCGTCGTTGAGCGACTCGGAGCTCGCTGACCTGGTGGAACGCGCCGAGCCGGCGGGTGCGGGGATCGGCGGGCCGACGGCGTTGCTGGAGGTCGCGGACACGCGGGTGTTCGTGAAGCGGCTGCCGTTGACCTCGTTGGAGCTGCGCAACCCCGGTTCGACGGCGAATCTCTACGACTTGCCCGTGCGCGCGCATTATGGCGTTGGGTTGGTCGGTTCGGCGGGTTTCGGGGCGTGGCGTGAGGTGGCCGTGCACGAGATGACCACCGGCTGGGTGCTGGACGGCTCGTACGACGGCTTTCCGTTGACGTACCACTGGCGGGTCCTGCCGCACCCGGACCAGATTTTGGCTGAGGAGCTGGAGCAGGCCGTCGACTACTGGGGACCGGCGGTCGGGCCGCGGATCGAGGCGCTGTGGGCGTCTACGTCGAGCATCGCGGTGTTCCTGGAGTGCTTTCCGCACAACCTGCACGACTGGCTGAACGCGTGCGGCGATCTCGAAAGCGCTTGCGAGATGGTCGAACGGGAGCTGGCGGCCGGGGTGGAGTTCATGAACTCCCGGGGCCTGCTGCACTTCGACGGCCACTTCCAGAACGTTCTGACCGATGGTTCAAGGCTGTACTTCGCCGACTACGGCCTGGCGATCTCCTCGTCGTTCGAGTTGGACGAGGAGGAGATCGTGTTCTTCGCCGAGCATCAGGACTACGACCGCCACTACACGGTGACGCACCTGGTGATGTGGTTCGCGTACGCGCTGCGGGCCGAAGGGGTGCCGCCGAGGATCGCTGCGGTGCTCGGGCGGCACAACTCCGTCGCGGCGGTGATGAAGGACTTCTACCGGCGGTTCCAGCACGAGTCGCGGCGGGCCCGGTACCCGTTCAGATCCGTTCGATGATCGTGCCGGTGGCCAGCGCGCCGCCCGCGCACATCGTGATGAGCGCGGTGGAGGCGTCCCGGCGCTCGAGCTCGTGCAGCGCGGTCGTGATCAACCGCGTGCCGGTGCTGCCGACGGCGTGACCGATCGCGATGGCGCCGCCGTTGACGTTGACCCGGTCCAGGTTGGGGCGGTGGACCGACGCCCACGACAGCACGACGGACGCGAACGCCTCGTTGACCTCGAACAGGTCGATGTCGGCCATCTTCATGCCGCTGCGCTGGAGCAGGCGCGCGGTAGCGTCGACCGGGCCGTCCAGGTGGTAGTAGGGGTCCGAGCCGATCAGGCACTGCGTGACGATCCGCGCTCGTGGGGTGAGGCCGTGCGCTTGGGCGAACTCCTCTGACACGACCATCACGGCGGAGGCGCCGTCCGAGATCTGCGACGACGTTCCGGCGGTGTGCACGCCGTCCGGTACGACAGGCTTGAGTGCGGCGAGTGCCTCGAGGCTGGTCTCCCGGAGACCCTGGTCGGTGTCCACGAGCTCCTCGCCGACCTTCACCGGCACGACCTCGGCGGTGAACCTCCCCGCCGCCCAGGCGTTGCGGGCGCGGTTCTGCGACTGCACCCCGAACCGGTCCACCTCCTCGCGGCCGATGCCCCTGCGCTCGGCGATCCGTTCGGCCGCCACGAACTGGTTGGGAAGGTCGATCGCCCACGACTCGGGCCGTGGCATCCCGGTCTCGCCGACGTTCGCGCGCAACGGCACCCGGCTCATCGCCTCGACCCCGCAGGCGATGCCGGCGTCGATCGCGCCTGCCGCGATCAGCCCGGCGACGAGGTGCGTGGACTGCTGCGCCGACCCGCACTGGGCGTCGACGGTCATGCAGCCGGTGGTCTGCGGCAGTCCCGCGTGCAGCCAGGCCGTCCGGGTGATGTTGTTGGACTGCTCGCCCGCCTGGGTGACCGTGCCGCCGATTACTTGTTCGATCGTGGACGGATCGACACCGGTCCTGTCAAGAAGACCTCGCTGCGCCGCGCCGAGGAGTTCGGCGGCGTGCAGGCCGGACAACCAGCCGTTGCGCCTGCCGATGGGCGTGCGCACCGCTCCCACGATCACCGGACTGCCCACGCGAGCCTCCTCGGAAACTAGAACACGTTCCTGTCAGGCTCCAGATTGGCCGTGTGGGGGCTTCAGCACAAGCCGCAAGCGTGTTTGAATCGGTTAGAACGCGTTCCACCTAGGAGGTGCCTGTGGGCAAGCCGCGCATCCCGGAAGGCTTCGACTTCACCGACCCCGACATGTACGCGAGTCGGCTGCCGTTCGAGGAGTTCGCCGAACTGCGCCAGACCGCGCCGATCTGGTGGAACTCCATCCCGCAGGGATCAGCGGGGTTCCCCGACGACGGCTTCTGGGTGGTGACGAAGCACCGCGACGTCAAGGAGGTCTCGCGCAACAGCGAACTGTTCTCCAGTCGCGAGAACACGGCGATCATCCGGTTCAAGGAGGACATGCCGCGCGACAACATCGAGATGCAGCGGCTGTTGCTGCTGAACATGGATCCGCCTACGCACACCAAGCAGCGTGCGATCGTCTCGCGCGGGTTCACGCCGCGGGCGGTCAACTCGCTGCGGGAGGCGTTGGCTTCCCGGGCTGAGCGGATCGTTGCTGAGGCGTTGGAGAAGGGGTCCGGGGACTTCGTGTCGGACGTCGCCTGTGAGTTGCCGTTGCAGGCGATCGCGGAGTTGATCGGGATTCCGCAGGACGATCGGCGGAAGATCTTCGACTGGTCGAACCAGATGATCGCTTATGACGACCCCGAGTTCGAGATCGAGCCGTTGACCGCGGCTACTGAGTTGCTGGGGTACTCGTGGACCATGGCTGAGGACCGGAGGAAGTGTCCTCGGTCTGACATCGTGACCAAGCTCGTTCAGGCTGACGTCGACGGGGCTGGGCTGGCGTCCGAGGAGTTCGGGTTCTTCGTGTTGTTGTTGGCGGTGGCTGGGAACGAGACCACTCGTAATGCCATCACGCACGGGATGAAGGCGTTGCTTGATCATCCTGAGCAGTGGGAGTTGTTCAAGTCGGAGCGGCCGGCTACTGCTGGGGATGAGATCGTTCGGTGGGCCACGCCGGTGGTGTCGTTCCAGCGCACGGCGATGGCGGACACCTCGCTTGGAGGGGTGGAGATCAAGGCCGGGCAACGGGTCGGGATGTTCTACTCGTCTGCCAACTTTGATGAAGAGGTGTTTGAGGCTCCTGAGACGTTTGACATCACTCGGGATCCCAATCCCCATCTTGGGTTTGGAGGGAGTGGGGCGCACTTCTGCATCGGGGCCAACCTGGCTCGGTTGGAGATTGATCTGATCTTCAACGCCATTGCCGATGCCATGCCCAACATTCGGCAGGTGGCTGAGCCTCGGCGGTTGCGGTCCGGGTGGTTGAACGGGATCAAGGAGTTCCGGGTTCAGTACACGTGACGCCGCGTACGTCACCAGTGCGGTGGTTGGGTTCGGGTGCAGAGACAACTGCGGACGAGCGTGGTCGAGTCATCGCCGCTGCGCGACGATAGAGATTGGGGCTTGACTTCGGGGCCCTTGCGAGGTGCTGGTCGGCCGGAAAGGCCGGGCTGAAAAGCG